>NZ_WINV01000017.1:0-811 GCF_009827835.1 Apibacter sp. B2912
CCATTCCTCCGCTTTTATTTTTCCATATAAATATATCTCCCTTTTGAGGTTTGTAATTTATATCATCATGTTTCAGTAAATATTCCGAATAGGTTTCCCCGAAGTCATGCAGTATCCTTGTATTTCCTGCCATTACCTTTTTACTCCATTCTATTTTTTGTAAATATCGGCACACTAATTCCGAACAATCCATCGTATTTTCTCCCGATTCTTCTACTCGGTTTTGATCGTTGGCATATCTTACTTTATACGATTTTCCTGCTTCTGCTTCTTCCTGGCTTATGGCTTTGGTTAATAACCAGTCTATTCCCTGTTGTATCTTTAAATCGCCATCAATATAGTCTAACGGCTTGTTTACCTTTTCACATTCTGCTACCTTAAATAGGACCTTAGTTGAGTTTTCAACGGCTACGGATAATTTCCCTTCTTTTCCTCCTCTGTACCATATTTTTCTTTTAGGATGTGACTTCGTGTTTTGATTTAGTATATCAACAATCATTTCCACAACCCTATCATCGGAGTATTGACCGGTCTTATCTGCTTCCAAATACATTTTATCTTTATACCAGTCGGCCATTCCGGTAAGGGCTGCTTGATACGGGGTATAGCCTTTTTCATTAATTGCCGAGGTAAATACATTAAAACCACTGTCGGGCGCTTGTTGATCTATTTGCTCTTGAATTTTACCGTAATTATATCTCCCGGTTATCTGAAGAAGTCCCCTTCCTTAAAATCTCCAGCCGTCTTCTCCTCCTTTATTTCCTAATTCCTTACGATTGCCGTATGCTATTTCTGCTATTTTTCTTTGATT
>NZ_WINV01000003.1:0-232201 GCF_009827835.1 Apibacter sp. B2912
TTTTATCAGAATTTATAACTTTTACGGTTATTTTTACTTTAACTTGTTGATCATCACAAAGATGCTGTTGGGTTGTCTGAACAAAATTATGGGTTGGTTTCAGGGTTTCTTTGAAAATAACTACAGGCTATCTGTTTGTGGTTTATGGATTTACAGTGTTGGGGTGTTGTTTTTATTCACCAATATGAACAATTTTCCCCATATGATTCAAACGAACTTTAACGATATTTCTAACCCCACTAGGTCTTTCCCTCCTCCAGATTATTCTTTTTAAATTTGCATCATTAAATTCAATGCCGGTTTCCAAATGATGTCTGAAATAATAGTCTTTAGAAGCTAATTTTTGGACTCTGAATAGATGTTGGGAAATTAGATTTAAATTTTTTTCATCGTTGATATCTAGATCATTTGGATTGAAATCTTCTGAAGGAAATAAAAACATCTCGTTTTGTTTCATGGTAAAAAGAAATTTCCAACCCAGGTTTTCATTATAGAACTTATCAATTACGGGAAGTCCTTGATTTACTTTTTCGACCGCTTCAAAAAAACTGACTATTTTTTCCTGTAGGTTTCCTTCTGCATCTTCATAAATAGCTACATGATGATTATTTCCCGTACTCACAAAGTCCACCGGAATAGGTTTGCCGTTTAAATCGAAAAGTTCGTTTCCGAAATGGTCTTTTTTAGTATGTAGCGATTCCACATTACTAACTCCGATTATAGTTGCTGTTTTAATGCAGATTCCCTTTTCTTGGTTTAGCCAGATTGGTTTTTTTTCCAAATCTGAAAAGGCTTCTTTAGCATTTCCATGGGCTTCTTTTAATCGATTTTTTAGTATGTTTTGGGTAGTGGGATCCAATACTTTTTCAATAATTTTTTCATTTTTAAAATTTTCGGGGGTAATAGCTTTTCTTATAGTATAAACTTTTTCAAACCATTGGATGGTAACTTTTTCAGGAATGGTATCGGTTGAATAAGCATTCAAAAAAATTGGTTTTTTAGTTACTGAATTTTTACCGGAAAAAGCTTTTTTAGGATCATTGAAATGATCATTCAATCGTTTTAATAAAGCATTTTTGTATATAGGATTTTGAATCATTGATACTGTCTCATAGTTACATTTTGAAGAAATCATTATTTCTTTAGTCCGGGAAATTTTTGACATCCCATAAATGGTTTCTTTATGTAAAGGGCCTCTTGGCGTAAGTTCAAGCTTGGGCGAATATCCGCCTTTTTTCTTAGGTTTATTTAAGTTTACAGTGGCTACCGTATTTTTAGTTTTGTATGAAACCAATATTTCTTTTAATTGCTTTTCGACTTCTTGTCGAAAATTTTGAGTTGGAAAAGTAAATCGAGAGGGTCTGCTTCCATTTTCATTGATTTTATCATATTTGATCTTCTTTTCAATAGCAAGAATAACTGCATGTCGTTTATGTTTTTCATCGTCCCGAGCATTCATATGATTTAAATATTGAATATGATTTCTGGATGTAAAAGCAACAAGTAAGGCATCGAGAGCTTGATGACGATGGTCATTTCCTTTGTCCCAATCGATGATCATTTCTTTTTTTTCACCTCTTGAATTTTCAACCAACTTTGTAAGTCCGGCGTTACGGAATTTTTCAATATTCAATTCTTTCATAAGATCAGATAAGTTCCAATCTTTACGTAATTTAGAAGTAATATCACTGCAAGTAGTAACCACATCGGGAGCAATTTCAAAAAGGAGTTCCTTAATTTTTCCGGCAATATATGGTGTATCTTGCAACTCTCTGTTGATAAAACTTTCACCTATTTCGGATCCTTTTTTACGTAAGTTTTTATATTTGGTTTCGGAAATAGCTCCTTTCTTATATAATTCTGAAATTACATATTGAAAGTGTTCTTCTTTCTCTTTTCCTTGATTTGATAGGTAATCGAAAGCAGTTAAATTACTTTTTTCAAGGTTTGCTTGCCTGGGAACCAGTACTTTATTGGAAAAGCTGTCATCAAATACTTTGGATTGCGGGATGATATGGTCAACGTCATAGTTGTTTGTAAAAAGATAATCTTTATTTATAGGAGTATCAGTATATAAATCGTTAAAACCGTTCGCTTCCAATTCTAAATATAATCGATAGCGAGTTATATCGTTCTTTGAGGGGTTCGAAATATTAAATTCTTTTTTTAGTATTTCTGAATATTTTTGATATCGAATTTTAGCAGCATCCCTATTTTTTGAAATTTTTTCTCGCTCTTTAGCATTTTTTTTGAGCTCTTTTGCTAATTCAAGGCGTACTTCATCAAATGCACCATACTCATCCATTAATGAATTTACCAGGTTAATTAATTGGTTTATGACTTTTTCCACTACAGGGCTTCTCAAAGAATTTTTAGGTAAAATTTCGAGTCGATCTTTTAATTTGCGGTTATTACTATCCTCACGGGGCAGGGAATGTTTAGAATGTTTATATCCCGCCATTATGCATGCCTCACTAAAAGTATTTTCTTTACAATAGGGGTAAATTTTTCGCATTGCCTTACTACTTAAATTACCATATTCTGAATCATATGAGATGGAAGCAAAGAGTTGTGCATATTCCTTTTTAAATCCGAATTTAGTAGTTAACAGTTCCAACAATTTATCATTTCCCGAGGTAGAATTGTCTCCTTCATAAGAATATACTAAATGCCAGAGCTGATATGCGCTTTGATTTTCAAATTCAGGATTCGGAAGCAACGGGTCAAAATCTAATATAAAAGTAGAAATAGAACATGTTTCAAAAACAGATTTTACTATTTCTTTGATTTCTGCGGCAGGGATTTTACTGTCTCCCGGTTTTAATTCTTCTTGGTCTTCCGGTATGTCCAAAAGTTCAAAAACATTATATCCTTCCATATCTAAAATTTTAAGATAAATTCGGTAAAGCTGTTCTTGAGTTCGATTTCCTTCCAGGATTGTAAAATTGATTTTAGTTTCTTTAGAGGGCAATTTTAATAGGGATAAAGCCTTTAGTCCGGATAGGTTTCCTTTAATATTCAGTTCTGTAAATAGTAATTCTTTTTCTTTTAACGTCAACGGACGATCGCTTCCTTCCCTTTTGATAAGTACATTACCAAGGCTTTGCCATATTTTGAACTGTTGGAAAAGAGGGGAGGACTTAGGGGCAACCTTTAAACCGATTTTTTTCTTTTTCTTTTTTCCGTTTTTATTTATTTCAATTTCTTTGTTTTCAAATTCACAAAGATTAATTAATCTTTTTTGGGAACGAAGTTTACGTTGGTAAAAGATAACGGAATCTCGAATCTTTTTTTTTAGCTCAGGAGTAAGTTGAGGGTGGAATTGCGCTTGAGTTTCCCATATTTGCTCAAACTCATCAAGATAGTCTTGTCTCAAAAATACTTGATTTTTTAATTTGGTGTGAATATTTTTTGCTACTTGGGAAAAAAGATTTTCGCCTATTGTCTGTTGATTAAAATATAGCTCTTTACTGCGATCACTAATTGCGCCTAAATATCCGCTGGAATTAGCAATATGGTTATTTATTTCAGCCAAAACATAGGCTATTTCTTCAAGAGTTATTTTTTCCGAGACTGCTTGGTCTCTCCATTTAAAGGCTTGTAACTTTTTTTCATCTCTTTTCCCTTTATTTATGGCGATTCTGATTCCATATTTTTTTAGAAATAAAGCGGCAGTTGCTCTTTGTCCTTTTCCTTCCAGTTCTTTTTTAAAATCTTCGGTCAAAATATCGGGATAATATTTTTTTTGAAAATCCCATAATGTGGACCATTCCTTTTCTAAATCGGAACGGTAAAAGTCTGGAATTTGCTTTTTCCCTTTTTTTATAAGTTGAAAAGTATATTGTCCGGGAGTTAACTTTCTTTCATATAAAAGCTTAGCAATCTCCATTCCGTCTATTGTCTTCCCATCCTCATTGTTTTTTACTTTTCTACTGCTTTTATATCCTCTCTTTTTGTTTATATGAAGTAAAACCCTGGCTAATTCTTCCAGTTCAATTCTTTCTTTTGTTGCTTTTGCTCGATTTTTTAAGGTTTCGAAAGAGGTAAATTTACCTTTTTCTGTCAAGGAAGAGTTGGATGAAATAATTTGGTTTTGAAGTAGTAATGCGATTAAGTTATTTCTTCTCAGCTTAAAACGTTGAAGGTTTCTTCTAGCGCTTCTTACTGAAGATCTTTCTGCATTGGGTGTAACAGACAATCCTTTCTCAAAATTATTCTTTTCATCTTTGGTTATAGGAATTACCCGCACCCCTAATTTAGTAATAGAATTTAAATTTGGATTTTCTTCATTTTCATGGACAACAGCCCAGCCAATTGAAGATACTCCTACGTTCAGGCCAAGAATTTTCTTAAAAGACATAATGATCTATTTGGTTTTAGTAATTATTCAATAAAAGTATAAACTAATTAGAAATAAAAAAAATGTATATTTATGATGAATTAGTTTGATTTATTGATTATCTTTGAAGCAAATAAAATTTGAAAGCAATTCACAATAAGGATTATTCCGTTGTGAAAACATTAAAGGCGGGAATTATCTCGCTTTTTTTATTGGTATGTTGGTAAGTTTAAGCTGTTATAGTAGGATGGTATTTTATATGGATAATTTATATTAAATTACACTCATTTAATTTCTTTAATAAGAATAGTATAAACCGGAAAATGGTCACTATATCCTCCCGTATAATTATTATTAGAAAAAGTACGGTAAGGGTAACCTTTATCAGGACCTTCTTGAGTAACTAAATAAAAAGGCGTAAACACATTCATTTTGTAAAAGCGATAGCCTTCTTTATCTGTAACAAGGGCAGGAGACATAATTTGTTGATCGAAAAAATTAAATGAATCTTGATAAGCAATAGTCCCCAATCCTTTTTTGAATAAGTTCTCTGCGGGATTATAATAAGAACCGGTTGTTACGTTTTCTTTTTTAGATACCGTATTTAACCCTTTTTTAATACTGGGGCTGGTGCAATCATCATTAAAATCACCCATTGCTACTATTTTTGCCTTTGGGTTGATGCTTATAAGGCTGTCCATTGCTTGTTTTAAGACTTTGGCAGCCGCCATCCTTTTGGGAAGACTTCTTTGTTCACCTCCTCGTCGGGAAGGCCAATGGTTGACGAAGAAATACATTTTTTCTCCCTCTAACAGACCTTCTACCAGAAGTATATCGCGTGTATAATTTTTATAACCTTCTTGTCTGGGTAAATTTATGAAAAGCTTTTGTTTATTTAGCGGGATAAACCTTGTTTTGTTATATAATAAGCCAACGTCTATGCCTCTTTCATCGAAAGAATTGAGATGAATAAATTCATAATTTCCTCCTCTTTTATTGATGGCTTCGCATAGATCATTCAATACATGCTCATTTTCAATTTCACATAAACCAATGATTACCGGCATAGATTGAGTTTCTGATTTTCCGGTTTCGGATATAACTCGGCTGATGTTATTGATTTTTTCTTTATATTTTTTTGTATTCCAGCGTTTTGGTCCTTTATAATGGAATTCATCGGTTAAAATATGCTTTCTGACTACTTTTTTTCCTTTTAGTTTATTGAAGGATAGTTCATCTCGGTACACCTCATATCCGGATTGTAAAGCTTCATCTTCGGATACGCTTATTTGATACTTTGGATCGTTAGGATCCAGGGTGCCGTTAATAAGATCAGCAGATGGAATAGTGTCATAGAGATTTTCTACGTTATAAAACATGACGGTTGCTGATTTATATCGTATTTGTGCTTCAATGGGGGTATTATCAAGTAATAAAAAAATAAAAACAAATATATTTTTTAATAATATACGCATAGATCCGTTTTTTTTATATTAACAAAACTAAAAATAAATAATTATATTTGCTTCAATAGGCTTCTTGAAATTACTGAAAGATGATGAAATTTAAGTTATTGTATTGGATACTTTTTGTAAATCAGGTAATATTTGCGCAAACTATGATCTATGGTTATCTCAAAGGAGATCAAGATAAACCTTTAGATCAGGCTGTCGTTAGCTTAGGTGAAGATCGTTTGATACAATCCAAATCCGATAGGGTAGGATATTTTCAATTTAAAGATGTAGCTGCTGGAACTTATCTAATAATCATTAATAGAGTAGGCTATGTGCCCTTAACTTTAACGGTAAAAGTTTTTCCTAAAGAAACGAGGAAAGATTTAGGAGTAATAAAATTAGAATATAATCCTTCTCAAGAGGATGAAGGTTTATTGACTTTGATGGAAGATGATTTTTCGTCGGATGAAGAGAGTTCTCAATCAATGACAGGAATTGGGTTATTACAATCTTCTAAAGATGTATTTTCTAAAACCGCCTCTTTTGAATTAGGATCTTACTGGTTCAAAGTAAGGGGAATTGATAACAGCTATGCAAATATTATGTTTAATGGTATTCCAATGTCTAAAAATCATACAGGAAAACCTGATTTTGGAAATTGGGGTGGTTTAAATAATGTTGTTAAATATCCTTACGAATTAGCGGAAAATAATACCATCTCTGATTATTCTTTCAGCAATTTGGGAGGAACAACTTATTACGATACACGTTCTTCTTCTTACAGGAAAGGATTTCAGCTAACCTATTCTTTCTCAAATCGTACGTATCAACATAGAATCATGACAACGTATTCCTCGGGAATGCTTCCGTCGGGATGGGCTTTCACTTTTTCAGGTTCCAGAAGATGGATGGAAGAAGGAGTAATTGATGGGACCTATAATAATTCCTATGCGTACTTCGCATCTCTTGAGAAAAAAATTAATGATAACCACAGACTAAATCTTACTGCATTCGGTACTCCAACAAGAAAAACAGGAATGAGTCCTAATACACAAGAAGTATATGACCTAAGAGGTAAGAATTATAATTCATATTGGGGCTGGCAAGATGGAGATAAAAGAAATGAAAGGGTAAAAAGAATTTTTGAGCCGATATTTATGTTAACTCATTACTGGAATTTAAGCGATAAATCAAAGTTAACAACTACAGCCTCATATCAATTTGGATATAATAAAAGTTCCCGTCTAAATAGGTATGAAGCCGATAACCCATCTCCAACTTATTATAAAAATTTACCTAGTTACTGGCTTAGTCAGGGAAATATGACGGAATATGAAAATTTTCTTCATGCTTGGAAGACAAATGATCTCAACGTGACTCAACTCGATTGGGGATATTTATATAATACAAATTATCATGCTCCAACATATCAAGATCCCTACAGCGGGCAAATAGGCAGAAGAGCTTCCTATTTCCTGGTGGATGATGTTTATAAAGATAAAACCTTTAATGCTGCCATTCATTTGCAGACTTTTTTGAGCGATAATTGGAAATTTTTTCTCAATTTAAATTATCAAAATTTAGTTTCAGATAATTATAGAGAGGTAAATGATTTATTGGGAGCAGATTTTGTCGTAAATAAAAGTTCATTTATAAAGGGTGATGGTTCCGGTTCATCTACCGATGATTATAACAGCTTAAAACCCGGTAGTGTAGCAACAAGAAAAGGCGAGAAAACAGAATATGATTACCGAATGTTCAGGCAGGAAATAACGGGAAATGCTACCTCAAGAGTAACGTTTAACCATTGGGAGATGGCAGTATCATTAGTATTCGGTTGGAGTGAAGCCTATAGAGACGGAAAATTTAAACACGGATTATATCCGAATAATTCGTACGGAAAATCTAATAAAGCCAATTTTACGGAATTGGGTCTTAGAACAGGAATAACTTATAAGATTAATGGAAGAAATTTCATTATAGTAAACTCCGCCTATTTTGAGTCTTCACCAACTTTAAATGAAATTTTTGTGAATTCCCGATTAAATAATGACATAACACCTCATATATCCAATCAAAGAATAAATACTAATGATTTAACATATATTTTAAGGTCTCCTTCTGTGAAAGCCAGGATTACCGGATACTATACAAAGATAAAAGATGCGGTAGAAATAACTCGTTATTATGCTAAAGGAGTTAGTTTAGATGAAAGTGAAGATGCATTTGTTTCAGAAGTTTTAGCAGGTGTTGAAAAAGAATATTTGGGTTCTGAAATAGGGTTGGAATGGAAATTAACACCATCTTTAACCCTCTCCGGAATAGCATCTGTAGGACAATATACGTATAAAAATAATCCTAATTTGTACATACTTAGTGATAATTCACCGGGTGTACATGATTACGGATCTTCTTTCATTAAAAATTATAAGATTACCGGAACACCACAAAAAGCATATGTTGTTGGAATTAAATATGATTCGCCTAACTATTGGTGGGTAGGAGTTAGTGGTAATTTCTTACAAGATAATTATTCGAATATATCTTCTCTATCAAGAACCAAAAATTTTATTATGAAAGATGATGCTTTTCCATATGAGGGAGCTACTCAAGAAAATGTTAAATCAATTATAAAACAGAAGCAATTTCAAGATGTTTTTATGTTAAATGCTTCTTTGGGTAAATCTCTTAAAATGGGTAAGTATTCCTTGAGTTTAAGTGCTTCGATAAATAATATTTTAAATGAAAGAGGTTATGTTACCGGATCATTTGAGCAAGGAAGATATTCCAATTATGAACAATTGGAAAAAGATAAATCGTTGGCCTATCCGCTTTTTGGTAATAAGCTTTTTTACGATAGAGGCAGATCGTATTTCATAAACGTTTCTTTTAGATTTTAAATTAATGCTGAAATAAACGATAAATTTTAAAATTGAAAAAATGATTAAAAATAGTGTACTATTTATATTTATATCTTGGTTTCTCTTGGCCTGTGTACATGATGATGATTATAAAAATCCCTCAGTAAATCAAGGTCGGCTAATGCAAGCGACTGTATACATTTCCGATCTTTTAAAAACAGCTCCTGTTTTTACCGGAAAAAATGGTATAGAGGCACAAGCTTTTACAAATGGCGAAATTTTAGAGGGCTATGTTATTTCAACAGATCATGCCGGAAATTTTTATAAAAATTTATTTTTAGTTACTGAAGATGGAACTCAAGGGATTGTACTCAGCATTAATAAATCCAGCTTATATACTTATTATCCGCTTGGATCTAAACTATATATTAAATTAGATGATCTCTATTATGGAAAGCAAAACGGTATGGTTCAGATTGGTATGCTTCCCACTCAGCCGGAAAAATATATCGTCGATCAAATAACTCCTTCAGTTATGAAATCGAATATTATCTTGGGTAAAGATCAAAAAAATGATGAAGAATTGGTTATTAAAAGAAATTCAGCCGGTAAATTGTTAACTGCAAGAGAGGTCAATAATAATGAAAAATATTTGTGTACTTTGGTTGAAATTAGCGGAGTAGAATTTAATGACTCGGGAAAAACATTTGTTAGAAACAATTCTAGTACAGACAATCAGGTAAATACTATAAATCTCAATTATTTTGCTGTACCTATAAGTAATTATGCTTCTTTTGCGGGATATAAAATTCCCTATGGAGAGGGTAAATTGAGAGGAATTATGACCCGATATGATGGAAAGTATAAAACCTATAGGTTGAACCTGAGAACTATAGAAGATGTCAAAGATTTTCCACTTACTCAACCTTTTTTTATTGAAACTTTTAATAAGGTTTCAAATGTATCCGTAAGACCTAAAATAAATAATGCAATCGGTTTTGATAATTCTCAATCGGTCACCTATAGTGATCCTTATGGAAAAGCAGATATTAGAACTTCAGGAACTTCATTTCCTTCCCCTTTGGTTTGGTTTCCGGCAAATACGAATGCTTCATTAATTATAGACCATATCAATACATCCGGTCATAAACAAATGGTTTTATCGTTTAAACTCAATGTAGGCATTTTTAATTCATTGGATATTGGCTTTGTGGATGATTTAATAGTTAAATGTAATGATGTTGAAGTGGAGCTTCCCCATATTGCTTTAGATATAAGCAACAATAAAAATACATTTTATACTGTGCGAATTCCTATTCCGGATGGTACTCAAAAAATTGAATTTTTTGGATCAGCAAGTAAAAATAAAAAAGGAATTAGGATTGATATGATACAATTGGAAGATTAATTATTGAAATGATGAAATTAAAATACACATATTCACTTATAATTATTGGATTGGTAATTAAGGGATTTCTTATCTCCTGTGTTGATAATGATGACTACTCAACGCCACCGATTCCTCCAAGCGGATTTTTTAAAGAAACTTTTAATAAGGTAACTAAAGTCAAGGGAGGAATAATTAGTTCAAGTCCATGGCCTAAAGTATCTGCGGTTACTAATTTTGATGGAGAGGCTGAAGGAGCAGTTTATTCGGATCCATTTAGGTTGGCTGATATAAGAAAATTAAACGGATCCAGTGAAATTGCCAAGAAAGAATTTTTTATATGGTTCCCGGCAAACAAAGAATCATCTTTAATCATAAGTAATATTCCATTAGGAAACCGGAAAAATATAGCCTTGAGATATAATTTCAATGCAAATATTTATAACTCAGATGAAATTTCTAATACAAACAAGCTAAGAATTAGATTTAATGAGAAAGAGCTGACATTACCCGATATTGAACTCAATGCATTCAACAATAGAAACAAATACAAAGGCGTAATGATCAGAATTCCTGATGAAATTTTAAAAGAAATTTCAACCTTAGAATTGATCAGTGAAGCGGCAAGTAATGATAGAGGTTTTAGAGTTGATGATATTGAATTGGTTGAGAATTTTCCGAATTTAGAATAAAGGCAAATAATATACAAACTGTTTTTTATAAACTATTTTAATTGGAATAATTTTGTATATTTAGTAAGTTAATTCTTTAAAAATAGTATATGCAAAAAACAGCTTTAATTACCGGGGCTACTTCAGGTATAGGCCAAGCTACGGCGAAAATTTTCGCTGAAAAAGGAATCAACCTTATACTCTGTGGAAGAAGAAAAAGTAGATTGGACGATATAAAAAAAGAATTGGAAGATAATGTGAAAATAACCACTCTTTCATTCGATGTTGGAAATAGAGAAGCGGTATTTTCTGCAATAGAAAGTTTGTCGGATCAAAATAAGAAAGATATAAATATATTAGTAAATTGTGCAGGAAATGCCCATGGATTAGACACATTTTTGGATTCTTCAATTGATGATTTTGATTCGATGATCGATTCGAATGTTAAAGGACTTCTGTATGTATCCAAAGCAGTTGTGCCTATTTTGGTTGCCAACAAAAGAGGGCATATAATAAATATAAGTTCTATTGCAGGAAAAGAAACTTATCCAAAAGGAATGGTATATTGTGCTACCAAACATGCCGTGGAAGCAATCAGTAAAGGAATGAGAATGGATTTATTAACTCAAGGGATAAAAGTTACCAATATTGCTCCGGGTGCTGTTGAAACTGAATTTTCCTTAGTTCGATTTAAAGGAGACCAAAAAAGAGCAGACTCTGTTTATCAGGGTTTTGAGCCTTTAGTTGCAGAAGATATAGCGGATGCTATCTATTATGCCGTTTCAAGACCCGACCATGTACAAATTGCGGACATGACCATATTTCCGAAAGCTCAAGCTTCAGGAACGTTATTTGACAGAAAATAATTTTTTAGTTACTTATTTTCATACCAAATATTCCAGGCATGATCAGCTTGTAAATGGAGCATTTCCAATCCATTTTTAGTTTGTGAACCTGCTTTTTTTCCCAGTTGTAACAATTTAGTTTCTTCCGGATTGTATATCAAATCATAAATTAGATGTTGAGGGGTAAAAAAATGAGCGGGTATGGGGGGACAATCATCTATATTAGGATAAGTTCCTACCGGTGTTGTATTTATAATTAAATTGTGAGATGAAATTATTTCTTGGGTTAATGAGCTATAGGTATTTATTCCGTTTCGGGATATGATTGTATAAGGTATGGAAAGATGGTATAAAATATAAGCGACCGCTTGGGAAGCTCCACCGTTACCGAGAATTAAAGCCGATTGGTGTTGAGGTTTTAATAAAGGAACTAATGAGTTTTTAAAACCAATAGCATCGGTATTATAACCTATTCTTTTTTTACCTTTAATTTTAACCGTATTAACAGCTCCAATTTTTTCAGCCTCAGGACTTAATTCATCTAGAAAATCTAGTATATCTTTTTTATAAGGAATGGTAACATTAAAACCGATTAAATCTGGCGTGTTAAAGAGTTTTGAAATATCATTTTTGGAAGGAATATCAAATATTTTATAAGAAAAATCTTTTAGTCCCAGTAATTTAAATTTTTCCGTGAAATAATTTTTGGAAAAAGAATAAGAAATATTTTTCCCTAATAAACCTAAAATCATATTTAATCAACTTGAAGTTACTAACAAATATATAAAAACCCAAGTTTATATTATACAAATTAAATAAAGATATGTATTTTTGTAGCGTTTAATCCTAATTGGATGTTTGTCGAACCAAGTAATCGAATATGAAAAAAATAATTATTGTTATAATAATTTTGTTTTTATTATTTTCGTTTGGATTAATTATAGTAGGCGTTCCTTATTACAAAAAATATTACAGCTCTAATGTTATTCAGGAAAAGCTTATATATATTCCAACTCGAGCTAGTTACCATCAGGTAAAAAAAATGCTTGCTCCATATCTTAAAGACATCGAATCTTTTGACAAAGTAGCTTATGCCGAAAAATATCCGGATAAAATAAAAGCAGGAAGGTATAAATTAAATGTAGGCGAAAATAATAAAGATTTAATCAGGCGATTACTATTAGGCAAGCAAGATGAAGTTCATTTAAGAATTAAATCATATGATGACATTTATGAATTAGCTTCCGATTTAGGTAAGAATTTAGAAGATGATTCTTTACATTTTATAAATTATTTTAAAAAACAAGCATCGTTAAAAGGATATAATGATGTGGAAGAGCTGAAAATATATTTCACTCCTGAAACCTATTATATGGACTGGAATACTTCGCCTGAAAAATTATTTTCAAGATTTGAAACTATTCATAACCGTTTTTGGAATGAAAAAAGAAAAGCAGAAGCCGATAAATTAGGGTTGTCTGTTCTAGAGGTTTATACCTTAGCTTCCATAGTTCAAAGGGAATATGTAAAAAAAGACGAACTGCCTATCATCGCCAGCTTATATCTTAATCGTCTAAAAAATGATATGAAATTACAATCGGATCCTACCGTTCAGTATGCTGAAAGAAAAGTATATGGCTTTAAGGTTCAAGTTAAGAGAGTAAAAAATGTATCTATTGATTCTCCATACAATACCTATAAGTATAAAGGTTTACCTCCTCTACCTATTTGTGTTCCTAATGATTTTGTAGTCGATGCCGTTTTAAATCCGGCTAAAACTGATTATTTGTATATGTGTGCCATAAGAAATACCGGCAGACATGCCTTCACCTCCAATCCGACAGAGCATATGAAAAATGCCAGAGACTACATTGATTGGTTAAATTCGCTCAAAATAAACTAAAATAAATATTATGAAATTAAATTTACTTAGTAAATACAGAACCTTATTGATGGGTTTTGCCATTTTATGGGTTATGTTTTACCATTCTCACGTGTATGTAGGTACATCAAAATTTTTAGAATTCTTTAAACGGATAGGCTATGGTGGGGTGGATATTTTTATATTAGTATCCGGTTTTGGTGTCTATTTTTCTATCCATAATGATGATTCAATTAGACATTTTTATAAAAAAAGAGCATTACGTATATTACCTTATTATTATCCAGTTGTTTTAATAGTTACTATCATAGCGATAAAATTAGGGATTTGGAATACAGATTCATTATTTTATAATTTAACTACTTTAGGCTATTGGAGAAATGTGGGTTTAGGAAAAATATATGATTGGTATATTCCTGCACTTTTGTTTTTATACCTTGTAACACCTTTATATTACAAGTTTTTTAAAATAAATAAGACTGCAACTACACTATGTGCCATAGCAGCAGCTTATATTTTTAGCTATTCAACCTATAATACGTACGAATATCTTTATAATTTAACATTTAGAATACCCCATTACGTTATAGGTTTTTGGCTAGCCGATTTCTTAATTAGAAATAAGGAATATGAATTTAATAAATTTACAATAGTTTTATTTGCATTAAGTCTAATAGTAGGAGTAAGTCTTCTTTATTATTTTTATTATTATACTCCCTATTTTGAAGAGTATGGAATTTATGTAGCCCCTTTCATTCTTATTACCTTGCCATTGTGTATGTTCTTATGTTATTTATTTTCTTTATTTAAGTCGTATAAATTTCCGATTCTTACATTTTTAGGAATACATAGCCTTACCTTATTTATATTTCATGAGAAAATCCTCTATTTATTTCATCTGTTTTTGCCTTCCAACATTGAAAATATATGTGCATTCATTTTAACATTTATTTTAGCGTATGTATGGCAAAAATTAATTGACAATATTGTAAATAAGATAACTATAAAGAAAAAAAAAACTTTCCAATAGGAAAGTTATAATAACAAATATTTAAAGCATTTTTAAAGTATTAACTTCGAGGTCTGTGAGAATTCTCCAGTAACCTCGTTTTAATGCTTTTTTTGTTAATCCGGCAAACATTACCCGATCGAGCTTTTCTACCTCATATCCTAACCTTTCAAACATTCTTCGAATAATACGGTTCCACCCGATATGGATTTCAACTCCTACTTCGTTTTTTGGAGCTCCTTCAATGTAGGATATCTTGTCAACCTTAGCAATTCCCTCTTCAAATCGTAAACCTTCCAACAATTTACCAAAATCTTCAACCGAAACTTTTTTATTTAATGTGACATGATAAATCTTTTTAACTTCATGGGAAGGATGGGTTAATTTTTTAGTAAGATCTCCATCATTAGTTAAAAGAAGTACACCGGTGGTTTGCCTATCCAATCGGCCGACAGGATATAAACGATAAGGAGAAGCATTGGCGACTAAATCCAATACAGTCTTTCTGGCCTTTTCATCCTTAGTGGTTGAAATATAACCTTTGGGTTTATTCAAAAGTACGTATACATTTTTCTCAGGACGAATATATCTTCCGTCAAAAAATACTTCATCGCCCGGTTGTACTTTATACCCAAATTCTGTAATAATTTTTCCGTTAACTTCAACAACTCCATTTTGAATAAATATATCCGCTTCTCTTCTGCTGCAAACGCCTGAATTTGCTATATATTTATTGAGTCTTGTTCCGTCATTTTCTTTAGGAGTTTTAGGTAATCTTTTTCTAAATGGAGCAGCGGATGCGTACCTTTTTTTATCCTCAAATTTATTTTTTTTACCAGGTTTATTTTCCTTTTTATCATTGGCTTTGAAATATTCTTTTTTATAAGATTTTTCATTTCTTCCAGAGCCTCTTCTGTCGTATGATTTATTATTTTTCATTTGTTGCAAATCTATGTTAATATACCTTTATGATATACGTATGTATAAATAGGGTAGAAAGCTATTTTTAAACAAACTTCATTAAAAGTGCAAAGTTAAGGGATTCCCATCAATAAATACTAGAGAAATAGTGCCTAAAAAAATCCAAAATTTGATCATAAATATTAATATCTGAATATATTGAGGTTTACTTAACCAGATAACCACAATCGAACAAACGCATAATAGTATGGTTAGTAAATAATAAAGTCTTATTTCATAGAGATGAGGTTCACAGCTTAATTGAAAGGAAATACATAATAATAAACAAAATAATATGTTTAATATAATTTTGGTAGGTATAATTCCCAAAGTATTAGGCAAAGTATGGTAATTAAAAAGATGATCATATTTATAGGAGAGAAGATCTTTACAAATATCTTTGATGAAGATGATTAAGAATAAAAATCCAGAAAGATATAAAATGTAAGAAGAAAAATTTTCATAAAATAAAAACAGTGCTAAAAAAGGAAAAAGCATGATAGCAGAATTAGTCAAATTATTGATAAAAACTATTCGACTGAGTTTATGGCTGTAAAACCAAATGATAAATTGATAAATTAGAAAAAAAATAAAAATACGATAAGATAACACTATGGCAATAGTTAAAGATATGAAATTGAAAAAAATGTAAAATCGTAAAGCTATTCCATTACTGATAAATCGTTGCAATATAGAAGTTATCGGTTTATATATCATATCTTTTTCCTGATCGTAAAAAAAATTTATAATATAACCAGCCATGGCACTTAGTGACGAGGATAAGATAATACCATGAAGCTTTATATTTTTTAAATTCTCAACAATATTTTTTTCATCACCAAATAAATAAATTGCAGAAATATACATGGCTAGAATTAGCATAATTACATTAAAAATTCTAACCCTAACCAAAAAAGAAAGATTAATTAAAAATATTTTTTTTCCTGAAGAGTACATCCATTAAGGATATTAATCAGGTAAAAATACAAAAAAATTAAGGGATTTATAATTAAAAACGATATACGATTTCTTTTTTATAATTTTTTAACATTTTTTCAGTAGCTTCATAATCCTGGGTAAAGCCTAATATATATCCGCCACCTCCGGATCCGCAAAGTTTCAAATAATAAGTATTAGTATCAATACCCTTTTTCCAAATTTTTAAAAATTTTCGAGGGATCATAGGGGTAAAATGATCTAAGGCCCACAGAGAAAGATGTTTCAAGTTTTGAAAAAAGGATCCCATATCCCTATTGAGAAAAGAATCTATACAATTGTTATTATATTTTATAAATTCTTCTTTTAAAGTTTTTCTAAAACCTTCATTTTTAAGTTTTTCAAAAAAAATCTGAACCATAGGTTCTGTTTCACCGGGCATGCCGGAATTAATTAAAAAAACAGCTCCTTTTCCATCTTTGCTCTCAGTTAATCCTATTTTGTCAACATCTGCATTAGGTTGAATTAATAACGGGATATTCATATAACAGATAAGAGGGTCAATGCCTGAACTTTTTCCGTGAAAAAAAGATTCCATTTGTCCTAAAACGTTTTTTAAATCTTTTAAATCAGTTTTTAGAATCTTATCAGATGAAATTTTATTTACAGAATATTTATCGAAGATAGCAGCTACCAGAGCACCGGAGCTACCAACCCCATATCCTTGAGGAATATTAGAATCGAAGAACATTCCTTTTTCAATATCTTTTTCAAGCTGAGAAATATTAATCGAAAATTTTTCAGGTAATGATAAAGTTTTCAAATAATCTGCAAATTTATGCAATGATTTATTTGATTTTGATTCATTTTCATTAAGTTTTGAAGAAAACTGTAAAGTTCCTTTATAGGCATTGTAGGGTAGGGTTAACCCTCTTGAATTTTCAATAATTCCATATTCTCCAAAGAGTAAAATTTTTGCATAAAATAAAGGATGCTTCATATTTTAATATTCTTCAAAAAACATTACAAATTTACACATTATATTAATTTTGTAATTAAAATTTAACTAATATTTTTATAAACCTTTGACAGTTTCTAATTTTAAAAATTATCTAAATCCATTGGATATAAAAACAAAATATTCATGCTGATAATGAAAAAGTTGGCATTAATTTTTTTAGAGATTAAAACATTAACTTAATTATATACAAATTTTGGGATATTGCATACGTATCAGTAGTTTTTTTTAGGTTTGGAAGTAATTGCTATTATTCACCTAATTAGTGTATTACCCTGTTGTAGATGGTTTTTTAAATAAGAAGTTAACTAGCTGTAATGTATGGGTGAAAATAAATTCAACGAATAATGGTTTAAATATAAAATAAAGAATATTCTAAAAATCAATTAAATAATTTAAAATAAAATAAAAAAATCCCGGAATTCCGGGATTTTTTATTTTTATAAAGAAAAAATGTGATTGTTACATCATTCCCGGCATTCCTCCACCCATTGGAGGCATTGCAGGTTCATCTTTTTTAATATCAGTAATTACACATTCAGTAGTTAATAACATTCCGGCAACAGAAGCCGCATTTTCTAATGCAACACGAGTTACTTTAGTAGGGTCAATAATTCCGGCGCTGAACATATTTTCGTATTGTTCAGATTTGGCATTGTAACCGAAATCATCTTTTCCTTCTTTAACTTTATTAACTACAACAGAGCCTTCACCACCGGCATTAGCTACAATTTGACGAAGTGGTTCTTCAATAGCTCTTCTAACGATTTTGATACCGGTTTCTTCATCTTGATTAATACCTTTAAGTGATTCAATTCCGTTAATTGCGCGAACTAAAGCGACACCACCTCCGGCAACAAAACCTTCTTCAACAGCAGCACGAGTTGCATGTAATGCATCATCTACTCGGTCTTTTTTCTCTTTCATTTCAACTTCTGAAGCAGCACCTACATATAAAACAGCAACTCCTCCCGCTAATTTAGCAAGTCTCTCTTGAAGTTTTTCTTTATCGTAATCAGAAGTAGTATTTTCAATTTGAGCTTTAATTTGAGCTACTCTTTGTTTGATGTTTTCATCACTTCCAGCACCGTTAACGATGGTCGTGTTATCTTTATCAATAGATACTTTTTCAGCAGTACCTAACATTTCTAATGTTGCTCCTTCAAGAGTTAATCCTGCTTCTTCAGAAATAACGGTTCCTCCTGTTAAAATTGCGATATCTTCTAACATTGCTTTTCTTCTGTCTCCAAATCCCGGAGCTTTAACAGCAGCAATTTTTAAAGACCCTCTTAACTTATTTACTACTAAAGTAGCCAATGCTTCACCATCTACTTCTTCAGAAATAATAAGTAAAGATTTACCATGTTGTGCAACCGGTTCTAACACTGGAAGTAAATCTTTCATACTGGATATTTTTTTATCGCATAATAAAATATATGGATTTTCCAGCTCAGTGATCATTTTATCTGTATTAGTTACAAAGTAAGGAGATTGGTATCCTCTGTCAAATTGCATACCTTCTACTACGTCTACGTAAGTATCTGTACCTTTTGCTTCTTCCACAGTGATAACACCTTCTTTACCTACTTTACCGAAAGCTTCAGCAATAAGTGAACCGATAGTATCATCGTTATTAGCAGAAATTGATGCAACTTGTTTGATCTTTTCTGAATCAGAACCAACTTCTTGAGATTGTTTTTTTAATTCTTCAACAACAGCAGCTACTGCTTTATCAATCCCTCTTTTTAAATCCATTGGATTTGCACCCGCAGCTACATTTTTTAATCCTTCTCTTACAATAGCTTGTGCCAATACAGTTGCTGTAGTTGTTCCATCACCGGCAACATCATTGGTTTTAGAAGCAACTTCTTTAACCATTTGAGCTCCTAAATTTTCAATAGGCTCTTCTAATTCAATTTCTTTTGCAACAGTAACACCATCTTTAGTTACATGAGGAGCTCCGAAAGATTTTTGTATAACTACATTTCTTCCTTTAGGTCCTAAAGTAACTTTAACAGCGTCAGCTAAAGCGTCTACCCCTTTTTTAAGGGCATCTCTAGATTCAATATTAAATTTTATATCTTTTGCCATTTTAATTTTTTTAAGATTTGAGTATTTGGTTTAATTAAACAATTGCTAAAATATCAGACTCTCTCATTATAAGATAATCCTTTCCATTAAGTTTTAGTTCAGTTCCGGAATATTTTCCATATAAAACTTTATCACCAACTTTAACAGTTAACGGTTCGTCTTTTTTTCCGGCTCCTACTGCAACTATAACCCCTTCTTGTGGTTTTTCTTTAGCACTATCAGGGATAATGATTCCTGAAGCTGTTTTTGTTTCAGCAGCTGCCGGCTCTACTACTACACGGTCAGCCAATGGTTTAATTGATAGTTCTGACATATCTATTATTTTTAATTTTTATATTATTTTTTTAAACTAATTGGTAATACCCTTTTCTTTTTTCTAAAAATATGCCAAATAAAAGTTTTATGACAAAAAGAAAGTAAACGCGTCAAGGTGTCAGATGACTTATATATATGGTTTAAGTGGGGTATTTATTTTTATAAATAAGTATCTGTAATACAGTGCTATAAGTTTAAAATACGTTTAAAATGTTAAGTGTAAATGAAAAAACCTTTGATAAAATAAAAATATCAAAGGTCTATAATGAAGTATAGATAATTTAAAATTAAACTATATTATTTTTTATTTTTTTAACACTAAAAGATAAACTGATGTAATAAATTCCTAAAAACAACATAGATATGCTAACCCATATTAGCAAAGCGGCTAATCCTATTGGAGGGAATACCACTATTACAAATGAAAGGATAACTTCCAGTATGCCTAAAGTTAATAACCATCCCCAATTACTTAACCCCATGTTCTTAATATCAAACGAGTGGCCAATTAAACTAACTCCTTTAAATAACAGCCAGAAGCCAATAAAGAAAGATAAGATTCCCATTTGAGTAAATATATTGGAGGATATTAATATAATCCCTACCAATAAATCTAAAATACCACCGGCCAAATACCAACCCCAATTGCTGGTATGAGTATTACTTAATGAAAAAACAATTTCGAAAATACCAAAAACCAGAAAAGAGACAGAAAAAAATGTTGTTAAGAAAATTAGTGATGGAGTAGGAGACACCATTACTATAATACCTGCTAAAATGAACAATATGCCTAAAAGGAGCATAATCCACCAATTTTTTATAAATGATTTCATATAAATTTTATGTAATTATTAGGATAAGATAATTTCAAAAATAATGCCATGAAATTGTTATATACAAATGGAATAAAGGTTGATAAGTACTCATATAATAAGTGTAGCTATTAAATTTTTATTTTTTTAATTAGGTATTATTATTGTAGATTGTCAACTAAAAAGAGAATAATTTCAAATTGAAAAATAAATTAGATCTATTACAGCTAATCGAAGAAGCAAAAAATTCCAGGCAACAGGCTCAAAGTAAAATAGTAAATTTATTTTGGAGTGATATTAAGTCCTATATTTTTTCTTTAGTGAAAGATGAAAATTATTCAGAAGAGCTCACTGTTGAAACCTTTACAAAAGTTTTAAGTAAGTTAAATTTATACAATTCTGATTTTGATTTTAGAACTTGGGTTACTTCCATTGCGCATAATTCAGCCATAGATTTTTTAAGAAAAAAAAATAAGGATAAAAATAAATTTTTAGATGATGACTATCAACAGCCAAGAGATTGGGAACCATCGCCTGAGCAGTTGTTTATTGATAAACAAAATTTAGAAGCATTTGAAAAAAGATTAAATAATCTTCCTGAAAATTATCGAAAATTAATTTATTCTCGATATGTAGAAGGTAAAAAGCTTAAAGATATAGTTGAAGAAACCGGTTTATCTTTAGCTAATGTAAAAGTAAGTTTGATGAGAGCACGTAAGCTTTTATCTTAAAAAAAATTTACTTTAATTACCTGACAAATACCAAACTTTTTTCTGTAGATAATTGATCTGAATATTCATATCCGTCCTCATTATACGTCTTGATATCCTCCCAATGGGTGATAGAGTTTTCAGCGCACCAACGAGTCATCTTTCCACGGGCATTTTTAAAATACATCATAATGCTTTTTAAAGATCCATTTTTATAATCTTTAAATTCAATATCCATAACTTGACCTTTCAACTTTTTTAGGTCAATTACTTTAAAATATTCTTTACTCGCAAGGTTTAGTATAGGTTCATCATTTTCAAGTAAGTTATTCAAATAAGTATTCAATATATCTTTCCAAAACCCATATAAATCGTTGGCTTGTTCGGTTTTAAGTTTTTTTCCCATTTCCAATCGATATAACATAATATCATCTGATGGATGAAGCAAACCGTAAAGGCCTGAAAGAATTAATAAATTTTTTTGTAAATAATCTAAGGCGGATTTAGATAAGGATTCGGCATCTAGCCCTCTGTAAACTTCTCCTTTAAATGCAAAAATTGCCTGTACACACTCCTTTTTTAAAGGATTGGGAGTCCATTTCTGAATTCGTTCCCAATTTTCTTCGGACAATTTTGATGAAATATTCAATAGATTTTCTAATTCAGATGGAGAATATTCCTTTAAAACAAATTGTAATTTTTTACTATAATCAATGAATTCGGGTTGAGTGTGTTGATTCCAGATTGAATTGGTTTCCAAACTCATAATTTTTGCCGGAGAAAGAAGTATTTTCATTTAAAATTTATTAGCGATGTAGCTAAGTTATTAAAAAAGATTGAAGTTTAAACGTTGAATTTAACTTATTTAAATACGAAAGGTTAGGAATTAATCCTAACCTTTGAAAAAAATTATATATATTTTTTATATTTCAAAATCAGAATTTACATCTAATTTTTGAGCAATAATCTTGTTTATTTTATTTTTCAAATAAGGAATGGAAACAGATTCCATTACATCCGCACAGAATGCGAACATAAGTAAAGCTTTAGCTTCTTTCTCATGAATTCCCCTTTGTTTCATATAAAACAAGGCATCATCATCAAGTTGCCCTACGGTACACCCATGGGAACATTTCACGTCGTCTGCAAAAATTTCTAACTGAGGTTTCGTATCGATGCTCGAATTTTCAGAAAGCAAAATATTATTATTTTGCTGGAAAGCATTCGTTTTTTGAGCTATTTTATTTACTTTAATTTTTCCGTTAAATATGCCATGTGCAGAATTTTGATATATTCCTCTATAAAGTTCATGGCTTTCACAATTAGGTTGGTTATGTTTAACAAGTGTATGATTTCCCACTTCTTGTCCATCTCCTATAAGGGTAACCCCTTTTAACGTTGAATTGATATTTTCTCCTTTATGATCAAAAGATAATTCATTACGAACCGTTTTGCCGCCAAAAGAAAAAGTATGCACAAAGGCGTTGCTGTCTTTTTCTTGTTCAATATAGGTAGAGTCTATTAAACAAGAGGAATGTTTATCATCCTGAATTTTATAAAGGCTGAAATTCGTATTTTTTCCAACAAAAATTTCTGTAACGATATTATGAAAGAAGTCCAATTCAGAAAGCGTATGAATTCTTTCAGAAATTTGAATTTGAGACTGATCTTCAATAACAAATAAATTACGAAGGTTGCTAATGGCCTTATATTCTTGTTTTGAACTTATATAGATTAATTCAATTAACTGATTCTCTATTGTATGTTTAGGTACATAAATAAAAGTTCCTTCTTGATATGATGCCGTATTTAATACGTTAAAATAATTCTCATTATTAGAAATGGAATTTAGCTTAGAGAGAATAATTGTTTGATATGTTTCATTTTTTAAAGCTTCAGAAAAAGGAAGCACTTTCCATGAATCCTGTGGGTAATTGGAATACATTGGTGAAATGATTCCATCAATCAAAACTATTCTAAAAGAAGTCGATTCATTACCTAAAATACTCTCTATAATCTCTTTAGAAACAGGATTATTTTTTGCAGCTTCATAAGTTTCCGGATTAAAATCTTCTATTTTTGAAAATTTCCAATCTTCATTTTTTGAGGTTGGAAGACTGCTATTCTCTAATGTTTGTTGAGCTTGTTTTATAATTTTTACTAATTCTGTATGTTGTGGAATGTTCATTTTACTAATTTTAGTTAAGAGGATGACTGATTGGCGTATTTGAAAATTATAACCAATCGTAACCTTTTTCTTCTAATTCCAATGCTAATTCTTTAGTTCCCGATTTTATAATTTTTCCATTCATTAAAACATGTACGAAGTCAGGAACGATATAATCCAATAAGCGTTGGTAATGAGTAATAACTAAAACGGCATTATCTTTATTTTTTAATTTATTAACCCCGTTAGAAACAATACGTAATGCATCAATATCAAGTCCTGAATCCGTTTCATCCAAGATGGATAATTTAGGTTCTAACATAGCCATTTGGAAAATTTCATTTCTTTTCTTTTCACCACCTGAAAATCCTTCATTAAGAGATCTGGAAAGAAAATCTTTTCTTATTTCAAGCATTTCAGATTTTTCTTTAACTTTTTGTAAAAATTCTTGTGCCGAAATATCTTCCTGTCCACGAGCTTTGCGGTTAGCATTTATGGCTGCCTTTAAAAAGTTGGAAACGCTAACACCCGGAATTTCCACGGGATATTGAAAAGACATAAATATACCGGCATTGGCTCTTTCTTCAGGAGCAAGGTCTAACAAATTTATTCCATCTAAAAGAATAGAACCTTCGGTAACTTCATAATCTTCTCTTCCGGTAATTACATTGGAAAGCGTACTTTTTCCCCCTCCATTAGGCCCCATAATCGCATGTACTTCTCCTTTGTTAATTTCAAGATTTATTCCTTTAAGTATTTCTTTTTCTCCAATTCTTGCGTGCAAATTTTTTATTGATAGCATTTTTATCGTATATTATCTTAAACTTATTCAAAAACAAATATACTACCTTTATAACTGCTGTAAAAAATAGGTTATAAATTTTATTGATTTCAAAATTGATTAACATTATTTAAATAAATATTTTTCAAAGACTTACTAATGCAAATTCCTATTAAATGGAATATTTCACAGAAAATCTCTCATTTTAAAATACTTCTTATTTAAAAAAGTATGGTTTAATAAATTCATTTGATGTTGATTCTCTTTAAATTAAGAGTCTTTATCGTCAATATCCAGTTTTTTACTTATAATTTTCTTTAAAGCTGAAGGAATCCATTTTAAAAGTTGTTCAATGCCATCTAAAATTTCTCCCGTATATGCACCGGTAAGCATACATAATACGTATATAGTATTGTGGGATACATCGGTAAATTCTTGCATCAGTATCCCCATGGAAATTCCTATTATTATGGAAATGGGTGTTTTGATTAGAAGTCTGCATACCGAAGTTCCTTTATATAAGGAACGAGCTATCATACTGATCACAGTAACAAAGATCACACCTTTGTTTTGGATAAAAAAATCAAATAGTGTTTCGTTAATTTCTTTACAATATGGTATCATATGGGCTTTTTAAAGGTTGTTATTTAAGGTTTTAATATGAAATACACTTTAATTATATCATATAAAATATTAATTTTTAGGGTGTCTAGTTTCGATAACAAAAATTATTAGCTTATTACTTCTTGAAAATTAAGGGATAAGAAAAGCTAATAATAAAGAAGCTTTCAATAAAAAAGAATAAAAAAAGGAAATTCTTACAAAATGAAATCGGTAACATATCAATAGATAAATCTTAAAAAAAGAATATTTTCTTTCATTTTATTTGTATTCTCGTAATATGGTTGCTTTCTCTTTCAAAATGAAACTCAGGTCGTTTCCATCTTTTTCGACGTATTTCATCTAATTTATCTTCAATTTTATCAATGAGGTCGACGGGTATTTCTAAAGGGTAGGACCACTCTAAAATTTTAATTTGATTATGATGGATGATACATCTTTCCTTTAAACTAAGAAATTTTCGAACTTCAGAATCATAGCTTAAACAGGTTCTTAAATCATGGATGTTTAATTTTCTTTTTCTCATGGTATGGTGTATTAATTGGTGAATTGCTTCTCTTTAAATGCTAATTGAGACTAAACTAAATTGGATTATAATTGAATATTAATAATTGGATCATTCTAAATTCGCGCACTATATTTAACTAAACCGTTATAATTCGTGGAATCAATCTTAAAAATGGTATTTTGTTCTTTATATTCATATAATCATTTATTAGTTCCTATTTAGTTAACATCTTTCTTGTTTGTTTGTAAATCGAAATAAAAGTTTCGATATCTAATAAATTAATTTTCTGGTAATTATATGGGTTTTTAAAAAAATAATGTATATTTACGTTATAATACAAAGCAAACATACAAACATATTTGCAAAAAATAAATAAAATATGAAAAATAACACAAATTTCTTTGAAAGAATAGCTGAGATCATTAAATATAAAGGATTTAGAAGTGTTCATGATTTTGCAATTAATGGGTTGGGATATAGTTCTTCGGAAAAATTAAACCGATTAAAAAGGGAAGGAACTAAACCTTCTTATGACATATTAGAAGATATTGCCAATAAGTTTGATGAAATAAATGTAAATTGGCTTCTTACCGGAAGAGAATCTATGTTAAAAAGAGGATCTGGATTTCCGAGAGGAAAAGAAATTATTACTGTTCCGATAAATATGCACCGTAAAACGGCGGATCCTGTTAGAGAAATACAAGATGTTCCATTATATGATTTAGAAGCTACAGCCGGTTTGGTTGAGCTTTTTAAGGGGACTTCCAGTGAAGCGGTTCTGGATCGAATTCGTATACCGGGTATAGCTAATTGTGATGGAGGAGTATATGTGAAAGGAGATTCCATGTATCCATTACTGAAAAGTGGTGATATAGTATTATATAAAGAAATAACTTTAGATAAAATTTTTTGGGGAGAAATGTATTTACTATCTATAAAAATTGATGATTGGAGTGAATATATTACCGTTAAGTTTGTCCAAAAATCCGAATTAGGAGACAATTATATAAAGCTGGTTTCACAGAATCAACATCATCAGCCTAAAGATATGTTAATGGAACATATAAATGCTATTGCTTTAATACGAGCAAGTATACGGTTGCATAATTAAATTACTATTTTTAATACATTTAAGATTTTATACGGTTAAGTAAAATTTATTTGTAAACTTCATAAAGTAACTTTTTTACCTTAACCGTTTTTTTTAAAACCTGTAGATATTATAAATTTTTTATAAATAAATAATATTGTGATCGATAGTAATTAAAGGCTTATTAGTTCAAAATTATATAAGAATATAGATGATCCTCAAATATAATAGTATAATAAGGAATATTTAATCCCTGTAATAGATGCGCTTTACTCTGGGCGAAATAGAGGTTAAGACTTCATAAGGAATTGTTTGATACCAGTCAGCATATTCTTTCAAACTAGGATTTTCACCAATTATAATGACTGGATCTCCTTCTTTGCAAGCAATCCCCGTTACATCAATCATCATCATATCCATACAAATATTTCCAATGATAGGAGCTTTCATTCCATGTATCGTTACATATCCTTTACCATTTCCTATGATTCTACGAATACCATCTGCATAGCCAATAGGTAAAGTTGCAATAGAAGAATTTTTTTCAACAACATAATGTCGACCATATCCGACCGTTTCTCCGGGTTTAAGATTGTGAATATTAGAGATAACAGTTTTTAAAGTAATTACATTTTCCAGCATTTTTAAAGCCTTTTCGTTATCAATATATCCATACATACCAATACCTAAACGAACAGCGTCAAATTGATATTCGGGATAATTAAGAATACCGTTTGAATTTGCTATATGAAGAAGAGGTCGATAACCTAATATTTTAACTAATAGATCAAATGAATATTTCAGTTTCGTCGCTTGCAATCTGGTAAATTCTTCTTGCTCTAACACATCGGACACTGCAAAATGACTGAAAACCGATTTTACCTTTACATAAATATTATCTTTTAATAAGTCACCTAATTTTTGAGCTTCATCGGGTTGGAAGCCTAAGCGATGCATTCCGGTATCTATTTTAATATGAATAGGATAATCCGATACGTTTTTTTCTTTTAATTTTTGTGTAAATAAGTCAAGTTCTCTAAAACTGTATATTTCCGGCTCCAAGTTATATTCAATGACACGATCATAACTGCTTATTTCAGGATTCATAACCATAATGGGCAAATAAATCCCCCGGTCTCTTAAATTAATACCTTCATCCGCATAAGCTACGGCCAGATAATCTATATGATAATATTGTAAAACTTCTGCAATTTCAAAATTTCCCAAACCGTAAGAAAAAGCCTTAACCATGGCAATAATTTTAGTTTTCGGATTTAATTGACTTTTGAAATAATTTACATTATTCAAAAGTGAATTCAGATTAACTTCCAGTATGGTATCATGAGATTGAACTTGCAATAATTGAGCAACTTTTTCCAATTCAAATGCACGGGCCCCTTTAATTAATAGGGCAGCATCTTTTATAGATCGACTTTCTAAAAACTTAATAACTTCTGCTGTTGACAAAAAGCTTTTTAACATAGCATTAAATAAGCTTTGATATTGGTGCATTTTTTCTCCTACTAAAAGGACATGATGTAAAGGAAAAGAATTAACTAAGTCAGCAATTTTTTTATACAATGAAGCTTCAGGAAGACGAGATTGGAAAATATCCGACAATATCAATACTTTTTTAGGTTTATTTTGCTGAAAAAGAAACTGTAAGGCTATTTCCAAAGATTGATAATCGGAATTGAAGGTATCGTTTATAATAGTACAATTATTAATTCCCGATACTTGTTCTAAACGCATCGATACCGGTTGCAAATGAAAAATTTTTTCTTGTATAAAATCGTATTTACAACCCAATTCAGAAAGTACGGCTACTAAACATAATGCATTTTGAATAGAGGCATTATCAGTAAAAGGGATAGTATATGTTCTTTTTTCCCCCCAAATGGAAACGTTCAATTCTGTTGTATTACCGGTAAGAGAAATATCTAATAATTGGATGTCTGAATTTTCCTTTCCGAAAGAAATTAATTTTTTATTGGGATACGTTTTTTGAATTATTTTTGAAATAATCGGATCACTTGGATAAATAATTACCCGTGAGTTTTTAAAAAGTTTAATTTTTTCTATAACTTGCTCTTCCCGATCTTTAAAATATTCGGAATGAGCTGCTAATACATTTGTGAGGACACCAATTGAAGGATGCAAAACATCTTCCTGTTTATCCATTTCACCGGGTTTGGAAATTCCGACTTCAAAAATTCCTAAATTGTGTTTAGATGTAATTTGTAATAGAGATAGGGGAAGTCCAATTTGTGAATTAAAACTTTTAGGACTTTTTATAATTGAAAATTCATCCCATAAACATTGGTCAAGCCACTCTTTTAGTATAGTTTTACCATTACTTCCGGTAATGCCTATGGTTAGAAGATTAGGAAAAGGATTTGCGTGATGGCGAGCCCATTTTTGCAACGCTGAAACCGTATCATCTACTATTAAATATGTAGCATCAGGATGCATTGAGGGAATATGTGACGCTATAAAAATTCGAACCGATTTATTATAAGCATCTTCCATATAAGTATGTCCGTCTCGAACTCCTTTAAATGCAATAAAAGTACCATCTGCAGGAGATACTATATTTCGGCTGTCATAGAATACATGTTTAATTATTCTATCAGGATTGCCGATGAGTTGGGCATCGATAATTCGAGCCAGTTGAGATGCTGAATATTTCATCGTAGAATCTCTAGTTAAATTTCATCCTTTTTCTGTACTTTTTCCTTATTCATTATCTCCCAAAAAGCTTGCCTGCTTAGAGGTTCATATTTGTCCTTTTCTCCTAATTCCACCAAGTTCTCGCCGGATGAAATTCGATGGGAATAATTAGCTAAATTTCCGGTTTTTACGCAAACAGCATGTACTTTTGTTACGTATTCGGCGGTAGCCATTAAAAAAGGCATCGGTCCAAAAGGTCTGCCTTTAAAATCCATATCCAAACCTGCAACTATAACTCTTTTGCCTTGATTAGCAAGTAGATTGCAAACTTCCACTATAGTATCGCTAAAAAACTGAGCTTCATCGATTCCTACAACATCGCAATCGGCTGCCAAAAGAGGAATTTCTAAAGGATTATCAATAGGAGTGCTGGGATAAGAAGTTTGATCATGGGAAACCACCAATGTTTCATCATATCTTACATCCATGGCAGGTTTGAAAATTTCAACCTTTTGTTTTGCAAATTCTGCACGTTTGAGTCTGCGTATAAGTTCTTCTGTTTTACCGGAGAACATGGAACCGCAAATTACTTCAATCCAGCCAGTTTGTTGAGTGCTATTTGTTGTATTTTCAAGAAACATTTGTAAATTTCGGGTCTTTAATAAAAATTTTTACAAAAGTAGAAATTAACGAACATATTAAAAAGCAAATTATGAATGCTAAAGAAATATTTCAAAAGGAAGTTCTAGAGGAAATCAAATCCATTGCCGGAGAAATTAGCCGTGTGCAAAGCTTTTCAGGTCTTTTGTCACATCAGCAGAAAATTCAAAATTTATACGAAAAATTTATTTTTTTAAAACAATTATCTACTTCTAAATATCAGCAGATTCTTGAAAATTTAGAAAGTAATGGTAAAGTTCAGGAAAAAAAAGTAGAGGTTAGAGATTTTTATGAAACGGACAAAGAGTCGGCAAGTGAAGTGTCTGATCCTATAGAATCAATAAATAAAGATAATGTTGAAAACAATATAATCATAGAAGAACAAAAAGTTGAGGATCCTTTTGTAGAAGCAGTTGATACAACTGAGGAGATGAGAAAATCAGAGGAAGAAAATTTAAAAAAAATGGATTCTCTGAATATACAAATTGCAGAAATAAAACCTCAAGAAAAGAATAGAGTTGTACGACCAATTAATTTAGATTTTAATGATTCCATAGCATTTATCAGTCAATTGTTTAATGGCAGCAAATCAGATATGGATGCTGAATTTGCTCAGTTAAACCAAACCCAAACGATAGAAGAAGCAAAAAGATGGATGGAAAAAATGTTCGTAAAATACAATTGGAAAAACAAAGAAGAATATGTGGAACGTCTATCCGGTTTAATAGTACACAGGTTTGATTCTTAAAAGTTTATAAAATATATGAGTGGAAAGCTATATTTAATTCCAACTCCTATTGGAAATCTGGAAGATATTACCCTGCGGGCTTTACGGCTTTTAAAGGAAGTAGACTTAATTTTGGCTGAAGATACTCGTACTTCCGGAAAGCTTTTAAAGCATTACGATATCCAAACACCTATGCAATCATATCATATGTTTAATGAACATCAAAAAACAGAGGGGTATACTCAGCAAATTTCTGAAGGACGTGTCATTGCTTTAATCACCGATGCCGGAACGCCGGGTATCTCGGACCCCGGATATATGCTTGTAAAATCGTGTATCGAAAAAAATATATCGGTAGAATGCCTTCCGGGAGCAACGGCTTTTGTTCCTGCCCTGGCAATCTCCGGGCTTCCTTCTCATGAATTTATTTTTGTAGGCTTTTTACCGGCCAAAAAAGGAAGGCAATCCAAACTTAAAGAGCTATCTCAAGAGAGCAGAACTATTATTTTATATGAAAGCCCCCATAAAATAAATACTACTTTGGAACAAATCTCTGAAATCTTCGGAGAAGATCGAAGAGTTAGCATAAGCAGGGAACTTACCAAAATGTATGAAGAAACGTTGCGGGGCAGCGTAGGTGAAATAGTAAAAATATGCAAAGAAAAGCCTTTGAAAGGCGAAATAGTTTTACTAATTGAAGGAAAATAAGTATCTTTAGATTTATGATTTCCAACCGGTGTAAATACGCTTTAAAAGCTTTAATTTATATAGCAAGACAAGATAAGGATAAAAGTATATTGTCGACAGAAATCTCTAATGATGAAAATATTCCCAAAAAGTTTTTGGAGAATATTTTAAGAGACCTTAAGAATGCACAATTTTTAACTAGTAGAAGAGGAGCAAAAGGAGGGTATCGATTGAATAAAGATCCCGAAAAAGTAACCTTGATAGAAGTGATTCGATTAATGGATGGGCCGATAGCATTATTGCCTTGTGTGTCGATTATGTACCATCAGCCGTGTGATACGTGTACAACAGAAGACACTTGTACCATACGCGATGTATTTATAGAAGTTCGAGATGCAACCTTAGAAATCTATAGAAAAACAACCTTAGCAAGTTTGGCAAAAAAGAAAAATAAGTTATCTTTGTGATCGAAAATTCGGGGCTGTAGCTCAGCTGGCTAGAGTGTTAGACTGGCAGTCTAAAGGTCGTGGGTTCGAGCCCCATCAGCTCCACAAGATTAAAATTCAAATATCTGAAACACCGAATTTTAATATTTGGTGTTTTTTATTTTTAGGCAATATCTATAAAGCCGGTTTGATTTTTATTTTCAATAAATATTATTTTACTTATTAAATAGTTTCTCTATTAAATCATTTTTTCTTAAAGTGCTTATTTCATACTGTAGAGTTCTACTTTTTTTTCAATAGGATAAATAGCATATTTATAATGAACAGCGTAACTGAATGATTCATCTTGACATGTATTTATTATAATAATACCCTTTTCTTTATAAATCTTAATGGCTTCAATAAGAAAATGTAGAGCAGAAGCATTTTTATCTAGAATATTATCATTTATTTACTCCTTTTTCTCAAGTTTAGATACCGTTTGTTAAGAAAGTTTCAACTTATTTACCTATTCTTCCAGCTAAACTCTTAATAATTCAAGAAGATATTACATTTTTTCCATGATACATTTTTGGATCTAGCTCGAAAATAAGATTTCCCTAGCATTTTTTATTATAAACAATTTTCCCATCATTGTTTTTATATTCAATTAATTATAGATACATGAAACAAATAATGGTTTATAAAATTGATTTGTTTTTGTTTAGTGTCAAAGTATTAAGTATATAAGCCTTTTACTTTTTGTTGTTTTATTTTATATTAATATATATATTTATCCTTTGATTTTGACGTTATGTTGATATACAATGGTATTAGAAGAAATATTGAAAATCGATAAACAAGCTCTTAATAAAAACCAAAAGGAAGCTATTTTAAATACAGAAGGCCCCCTGCTAATAATTGCGGGTCCAGGAGCAGGTAAAACAAAAACCCTTGTGGAACGTGTAGTTTACCTTATATCAAAAGGTGTTAATGCAGAGAATATACTTGTTGCTACATTCACTGAGAAAGCAGCAAAAGAACTTGTCACAAGAATTTCAAATCGATTATTACAACTTGGGATAGATATTAATCTCAATGAAATGTATATTGGTACACTACATTCTATTTTTCTTAGAATATTGGAAGAATATAGAGAGTTTACGAGTCTTAACCGAAACTATAATATTCTTGATCAATTTGACCAACGATATCTTATATTTAGAAATATCAATAGATTCACAGCAGTTGAAAATAGTGACTTCATTTGGAAGATAAATTTATCCAATTGGATTAAAGCTGATATCGTTGTAAAATATGTATCTAAAATAGCAGAAGAATATATCGACCCTGATGAGCTATACAATTCTGATGAGCCTGATTTACAGGTGATTGGTAATTTCTACAAAGAATATCAAAACCTACTGAAAGAAGAAAACGTACTTGATTTTGCTACTATACAGAGTAAAGCTCTAGGGTTATTAGAGGACAATCCTGATATATTAGCAGAATTGCAGAATAAGATTAAATATATAATGATTGATGAATATCAAGATACTAATACTATTCAAGAACGACTTATTCTGTTACTAGCTGATAAACACAAAAATATTTGTGTTGTTGGAGATGATGATCAAAGTTTATATCGTTTTCGAGGAGCTTCTATACGAAATATTTTAGAGTTTTCTACACACTTTGAAAAAGGGACTTGTAAAAAGGTTACATTAGATACCAATTATCGTTCACACCCTGATATTATCAATTTCTATAACAGGTTTATGAACAGACATAATTGGAATCATAATGGTAAAACTTTCAGATATGAAAAGACCATCAAACCAAATGATGGTGAATTTCCAAACATCCCTGCTGTAATAAAAGTATCTAAACATAATGATACAGAAGCTTATCATCAAGAAGTTTATAATTTCATCAAAGATTTAAAAGATAAGGGTGTACTGACTGATTACAATCAAATAGCATTTCTATTCAAATCTGTTCAAAGTGACCAAGCCATTGGATTAGCTGAATTTTTAGAAGATAAGGGCATACCTGTATTCTCACCACGTTCCAAGATGTTTTTTGAACGTGAAGAAATACGTTTGCTGATTGGTGCATTTGTTACCATATTTCCTAACCTATTTCAACGTCTGAAATGGAATGATACAGCAGAATTGGATATATGGGATTATTATAGAGGTTGTCAGGTAGAATTTATGAATGAGTTTACGAAAGACTCACAAACTCACAAAACACTTTATAAGTGGACTTTGAGTAAGATGAAAGCTCATAATAACTTTTCTCAAAGTACCAACTATGCATTTGCTGCCCTTTTGTATCAACTTCTTGAATTTCCAATGTTTTCAAAATATTTGGATGTCAACCTACAAGAAAAGAAAACAGACCTGAGAGCAACATATAATATCGCTATGTTCTCCAAACTATTATTTAAGTTTGAACATACCTATAATTTCACTGTTTTTACAGAAAAGAATATTGACAGAACATTAAAAGAATTGTTTAATAAATTCTTACGATTTTTGAAGGAAGGTGGTCTTGAAGAATATGAAGACTTTGAAGAATACGCTCCCTCAGGTTGTATTTCATTTATGACTATTCACCAATCCAAAGGGCTTGAATTCCCTATTGTTATTGTTGGTTCACTAAACGCATCACCACGAAAACAATATGATGATATTGATTTGAAACTTCAATCAGACTACTATCACAAGCCACCCTTCGAACCGATTGAAAAAACTAAGTATTATGACTTTTACAGGTTGTTTTATACTGCTTTTTCAAGACCTCAGAACCTATTGGTATTATCAGCTTGTACAAGAGAGGGACAAGGACGCACACCATCCAAACATTTTGCGGATACTTTTAATAAATTGCCATCTTGGACAGATGAACGTTTTAAACCCGAATTGCTTGAATTAGAAAACCTAAAACCCATCAATATAAAGCGTGAATATGCTTTTACATCCGATATCTTATTATATGAAAACTGTCCTTTACAATATAAATTCTATAAAGAATTAGGATTTGTTGAAGTTCGTACAGGGGGCGTTTTAGGGGGTAGTTTATTACATCAAACGATTGAAGATATTCATCGTGCAGTATTGAAGAAAGAAGAAAATAAGCTCACTAATGATAATATAACCGATTGGTTTAATCGTAATTATCAACTATTATCCAAACAGCAAAGAAGTTATCTACACCAAGGACAGCTTAACGCATTGTTGAAACAGGTGTTAAGGTATCGTGACCGCAATCAGAGTCGTTGGAATTTGATATTAGAAACCGAAGTTGATGTGTCTTTGGTAAAAGAAGATTATATTCTGAAAGGAACTATCGACCTTATAAAGGGTGATAATGAAACAGTAGAATTGGTGGATTTCAAATCAGGTGATAAACCCGATGTAAACTCAACTGACCCTAAGGAGCGAAAATTGTTGAACCAATACCAACGTCAATTGGAAGTTTATGCACATATTATCGAGAAAAACAAAGGGGTAAAAATAAGTAAACTGCATTTGTGCTACCCAAAAGAAGATGATGGTATCCCATACATTACTTTTAAAGCAAATATAGATAATATAAACGCTACGATTGATATATTTTCTGAGGTAGTAAACAGAATAGAATCAAAAGATTACGATATGAGTCGTACGCCTAAAGGTGAAAAGCAATGCGGTGAATGTGATATGCGATATTATTGTAATCCACATATGTTTAGTGAATAAAAGAAAGAATTAAATACTATGGAAGATAATATATTAAATCTGAATGCAGAACGAAAAATAGATTCGGTTGAAAAATTTAAATTTGAACCTATCAAAGGTTATCCCATGTTGAGATGGAAGGGTAAACGTCCTTTTACAAGTACGCAATATTACCCTGCACAATTGAAGGAACAACATGGTGAAGAAACCGATGGTTGGATCAATCAAATTTTTTGGGGTGATAACCTGCAAGTAATGTCACATCTTTTGAAAAAATATCGTGGACAGGTAGATTTAATTTATATTGACCCTCCTTATGACAGTAAAGCTGATTATAAAAAGAAAATATCGCTGAAAGGACAAAGTGTAGAAAATGATAATACTGCATTTGAAGAAAAACAATATACAGATATTTGGTCTAATGACGAATATCTGCAATTTATGTATGAAAGAATAATGATATTGAAAGAGTTATTAGCTGAAAATGGAAGTATCTATATACATATGGATGAAAAAAGAGGGCATTTTATAAAAATCATTTTAGATGAGATATTTGGCTCTTCAAATTTTAAAAGAGAAATTATTTGGTCTACTAAAACCTCTTCGGGTTTTAAAACATCGGCATATAATTGGATTCGAACTCATGACATTTTATATTTTTATACAAAAACACCTGAATATAAATTCAATAAACAATATTGGGATTATACCGAAGAGTATAAGAAAAGATTTCATAGGGTAGATGAACAAGGTAGAAAGTACAGAGACGACAGGAGTAATGGAGAAAAACAATATTTAGATGAATTAAAAGGCATTGCGATGGGTGATGTTTGGGATGACATCATGTCCTTTCAACAAGCAGCAACCTCTAATGAGATACAAGGTTATCCAACTCAAAAACCTGAGACTCTATTGGAACGAATAATAAAAGCGTCAACAAAAGAAGGAGACCTTGTTTTTGACTGTTTTATGGGAAGTGGAACCACTCAGGCTGTTGCAATGAAACTTGGCAGACGTTTTATTGGTGCAGATATCAATTTAGGAGCAGTTCAAACAACCACTAAACGTTTGATAAAGGTAGCTAATGAGTTGAATAGTCAACAAAATAAGATCGGCTTTGATGATGAAAATAAGATTGAGAATTACTATACAGGATTTCAAGTTTATAATGTTAACAATTACGATGTTTTTCGTAATCCTATCGAAGCAAAAGATTTGTTGCTAAAGGCATTAGAAGTACAACCCATGCCAAACAGCATGTTGTATGATGGTGAAAAAGATGGACGTTTTGTAAAAGTGATGCCTGTAAATCGTATTGCTACACGTGCCGACCTGAATGAACTAATAGTTAATTTCGATTACAAAACATTTGAAAAACGTCACAATGAAAGCCCAAACAAACCTGTTGAAGCCATTCTTTTGGTGTGTATGGGACACGAACCCGATTTGGCAGCACATTTGAAAGAACAAGTACCCTTTCCATTAGATGTGAAAATAGTGGATGTTTTGAGGGATAAATCGAACTTAGAATTCAAACATGACAGCGATGCTGAAATCAGTATCGAGGGTAATCGTTTGTTGGTTCGTGAATTCTATCCAATGAATTTACTTCAAAAACTTTCCATCCAAAAAGAAAATGTAGAGAATTGGAAAGAAATGACAGAAAGTATAATGATAGACTTCAATTATGATGGTTCTATTTTCGAACCTCAGATTGTTGATATACCGGAGAAAAATGAATTGGTAAAGGGAGTCTATGATATACCAAAAGATTCGGGTACAATCCATATCAAAATAACAGACCTTTTGAGTGAAACTTTTGAAAAGACTATTAAATAATGGCAAAGAAAAAATCATCACATATTGATTTTCCCTTTTATCGGTATTTGAACTTATTCATTTCACAAGAAAGGAAACGGATATATAAAGAATTTAAAGGAATAACTAAGAAATATTTAATTTTTAATAATCCTGAAGAAAATGTTGAAGCCTATCTTCGCAAACCACAATTTGAAGCCTTGGAAATGTATGTTTTCCTAAAAGAGTTTTGTGAAAACAAGCATTTAAACGAAATATTTATAGAATGGGTTTATAAAAAAAATGAGTTTAAAGACAGAGAAACCACGGGATTAAGTTCTAAAGGACAAATAGATTTATTTGAAAACGAATTTAACTTCGATGAAAATAAGGATCTTTATCAAGCAGTCTTTAATCAAATAGAAGAATTCAAACAAGAGTATCCCAACTATATCTTTTCTCTCACAATGGGGCTAGGGAAGACTGTTCTGATGGCTACATCGATCTTTTATGAATTCCTATTAGCAAATAAATTTCCCAAAGACCCAAAATTTTGTCATAATGCTTTGGTATTTGCACCAGACAAGACTGTTTTACAATCACTAAAAGAGATTCAAACTTTTGACAAATCAAAAGTTGTACCTCCTGAATATGTCAATTTTATAGAAAATATAAAATTCCATTTTTTGGATGATACAGGACTTACATTGAATCTGCTCGAAGGTTCAAGATTTAATATTATCATATCCAATACTCAAAAAATAATTTTGAGAAGGCAACAAAATGAGCAAACTCAAATTCAACAATTATTCAGTGATCGAACCCATGCATTTTTGAAAATGGGAAAAGACTTGTATGGTGAAGAACTAAATGTACACAATCTCCTTACAAATCAACGTTTTGAATCCTTAAGGCGTATTTCTCAACTAGGAATTTATGTTGATGAAGCTCACCATGTATTTGGTAGTACCTTAAAGAAAGATTTTGATCCCAACAAGGCTACAAGTTTACGAAACACTATCAATAAGTTAGCAGAAAGTTTGAATTACGCAGGAACTCACATTGTAGGCTGTTACAATTATACAGGAACTCCATACGTTGGTAAACGTTTATTACCTGAGGTAGTTTATTATTACGGTTTGAAAGATGCGATTGATAACAAGTATTTGAAAAAAGTCAAAATAGAAGAATTTGAAAATATAAGAAATCAAACACAAGCATTTGTAAGATATTCAATTACTAAATTTTGGGATGCTTATGATGGGAAACGCTTTGAAGGGATGTTACCTAAAATAGCATTCTTTGCAAGTTCAATAGATGAACTTCAAAATGAATTACGCCCTGCAGTTGAGCAGGTATTAATAGAATTGAATATACCAATTTCAAAAATTCTTGTAAATGTAGGTGATGCAACTATCACAAATAATGATGATTTAAGAGAGTTTATTAATTTGGACACCATAAGCTCAGAGAAGCAATTCGTTCTTCTTGTAAACAAAGGAAAAGAGGGTTGGAACTGTCGTTCATTATTTGGTGTGGGTATGCATCGATGCCCTAAGTCAAAGATATTTGTACTTCAGGCGACAATGCGTTGTTTGCGTAAAATCACAGAGTATCAAGAAACAGCCATGGTATTCCTATCCAAAGAAAACGTTGATATTTTGAATGCTGAATTGGAAGAAAATTTCAGACTAACGATTGATGATTTAAAAGGAGAAAACGATGACAAAGAATTAGTTGAGGTTCGTTTCGTTCCACCACCAGTAGAATTGAAATTAAAACAGGTTAAGAAATTATACAAACTGAAAGAACGAAAACTTAATGAGGGTATAGACTTTGAATTTGAAAAGGTTGATATTGAAAGGTATAGGATTATTCAAACAGAAAGATCAATTACCGATTTATCAAAAAAAAGATATTTTAAAGATATTACTTATATAAAAGAGAAATTTAAATATTCAACATTATTATTAATCGGTGAAATATCAAGATATTTGAATCTCAAACCAACACATATAAAACAGATATTACAAGAATCCAAACAAAGGCTTGATGAAGTTTTAAAATGGGTAAATGACTATAATGAATTGTTATACGATTGGGTTATACCCAAACTATTCAATTATTATTGGGATATACAGGAATTTACCTCTACGGATGAAATAAAAGTTAAATTAGTAAAAGCACCAAAAGAAGGATTTTACCAAATGAAGGTTAAGCCTGAACTCTTAGCAAGTTTAGAAGACAATAAATACAAACCTTTCAAAAACAAATCGTTCCATCTTGACAATTATTGTTTTGATAGTGTTCCAGAAAAAATATTATTCCAAATATTGCTTAATGAAAACAAGGTTGACAAAGTATGGTTTACAGGCATGTTAGCAAATGGCCAATCTGATTTTGTAATACATTACATAGATAATGTTTCGCATACATTACGCAGTTATTATCCTGACTTTCTAGTATTGCTTAAAGATGGTTCATATGTTATATTAGAAGTGAAAGCTGATTATATGATTGATGATGATGTGGTAAAAGCTAAAAGTGAGTATGCTAAACAATTGGCAGATGCAAACAAAATGAGATATGAAATTATACAATCAAGTAATCCAACAATTAAATTTTAAAGTTATTTCATAAAAACATTTATTTAATAAATAAGGCAATGCTGGATTACATTTATCGTATTTTATTATGTCTTTTTTAAAATATTTAGAATATTATTAGTCTAAAATTAAGTTTGAAGAAACTTTAGAGTTAATTGTTGAAAAATTCAACCTTAACTATAAAAGACTTTGTTTTTTTAGCATGATATAATATTAATCAAAAAGATGGATAAAAATATTTCAATAAAGTGTTAGACTTAGTGTTGAATATACAAACAGTAAAAGTGGGCAGGAGATGGACACCGGATTAGTATTTAATTAGCTCTTTATTTTACTATTTAAAAAAGAAATTAAACTTGAGCATAATATCCAAGCACCAAATTATATTTTCGGTGCTTTTATTTTTTTAATTACTCTAATTTCTACACTTATAAGTACCTCCTCTCCTTTGAAAATCAATCCATATAAAAATCAGTTTTATTGGTAGAAATAAAGGTAATCAGTATACAAATTAACGTGGTTTAAAATCAGAAATTTACATTAGCTCTATCAATGTTAATAAACAAGATTATCATTAAAATAATTTGTTTATGAAATAAAAAAAGTTTAAAAAAATATCATCGGTGTCTTTATCAACGATTTAAAAATTATAAAGGTATAATCATTGCAATTAGAGTATAGGTAGAGATGAAGTAATTAAATTTTAGAAGATTCTTGTTAACAACTGCATGTATTTAAAGGATGAAAATAATATATTATAAAACCATACTGTTTTTATTTATTGTCATAGGTATGGTTAGCCATCTTAAATCGCAACATAACAATATAATACAGGATCCTCTTTTGAATTCCAGACAGCAAAGTATAATAATTATATCGAGCTATACAGCTAAAGGAGACTTATCTCAACTTAAAAAAGCGTTAAATAATGGGCTTAACTCCGGTTTAACAGTAAATGAAATCAAAGAGATCTTGGTACATTTATATGCCTATTGTGGATTTCCGCGAAGTATTCCGGGATTACAAACCTTTATGGAAGTGATTGAGGATCGTAAAAATCAAGGCATAAAAGATATAGATGGAAAAGATATTTCTCACTTTAAGAGGAACGAAAACAAATATGAAAGAGGAAAAAAGATACTGGAAGAATTGACTAAAACCCAACAACCTGTAAAACTTAGTGGTTATTCAGCATTTGCTCCGATAATTGATACCTTTTTGAAAGAACATTTATTTGCCGATATTTTTGAAAGAGATATTCTTACTTATGCTGAAAGGGAATTAGTAACCATTTCAGCTATTAGTACAATAGGAAAAGCAGAACCTATGCTTCGTTCCCATTTAAATATCTGTCTTAATGTAGGTTGGTCTCCCCGACAACTTCGACAATTTACAACTATAATAAAAACAACTTTAAAAAGAAAAGAAGCAACCTCTGTGCGAAAAATTGTAAATGAAATAGTTGAACAGCAAGAAAAAAATACATACCATTTTAATCATGAATAAATTAACCTCAATATTAGCTATTGCAACATCATTAGTAGGGGCTGATGCAATGCAAGCACAATCGTCTCATAAAAACGATCAACATAATCCGTTTACCTTAGTTTATGAAGGCGCGATCGGAAAAAATGAACCGGGAAAAGTAAATATACATCCGGTTACCTATAAATTACATGGGATTGAAATAGCGGCTAATGTTTATACTCCGGCCCATTACGATTCTTCAAAAAAATATCCGGCTGTAGTTGTAGCCCATCCTAACGGGGGAGTGAAAGAGCAAACTGCCGGACTTTATGCGCAAAAATTGGCAGAAGCAGGTTATATTACCATAGCTGCCGATGCAGCCTATCAAGGAGCCAGTGGGGGAGATCCTCGTCATACGGATAATCCGGCCTATCGCACCGAAGATATTCATGGTATGGCAGACTACATTTCTCAATACCCCGGAGTTGATGCCAATCGTATCGGAGCTCTGGGAATTTGCGGGGGCGGTGGGTATACACTTAAGGCGGCTCAAACGGATAAAAGATTAAAAGCTATAGCCACTCTTAGTATGTTTAATTCGGGAGAAGTACGACGCAATGGGTTCCAAAATTCACAAGTCAGTACTATTCAAGAACGTTTAAAACAAGCATCCGAGGCTCGAGCCCAAGAAGCATCCGGAGGAAAAATTTTGTATTCGGGAGTAGCTAGTGTTACGGATGAAGAGATTAATAAAACTCCTACGGATTTATATCGTGAAGGATATGTATATTATTATAGAACTCATGCACATCCCAATTCAACTTTTCTTTATACTACTAGTAGCCTTATGTATTTAATGGCGTGGGATGCAACCGATCAAATAGAATTACTTAATCAGCCATTAGTAATGATTGCGGGAAGTAAAGCAGATACCAAATACATGACCGAAGAAGCTTTTTCTAAGGCTATTAATGCAAAAAATAAGGAGTTATTCCAAATAGAAGGGGCAACTCATATACAAACCTATTGGAAGCCTGAATATGTATCTCATGCAGTAACTAAATTAGTTGAATTTTATAAGAAAAACCTTTAAAAAGTAGTGGATAAATCATCGAGTTTTTTTAAAATTTAATAAACCATGAATCAAATTAGGAGCTCATTTTTTCAAGGAATACTTTTATGTACTTTATTATTAATTGCGTGTAGGAGTACCCAACAAAGTAATAGATTGGATGCACGGGAAGTGTCGGCGATTTTTCCTAAAGGAACTAAGGTTTCCAATGAGCATTTTACAGGAAACGTATGGTTAACATATTTAGCTCCATCCGATAGCGTTTATAATGTTGTAATTGGTTCTGTAAGTTTTGAGTCGGGAGCAAGAACTCATTGGCATTATTACCCAGGAGGACAAATATTATTGATAACTGAAGGGGTAGGATGGTATCAAGAAAAAGGTAAGCCCGTTGAAATTATTAAAAAAGGAGACGTAATAAAATGTCCGCCTGATATTGAGCATTGGCATGGAGCTTCAAAAGATCAGTCCATGACACATATTGCCATTGGAACTAATAGTAATTTAGGCGGGGCTGTGTGGCTTCATCGGGTTACCGATAAAGAATATTTTAGCGGGGATAAATAAATACAAGGATAAACTATTTGAATTTTTAACAACTAAATATTATATATAAATAGAATATTCTCTATTGACAAAATTTGTAAAATTTCAAGATTAGGTAAATATAAATCCACAATTTATTTCATTAAAATCCACAATCTGAAACGGTATAATTAATAAAGATAATGACCAACAATATTCTAAAACTTATAGGGCATTTATCTAATAGGAAGTTAATTGCCTGTATTGCAACTGTAAAGAGGAATTCATAAAATTTAAAATATTAATTACTTTATGAATTTGAATAATAAAGTAGATGTTGAGAATTAAGAAATTAGTCAATCATTTTTATAATTTAAAAATAATATAAAATTTTTAAAAATATAAAATAAAGTTATTGATTTAAGTAGTAATTTTTATAAAATAGGAATTATTTGAATAAAAAAAGTTAAAAATAAAATCTAAAAATAATAAATTTTAAAATTAAAATTATATAATTAGGTAGAATCAGAATTCTTATAAAATAAGAGTAATCAATTAAGTTAATTTAGTAAAAAATGAATTGTCAATATTGACTATAGAGTATAAAAAAAATAATACTAATGAAAATATGTAAAAATGTATTGTTGATTAAAAAGTATAAATAATGTTTATATAAAACAAAATGTTTACTTTTTTGTGTATTATTTATTAGGATATTTTTTGTTTTTTTTAATTATAAATATAATATCAAAATAATTACTAAATTTGCTTAAAATTTGATTTTACTAATAATAAAAATTATTTTATATGAATATTTCTGCCAAATATGATTTATTTTATGGATTGTTTTTTTATCTAATCAAAAAAAATGAAAAATTTTATTTTGATAAATTCAGAGAAAAAGAAATCTATGAAAGTTCGTTCTTGCTTTCAAGTTTGCCTCAATTTATTAATAGAAAGGAAAATCTCATCAATTTTCAATTAAATTTAAATAATAAGATAAATATTAATAATCATCGTAAATTTTACAATAATTATTATATCAATTTTCATAATATGAGTTATAAGTCTTCTTATGAGAAAAAAAATATTGATTTAACATTTATAAATCAAAATAAAATTTTCGTTTCTACTCAATCGAAGTATCTTATTTGTTATTTTTTTCACAAAAGCTGCTATTTAGAGAAAAATTTCATTTTTAAGTTATATTGTAATTAATCTTCATCTTATTCAGAAAGAAAAAGATCTTAATGTTTATAATTCTTTATCATAATTTTTTATTAAAAATTAAATTATAACTTATTAATTACGAATATTTAAAAGTTGTATTAATAAATAAATTTAGTTATTTTAAACTAATTAGATTTTTAAGATGCAATGACATTAATTGTTTCTTAAAACTGATCTTATACGTTGTAAAAAGAATCACATGGTTTTATACTTAAAAGTTTGGTTAAGCTAAAGAAATAATATCGATATAATTATCTTATTGATAATGCCTCTATATAGGCTTAAATCTTAGTATTAATAAATGATACTTATAAATTTTTAGGTTTCCAGTATTAAATATTGGATTTAAAAATATTAGGAGAAATATTGAAGTATAATCATGCTTTATTTCTTTGACATGTTTCTTTTGTTAATATTATTTTAAATATCATAATAAGTATATTTATTATAAATAAGAAGATGTAAAGGTTAAATTTAATTTATGATAATTATTTACTAAGGGTAAAACTCTTAACAAAAGCTATGAAAATAAACTTAATTATTGCTATTCTTATCATATTCCTATATAATTGTAAAGAAGATAAAATTATTTATTCTAAAAAGAATAAAACACAAGAAAAGAGTATGGAGGAAGAAAGAAAAGGAGCAAAAGAAAATAGAAAAATTAGAAATATAAAAGAAATTCCTGATCTTTTAAATACTTTAAGAAATCAAGTTAAAATTGGGGCTAATACAAAATTTTTCAGTAATTTTTATTCTAAAAAAGATTTTGATGTTTTAGTATCAATAGAAGAAATAATACTAAAAAGTAGTGGATTTGAATTTCCAAATCAAGAAATATTTGATGAAAAAATTAAATCAATTTTTGGTAAAGTTATAGATTCACAATCAGAAAATTCATATTTAAAAATTAGTAGTCTTAAAGAAAATGATAAGTCATCTAAATACCAATATGATTATTCAAATATTAATAGTAATGTATACATAGTTGATAAAAAAAATTTTATAACATCATTTTTACCATTACCATACATTTTAGATTATCAGAATATATATCGCGATATTCCATTTGAAGAACCCCCATATATAATTGATTCTACGGGTGAAATTACGATGACATTAAGATGGAAAGATATTGAAGAATTGCCTCAACAGGTAAACATAAATCAAAAAGTATTAATTTCTCGTAATAAGTATTTATTTAATGATGATTCAAGTCAATTTTCTTGGTTAATTAAACATGATTCACGTTTCATGAGAAGCTTAGTGATTGATTTTGGGTATACGGAAGATAAAAAATTATTGAAATGGGTAATAGAGAATACTAAATTGCCAAATTTTTATAAGCATGCTAATGATAATGATCTTGAGGAATTAGGTAAATTATTATGGACTAAAGATTATGATGGGAACGTACATATCAATCAGAATACGTTGGACGTATTCAAAGAGCTGTCAACTCCTAATAAAAATTTATATATCATGTATATTGCAGAATATCTTGCCAATAAATTAGAACATGAAAAAGAATTGAACATTTCATTAAAGGCAAAAATTGCTGCATATCTTCTATACTGGGGAGAATCATTTAAATACGATAAATGTTACAATTATAATCAGATGTTTATGGGGCACTTTTATCGTTATAAAGATGATGGTAGATATGAAAAAGAATTTAAAAAAAATAATTATTACGGATTGCATAAATTTAAAGAATGGTATGAAGCTTCTAAACGAGAAAAAAATATATTTAATCATTATGATTATTATTTAGAAGGTGTTCCGCAACCGATAGATTATTATTTGTATAGTAAGAATAATAAATATGTAATTTAAAATTTAATTAAGTAATAGATTAATAGGAAAATATTTCATAAAGATTGAAGATTTAGTTTCTTATACTTTAAGCAATTAATGATTCATAAGAATTATTAAAATATATGCTTATAATTTTATTATGAAGATTTAAATTTTAAATAATAAGAGTTTTAGCATATTATAAAATCAATATTTACAATAAAATTGTTAATTTAAAAATATTAAATTCAGCTTAATCGTTTCAACAGTGATGTAAATATTTTAAAATTTAAGAAAAAAATATTTTTGTCATTAATTAAAAGCATTAATATTAAATATTATAATAATATATAATTATAATGTTTATTTGTATGTTAATATTATATAAATATACTAAATATAAAAATTGTAATTTTAGATTCTTCAAAATGTAATATATTTTTATTCATTTATAGTATTTAGTATATATCTTAGATTATTAGGTAATTTTTTTTTAATATGATTTTTTTCATATTTCGATTAAATTTATATTTAAAATTAAAATTATAAAATAAATTTATAATGAATTATATTATACGTGAATAAGCTATAATAAAGAAGATTTATTGTATAATGAAATTTTTTTTAATTAAAAAACTATATTTTGATAAAAAAAATCAATAAAAAAAATAATTATTACGGGATTCCTCAATTTAATATAGTAATAATAGAATATCTTTGCTAAGTACAAATTTTAAATATTTAAGCACCTATTGTTATAGCCAAAACAACTAATTAGTGTAGTTTAAGCTCTCTTTTTTTTAAAAAAAAGAGAGCTTTTAATTGAAAACTCAAATAAAATTTAATCGATTAAATAAAATTATTTTTTGTTTGTTTAATGCTTTAAATTTATAGGTAAATAATTCCATTTATATACTTGAATAATTTTAAACATATGTTAATAACGGCCTCTTTTTTTTAAATTATAAATAGTTTTACAGTTTATTTAATTAGTTGTATTTAAACATTAATAAATGCGTATAAATTAAATAAAAAAGATAAATTCTTATATCAAATAAATTTATATATAAAGTGCTTTATTTAATATAATACCTGTAATATATCTTAAAATTATTTAGAATCTTTATAAATATCTGTCAGAAAATTAAAACATCGTATATATTGATTTTAAAATTGTATATTTAAAAACCTAGCAGATAAATTTTCCTTTAAAAATACTCGTTTTATTAAAAGGCTGTCATTAAACAGCAATAGTAAAGTAAAATTTAAATGTTACATAAAATTAACAATGCAAAAAATAAATTTACTATATGATTTTTGATTTAGATATGATAAAAGCGGTGTATAATCGCTTTCAGTTAAAGGTTGGAATGGCGCGAAAAGTAGTGGGGAGGCCTCTGACATATTCTGAAAAAATATTATATTCACATTTGTTTGATGGAAATCCATCTGAAGCATATAAAAGAGGAGAATCTTATGTAGATTTTGCACCGGATAGAGTAGCTATGCAGGATGCTACTGCACAAATGGCCTTATTACAATTTATGCAAGCCGGTAAGAAAAAGGTAGCGGTGCCGTCTACCGTTCATGCCGATCATTTAATTCAGGCCAGAGTTGGAGCCGATAAAGACTTGCAAGAGGCAATCAATAAAAATAACGAAGTATATAATTTTCTATCATCGGTTTCCAACAAATACAATATAGGATTTTGGAAACCCGGAGCGGGAATTATACATCAGGTAATTCTTGAAAATTATGCATTTCCGGGAGGAATGATGATAGGAACTGATTCCCATACGCCGAATGCAGGTGGTTTAGGGATGGTTGCCATTGGAGTTGGAGGAGCTGATGCGGTCGACGTTATGGCGGGTATGTCTTGGGAATTAAAATTTCCAAAATTAATTGGAATTCATCTTAAAGGTAAACTCAATGGCTGGACTGCACCTAAAGATATCATATTGGAAGTAACAGGTCTTTTGACCGTAAAAGGAGGTACCGGATGTATCATAGAATACTTCGGAGAAGGAGCAGAATCATTATCGGCTACCGGAAAAGGAACTATCTGTAACATGGGTGCGGAAGTAGGAGCAACTACTTCAATATTTGCTTATGACGAAAATATGTCAAAGTATCTAAAAGCTACCGGACGTACAGAGGTTGCAGACATGGCAGATAAAATTAAAGAGGAACTTCGTTCCGATAAAGAAGTTTATGAAAACCCGGAAAAATATTATGACCAGGTTGTTGAAATAGATTTAACTTCTTTAGAGCCTCATCTCAATGGTCCATTTTCTCCGGATATAGCAACACCTATATCTCGAATTAAAGAAGTAGCTGAAAAAAATGGATGGCCTTTAAAAGTAGATGTCGGATTAATAGGTTCTTGTACCAATTCTTCTTATGAAGATATTTCAAGAGCAGCCTCGATAGCGAAACAAGCAGCAGATAAAAAGATTAGTCCTAAAGCAGAATATACCATTACACCGGGGTCAGAATTGGTACGTTATACCGTAGAAAGAGATGGATATTTAACTGTTTTCGATAAAATTGGAGGCAAAGTCTTTGCAAATGCATGTGGACCATGTATTGGACAATGGGCTAGAGAAGGGGCAGAAAAACAACAAAAGAATACTATTGTACATTCCTTCAATAGAAATTTTGCCAAAAGAGCAGATGGAAATCCTAATACATATGCTTTTGTAGCTTCTCCGGAATTAGTTACTGCATTGGCTATTGCAGGAGATTTAAGTTTTGATCCTAGAAAAGATAAATTGATAAACGATCTAGGAGAAGAGGTTATGTTGGACGAACCTCAAGGATTTGAGCTTCCACCGAGAGGATTTGAAGTAGATGATCCGGGATATCAAAAACCTGCCGAAGATGGTTCCGGAATACAGGTTCAAGTTTCACCTACTTCAGAAAGATTACAGTTGTTAGAAAGCTTCCCTGCATGGGACGGCAAAAATATTACCGGAATGAGATTGCTGATTAAAGCTTATGGAAAATGTACTACAGACCATATTTCTATGGCCGGACCTTGGTTAAAATACAGAGGGCATTTAGACAATATTTCAAATAATACTTTGATTGGTGCTGTAAATGCTTTTAACATGGAAACAAATAAAGTTAAGAATGAAGATACGAGGGAATATATGGCTGTTCCTGATTCGGCAAGAAAATATAAAGCAGATGGAGTTCCTACTATTGTTGTAGGGGATTATAATTATGGAGAAGGATCATCAAGAGAACATGCAGCTATGCAGCCACGTCATTTAGGAGTAAGAGCTGTTTTGGTTAAATCCTTTGCAAGAATACATGAAACAAACTTAAAAAAACAGGGGATGTTAGCTTTAACTTTTGGTAATCCCGAAGATTACGATAAAATTCAGGAAGATGATCTATTTAATTTTTTAGATTTAGATCAATTTGCTCCCGGAAAACCTATTACTATTGAATTAGTTCATTCTGATGGAACTAGAGAAAATATCATAGCCAATCATACTTATAATAATGGACAAATCGAATGGTTTAAGGCAGGTTCAGCATTAAATTTAATTAAGAAAAATGAGGGTAAGATCTAAAATAAAAAAACAATCATAACAAAACACCGGTTCATTCCGGTGTTTTTTCTTTTAATAATATAATGATTGACCACTGAAATTTTGTCATTTTTAAATAAACATTTAAACGTGTAAACAAAGTGTACGTATCATTATTCGTTAAACTTTTCTTTTAAAAATTGTCCGGTATAAGATTCTTTACATTTAATAATTTCTTCAGGAGTGCCTTGAAAGACAATATTTCCTCCATTAATTCCGGCATCCGGCCCGATATCAACCAGATAATCTGCATATTTGATGATATCCGGATGATGTTCAATAACCATTACACTGTGGCCTTTCTCAATTAATGCATTAAATGATTTTAGTAATTTATTTATGTCATCAAAATGCAAACCGGTACTTGGTTCATCAAAAATAAATAAGGTATTTTCGGAAGAATTACCTTTTACCAAAAATGAAGCTAATTTAATTCGTTGAGCTTCTCCTCCGGATAGTGTACCGGATGATTGTCCTAATTCCAAATAACCTAAGCCCACATCTTGTAAAGGTTGCAATTTGGTTGCAATTTTATCCTGATTGTGTTCGTTGAAAAAGGCTATGGCCTCATCAATGGTCATTTCTAAGACATCAGCAATATTTTTACCTTCATATTTTACTTCCAAAACATCTTGCTTAAATCTTTTGCCATGACAGGTTTCGCATTCTAATTCAATATCTGCCATAAACTGCATTTCAACAGTTATAAATCCTTCTCCTAAACAAGTTTCACAACGTCCGCCCTCTACATTGAATGAAAAATGTTTCGGTTTGAAATTGTTAAGCTTACTTAGTTTTTGCTTGGAAAATAAATCGCGTATATCGTCAAAAGCCTTAACATAGGTAGCAGGATTAGATCGAGAAGATTTTCCGATTGGATTTTGGTCAATCAGTTCTAGATGTTTAATTTCCTTCCAATTTCCCTTTAATTCAGAAAAATTACCGGGTTTATCACCGTTTATTCCCAATTTTCTTTGTAATGCAGGAGTTAAGATATTTTTCATTAAGGTACTTTTACCTGAACCGCTTACTCCGGTTATAACCGTTAAACAGTGTAAGGGTAATTTAACATCAATGCCTTTTAAATTGTTTTGTCTGGCTCCCGTTATTTCAATAAATTCTTTAGTTTTTCTTCGAGTTTTAGGTATTTCAATTTTCTTTTCACCATTTAAATATTCGGCGGTTAATGTATGGGTTTGCATCATTTCCGAATAAGTGCCCGAAAATACGACATTCCCTCCCAGACTACCTGCTTTTGGTCCAATATCAACCAAATAATCGGCAGCTTTCATAATATCCTCATCATGTTCAACTACAACCACGGTATTTCCCAGATCTCTTAATTTTTCCAGAACAGTAATTAAGCGGTTGGTATCTCTTCCATGTAGTCCGATACTAGGTTCATCTAAAATATAGATAGATCCTACTAAACTACTTCCTAATGACGTTGCTAAATTAATTCGTTGAGATTCTCCCCCTGAGAGGGTATTAGAAGCTCGATTTAAAGTTAAATATCCTAAGCCAACGTCTAAAAGAAATTCAATTCTGCTATTAATTTCAAAAAGTAATCGTTTGGCAATTTTTTGTTGATATTCATTAAGCGTTAAATTTTTTATTATACCGTGTAACTGGTCTATAGGTAAATCAGTCCAATCGTTAATCGAATATCCATTGATTTTAACGTAATTGGTTTCAGGTCGTAAACGTTTTCCTTTGCATTCTGGGCAAATAGTTTTGCCTCTATATCTGGAAAGCATTACTCTGTATTGAATTTTATATGTATTTTCTTCAACCATTTTGAAGAAATGGTTCAGGCTGGGAAAACTATGATCCCCTGTACCTTTCCATAAAATATCTTTTTGTTTATCTGTTAATTCGAAATACGGTTTATGAATGGGAAAGTTGAGTTTAGATGATTTTTTAATAAAATCATCTTTCCATTCACTCATTTTTTCTCCTCTCCAAGCAACAACAGCATCTTCATAGATGGATAAATTTTTGTTAGGAATTACCAGGTCTTCATCAATACCTAAAATTTTTCCATAGCCTTCACAAACCGGACAAGCTCCATAAGGATTATTAAAGCTAAAAAAATGTATGGTAGGCTCCAAAAACTTAATTCCGTCCAGTTCAAAAGCATTAGAAAAGGTTTTAATTTCTTGGGTGTCAACATTTTTAATGGAACAAGAGCCTTTGCCTTCGTAAAAAGCTATTTGAACACTATCAGCAAATCTTTGTAAGAATTCCTCATTATGTTCAACGGAAAAACGTTCAATAACTAAATTTATAGGGGTATTGCTATCCGGTACAAATCCAAAACTTTCCAAATCCTCAATAGTAGCAATATTTCCACCAACTTCCAACCTGACATATCCTTGGCCTTTCAAAGTATTTAAAAATATTTTAAAATCTTTATCTATCGTAGTAATCGGAGCAGATAAGATGTATTTACCACCTTCCGCTAAAGAGAGTATATAATCGATAACATCTGTAACCTCATCTTTTTTTACTTCTTGTCCCGATATGGGCGAATAGGTTTTACCAACACGAGAAAACAATAGTCTTAAATAATCATAAATTTCAGTAGAAGTTCCTACGGTTGATCTAGGGTTTCCTGAAATGACTTTTTGTTGAATGGCAATTGCCGGAGCAAGTCCCTTAATGTCATCTACTTGAGGTTTCTCTAATTTTCCTAAAAATTGCCGCGCATAGGAGCTTAGGCTTTCCACATATCGTCTTTGACCTTCTGCATATAAGGTATCAAAAGCCAGGGTAGATTTTCCACTTCCGGATACCCCTGTTATTATGGTTAATTTATTTTTGGGAATGGAAACATCTATATTTCTAAGATTATGAAGATGTGCATTTTTTATGAAAACCACATCTTGATCTGGATGTGTTTTAATTTTATTATTTGTTTTCAAAAGTTTGTATTTGATTAGCTAAATTGAAAAGTAATGCTATTTTACTATAAATATAGTATATACAAAGGTAGGGAAATAAATAATTTTTTAAAAATGTAATTAGTATCGTATTAATTATAAAAAAAAACCATCCAGCGGATGGTTTTTTCATTTTTTGATAACAATTTATGGAATCTATTATTTTGACAAGTCAACTGTTTCGGATACAGGTGCAGTTTTCATTACTGTTCTTATACCGTTTTTAGCATCGGTTTCAGAATCAAAATAAGAACTGGTCCCTACTAATTGTCCGTTTCCGGATTTTAAACTAAACATCCATTTTTTATTGGAAGCTTGTTTCACTTCAAAACGATCTTCATTTTTGGAATTTCTTTTTACTGAACTGATTCCTTTTTGACAATTTGTTTTTTGTGTATATCCATCACTTTCAAGAATAATTTGACCATTTTTTTCTTTTAATCTAAAGAAAAAAGCTCCTTCTTTGTCTTTGAAAATTTCAAACATATTGTTATACTATTTAGTGTTAATATGGCATAAGGTAGGAAAAAATCATGCCATTATTTTATAAACAAAACTATTCTGTATTTTTTAACAATAGATAAAAAATGTGATTACATCATAGGATAGGCTAAAATAAAGGATTGTAGCTTATTTTGAATAAAATTTATAATTTAAATTTTAACATTTTTTAAGATAATTTTTACAACGGTGTACACAAAATTGTATACTGACATTTTTGCATTTTTCACTAGTTGCATGCAATTTTATATGATTTTAGTTTATCTTATATATACTTTATGGTTATATTTTTTCTTTGTAACTTTTATGTGTACAAAAATATTGTATTTTAAGCATTATGTTATACTGTTAAAAAATTAATATAATTTATGTTATTAAATTCATTAAAAATATGTGTAATTAAATTTTAATAAAAGAATTTTGTTTATAATTTGCTTTATAGAAGACGTTTTATATAATAGGGTGTAAATATTAGTAAGATTAAATATCCTAATTATTAGTTAGATATAATACCATTTAATGGTAACGATTTTTTAGAAACGAATTATATTTGTAAAGAATAATATAAAATAATGGAGATAACCCCTTTACTTGAAGATTATATTGAAAAAAACAGTACAGAAGAACCGACTTTATTAAAAGAATTAAGGAGAGAAACGTATTTAAAAACGACACAACCACATATGTTGTCCGGTTTGTTGCAAGGAAGGCTACTAAGTATGATTTCGAAATTAATTTCTCCCCATTTAATAGTTGAAATAGGAACTTTTACCGGATATTCAACATTATGTTTAGCTGAAGGACTTTCAGAGTCCGGTAAAATAATTACAGTAGATAATAATCGCGAAACGGCATATATACCTAAAAAATACTTTTTAAAATCTGAATACTCCCACAAAATTAATTTTATTTTGGATGATGCTATAAATGTTTTACAAGAAATCAATCAGGAAATTGATATGGTTTTTCTGGATGCCGATAAAAAGAATTATAGTAAGTATGTTGAGATAGTTAAGCCAAAGTTGCGTTCAGGGGGAATAATAATAGCAGATAATATTTTATGGAAGGGAAAGGTTGTCGAAGATTTTAAAGATAAAAAAACGGAAAGTATAAGGGAATTCAATTCTTTTATGAGATCAGATTCATCACTAGAAGTGCTAATTTTACCTATCAGAGATGGTATAAGTATTGTTAGAAAAAAATAAATTTGCATTTATGAGTAAATCTATTTGCCAGGTAAGTGTTGCCCCAGTACGAAAAGAACCGTCTGATTCTTCAGAAATGGTTACTCAATTGTTGTTTGGAGAGCTATGTGAGATTTTAGAAGTGAAACAACAATGGGTTAAAATTAAAATTTATTTTGATGGCTATGAAGGATGGGTAGATTATAAACAGGTTTCCATTCTCAGTGAAATAGAATTTGCTAATTTTTCTCAAGATCATTCATATATATCTGAGCCTTTCAGCTTATTAATTTTAAATAATCAACCTTTTCCGGTTACCATTGGGGCAGAGGTTCACGGTGCTATTGATAATAGTGTTTTTAAATTAGCTCCCGATAAACATTTTTTTATTGATGAGACTTTATTAAAAGGAAAACAAAAAAAAGATCAAATTTTAGAATTGGCTTTTAAATACATAAACACTCCCTATTTGTGGGGGGGGAAAACAACCTATGGCATTGATTGCAGTGGCTTGGTTCAAATGGTTTATAAATTAGCCGGGTATAAATTACCAAGAGATGCCGGTCAACAAGCATTAGAAGGGCAAGTATTAAGTTTTATAGAAGAAGCAGAACCGGGAGATCTTGCTTTTTTTGAAAATCAGGATGGAAAAATTATACACGTGGGGTTTATACTTCCTGATCGGAAAATTTTACATGCCCACGGAAAAGTGCGCATTGACAATTTAGATTATACAGGGATATTTAATTCAGACCTTAATAAATATACGCATCAGTTGCGTTTTATCAGAAGAATATTCTAAATGAAATTAAAATATTCAAAATATAAATTTGAAGTTGCACTGGATGAAGTAGGAAGAGGTTGTTTGGCAGGTCCTGTAGTTGCAGCAGCAGTCGTGCTTCCTGAAGACTTTTTTAATGAAGAAATCAATGATTCCAAACAGCTAAGTGAAAGGAAAAGAAAAGAATTAGATAGTATTATTAGACAAAATGCAATTGATTATGCTATTGCAGAAGTTTCTCCACAAAAAATTGATGAAATTAATATTTTAAATGCCAGCTTTTTAGCTATGCATTTAGCTGTAGATAAATTAAAAGTTCAACCCGAATTTTTATTAGTTGATGGAAATAGATTCCATAAATATAAAGAAATACCGCATTTTTGTGCGATAAAGGGTGATGCTAATTATATGAATATAGCTGCTGCATCCATCTTGGCTAAAAATCACAGAGATTTTTTAATGGATAAATTCCATGAAGAATTTCCTGATTATTTATGGAAAAAGAACAAGGGGTACCCAACGATTGCTCATAGGCAAGCAATAAAAAAATATGGAATTACTTACCTTCATAGAAAGACTTTTAAACTGTTAGACAATCAATTATTCTTAAATTTATAAATTATAGCTTTTAAAGCTCATTGTATAAAGATATAATTGACATAAATTTTATATCTTTACAACTTATATATTCAAGAACATAAAATAAAAGTGGATTATTTAAGGTTAATAAGGATCAAGCAATGGTTAAAAAATCTTTTTGTATTTCTTCCTATATTTTTTGCAGGTAAGATTTTGGATTTGCATTTATTGTTAAATTCAATAGTCGCTTTTTTTTCGTTTTCATTTATAGCCAGTTCAATTTATATAATTAACGATTATATAGATATTGAAAAAGATAAAATGCATCCTGAAAAAAAAAATAGACCTCTGGCCGCCGGGAAGATACGAATTAATCATGCAATTATTGTTTTTCTATTTCTAGTTCTTGCATCCTATTTTATGGGGTATCTTATTCATTCTTGGGGAGTAATTTTAATAATTTCGGTTTACTTTGTAATGAATTTAGCTTATAGCTTTAAATTAAAGCAAATTGCTATTATAGATGTAGTGATTATTGCCTTAGGATTTTTACTAAGGATTTATATGGGAGGATTTGCAACAAATTTACCCATTACTGTATGGGCGATATTAGTTACCTTTTTTTTAGCACTAGTTATGGCTTTAGGGAAAAGAAGGGGAGAATTAATAAACGTTCAATTAACCGGCGAAACTAGAAAAGCATTAGACGGATATAATCTTCAATTTATAGATATTGCAATTACGATGGTTTCTACCTGTTTTGTCGTTTGCTATATTATGTATACCTTAGATCCTGTAATAAAAATGAACTTCCATTATTATATTGTATATACTTCTTTGTTTGCGTTAATTGGTATACTAAGGTATTTACAATTAACTTTTGTATATAATAAAACAGAATCTCCTACCAAGGTGCTTTACAGAGACTTATTTCTCCAAATAGACTTGGCAATTTGGGTTGTGATGATTTTTATACTAAAATATTTAAATTAAAAAGATGAGTGAAATTGAAAATAAAATAAATATAACTAATTGGGGGAAATATCCGGTAGTTAATACTAATTTTCATGTAACATCTGACGTAAAAGAAATAGTAAAAATAATAAAAAATAGTACTTCTATTATTGCAAGGGGAAATGGGAGGTCCTATGGTGATAATTCATTAAACAGCGATCATATTTTATCTACTCTGCGATTAAATAAATTTTTATCCTTTGATAGGGAAAAGGGTATTTTTGAATGTGAATCCGGAGTTATTTTATCCGATATACTTGATGTAATTGTTCCGGAAGGTTATTTTTTACCTGTAACACCAGGTACTAAATTAATTACGGTTGGAGGGGCTATAGGATCTGATGTTCATGGAAAAAATAATCATTCTGAAGGTTGTTTTGGGGATTATTTGATTGATTTTAAAATAATCACCCAAGATGGAGAAATAAAAAAATGCTCCCGTGAGGAAAATTCCGATTTATTTTGGAATACCATTGGAGGTATGGGATTAACCGGTATCATCATTTCTGCAAAATTTACTTTAAAAAGAATACAGACGGCTTATATTAAACAAAAGGTCTTAAAAGCTGAAAATCTTGAGGAGATTTTTAAATTTTTCGAGGAATGTGAAAATTGGACGTATAGTGTAGCATGGATTGATTGCCTACAAAAAGGCAACCAAATGGGGAGATCAATATTAATGGTGGGAGAACATGCAAAGTTGTCTGAATTACCCACTCAATGGAAAGAAAATCCATTACAAACTAAGAAAAAATTAAAATTAAATGTTCCTTTTGATTTTCCGTCATTTGTGTTGAATACATGGTCTGTTAAGGCTTTTAATTTTTTATATTATTTGAAACAAAGAAAAAAAATCATAAGTAATGTAGTAGACTATGATACATTTTTCTACCCTTTAGATGCGATCAACAATTGGAACAGAATTTATGGTAAAAATGGGTTTATACAATATCAATTTATAATACCTAAAAAGGTTGGTAAAGAGGGAATGACAGAGATTTTAAAAACCATAGCAAAAAGTGGCCAAGGTTCATTCCTTGCAGTTTTAAAATTATATAAAAAAGGAAATATAAATGCTCATAATTCGTTTCCTATTGACGGATACAGTTTAGCATTGGATTTTAAAATCAATAAAAAATTACCATTTCTAGTTAAGGAATTAGATGAAATAGTGGAACATTATGAGGGAAGGATTTATTTAGCCAAAGATTCCATGTCCAAAAAATCACTTATAGACTATGTCAAAGTTCCTGAAACGGGTAAATTTGATTCTTTACAAAGAAAAAGAATTACCAATTATTTATCTTGATAATGGCGGATTATAAGAAAGTTAAATATTGGACTCTCATCATAATTACATTATTAAGTATTGCTTTATTACCTTTGTTTTTACCGTTTGGTGGTATTACACCTGATTCATTATCTTATTTTAAGATTGCAAAGGAAATACCGAATGGTAAAAGTAATTTGTTTCCTATCGGATATCCAATAGTTTTAAGAATTGGATATTTTTTTACAAATGAGTTTTATTTTAGTTCTCGAATTATTAGTTGCCTAAGTTTTGCTGTTATAATTAGCTTCTCATATTTTAAAAAATTTTATTTTAAGGAGACGGCTTTACTGGTTACGTTTAAATTTATTATTTCTCTCTATATTCTTTCTATTTCTGAAAGTATTTTCTTAACACTTTTTTATATTTTAATCTTTTATTTAAATAAATTTTTGACAGAAAACAAGTTAAAATTTAAAATTATTTATCCGGCAGTTATCTTAACTGTATTTTTAATTTTAGTACGATATACAGGCCTATATATTTTTATAGCAATAACAATATACTTTATATGTTATACAATTAAATATAAACTCTTCGATAAACTTATATATAAAAATTATTTTTATTATTTGTTATTTTCATCTTTAGGAATCGGTATATATTTAATATATAATCACCTAGAATTTGGAAGTTTTTTTGGCGAGCATATAAGATTAGCTCCCTCATTGGATAGCCTATGGAAACATACATTAGATAATTTGTTAGGTGTACTAAATGTTGTTAATCCTATATTTTCAATTAAAATACTGGAACCAACGTCGGCAGTAATTTTTATAATGATAGGTATATTGTTAATTGATTTATTCTTTCTACTAACCTATATTTGGTTTTATCAAAGGCCTTTTAAAGGTAAGGTTACCACATTTCATCAATTATTAATGACTATAGGATGTATATATCTCATTTTAATGTTTATTTCAGAATTTACACAGGGAATAGAATCATTAAACACAAGAATGTTGGCTCCGGCATCTTTCTGTTTTTGTTTTTCATTTCTAATATTATTTTTTAAAATTTATCCTAACAAATTGCATTATATTTTTATGTTAAGTATTTTATCGTTAGCAATAAATATAATATATCAACTGAAATGGCCTGTAAATTACCTTTCTTATAGATTAAAAGTGATAAAAATTTTAAAAGAAAGAAAAAATCTAAAATATTTTTTAAATGATACGGGTAACGATCATGTTTCGATATATAAAATTCCATTACTTAATAAAAAATTTGAATACTTTCATCCTTATTTACAATCAGGTTATATAAATTCTAATATTGTAAGATCAATTAATCCTGATATACAAACCATTCAAAAAGACAATTCAATTACAAATAAAAGTTTAATATTATACAATTCCGAAATAAAATGATAATTCTAGGAGCAACTTCAGACATCTCTCAAGCATTTATAAATAAATTATTATCTGAAAATACAAACAGGTATCCCAAAATATATTTAATAACGTCAAACCCGGAAGAAACCCAACGATTATCAAAGCATATTTTAATTAAGTTTAAACAGGATTCCGAAATTATAAATTTTGATTTAACTAAAGATGTTGATTATTCTGTATTTGATTCTATTGATTCAGATTTATTATTTTGTGCGACAGGTTTTTTAGGAAAAAATACAGAAGAGGGATTATATGATGAAAATAATACACAAAGAATTCTTGAAATAAATTATTCTAAACTTGTACCATTAGTTAATTATTTTGCTCAAAAATTTGAAAATAAAAAATCAGGAACTATCATTGGATTATCATCTGTTGCCGGACTTCGGGGTAGACAAAGTAATTTTATTTACGGGAGTTCGAAAGCCGGATTTATGGTTTATTTAGACGGTTTGCGTAATTATCTTTATCATAAAAATGTTCATGTTATGACCGTTCTTCCCGGATTTATGGATACCAAGATGACTTTGGGAATGGCTTTACCTAAACTCCTAACCGCTTCACCGCAACAAGCCGCTGACATTATTTATAAAGCATATAAGAAGAAAAAAAATAAAATTTATATTACGGGCATCTGGAGATATATAATGCTAATTGTAAGAAATATTCCTGAATTTATATTTAAAAAATTAAAGATGTAAATTATGATCATTTAAATTAATGAAAAAAATTTTATCATATTTTTCCTTAAAAGAAATTGATATATATTTAATTGGCTTTTTATGTATATCAACCTTATTTTTTAATTTTTTACTTATAAATTTATGTTTAAATCTCAAGATAGAATCTAACTTATTTGTTTTTCCTTTAGCTATAATTCTGTCCTATTTTTTAGCATTATTTAAATTTCCAACAAGCAAGGTAAATGGAACCATGTTTTATTTTACTGCTTTTGTATTAATTACAATAGTCATTAATAGATTTATCATTGATTTTAGTCAGGATGGCATGTTATATCATAAAGGTATTATCTTGGAAATTAGTAAAAAATGGAATCCTATATATGAAGAGATGACAAAAGATATACCTTTTCAATATGTATATAATCATTATGTAAAAGGAATTGAATTTTCACAATATTCTGTTTACTGTTTAACTCGTAATATTGAATCTTCCAAGGTTATCAATTTTTTATTTTTATTATCATCTTTATGTTTTTCATATCTTAGTATCAAGAAAATATTTAATAAAAAAATATTTTCAGTTGCATTTACTTTGTTTTTAAATGCTAATCCTATTGTAATTAATCAACTATTTACTTTTTATGTAGATGGAATAATTTATTTATCATTATTAATAAGTTTGTCATTATTACTCTTAAAATCCTTTAATGAGAAATGTCCTTATTTAAACTTATTATTATTAATGATCGTTGTTTTATTTGTTAATATTAAGTTGACATCCTTTGTATTAGTATTTTTCCTGTTCTTTTTTTACTTTATTTACTTATTAAATAAAAAAAGGATTAAAGAAATTATATCTAATTTAAAATTATTAACACTTTCAGGAATAATAATAGGAATTGTTTCCTGGTATCCTTTTGGGCAAAATTTACTTAAAAAGGGGAATCCCATATATCCTATTGTTGGAAAAAATAAAATTGATATTATTGAACATCAAAGGCCGCCATCATTAAAAGATGATTTATCAATTATTGCTGCTTTTAAATCTCTATTTTATAGAGTAAACCATGCTCCACATTCTTGGTCAAATGATACTATAAATGAAAATATCGAAGAATTTAAAATACCATTTACCTTTAAATTTTATGAGATTAAATATTCATCAATAGCATGTGCTAGAATTTCAGGATTCGGTTTCTGGTTTAGTGGGATTTTTATATTAGCAATTGCATTGTTTATAGTACTATGCTTTTATCTAAAAAAAGATCAAAGAAATTTAATGTTATTCTTTGTGATGTTTATTTTTATTAGCATCCTACCCTATATACAAGGGGCATGGTGGGCTCGTTTTATACCACAATTATGGATTTTTCCGATCTTTATTTTTTTTATAACTTACTATTTCGGCAATACAATATTAAAAGTTGTGAGTCAAATTAGTTTAGCTTTGGTTGCAATTATGATATTCATTATAGGAGGATACAACTATAGTAAAACAATATATAATAGTTATGAAAAAAGAAAATGTCTGTCTATGTTAAAAAAGTGTTTTGGCGATAAAACTATTAAAATAAAAGTCGATTATGATAGTGAAGAATTCTATTTTAAAGAATATGGGGTAAACGCCCAAGTTGTTTCGATAAAAGATTTCGAAAAAGATAAAAAGAATTATTATTTATTTCAAAAATATTATTTTATTAAAAAAGATGGAGAATAATTGTTTATATATATTTGACTTTGATGGAACTTTAACAAACAAAGATACTTTATTTGATTTTTTACAATTTTCTTTTCCTCATAAATACAAAAAAGTCTTTATTAAATTTATCCCTTTATTTATATTGGTAAGATTTAAAATATTCGATGCAGGAAAAATTAAGCAAAAATTTATCTCTCAATTTTTAAAAGGTAAAACACGTTCAGAATTAGAAGAATTAGCTCAATATTATTTTGAAAGTAGGAAAAATACTATTATCAGGCCCAAGGCATTGGAATACATACGAGCGTTATCAAGAGAACCCAATAAATATATCGTCACAGCTTCCTTAGATCTATGGGTTAAGCCTTTCGCAAAATATTTAGGATTACGTTTGATTTCTACAGAAGCAGAATATATTGATGGAGTATTTACCGGTAAATTTGCTACACCCAATTGTAATTATAAGCAGAAAGTAGTTAGAATAATTAGTGAAATACAATTAGCCCATTATTCCAAAATATACGCATTTGGAGATAGTAAAGGAGATAAAAATATGTTAGAACTTGCGACAGATCCTTTTTATCGTCATTTTGAATAAAAATGTAGAAAGTTCAGAAAAAAAACTACTAGTAAAATTCCTGATTTAATCCGATATTCTGTATATTTTTATAAGTTTATAATAACTCCAATAGAACCATGGCTGCCGAGCTCTGCAAATGCACCAAATTTATCATCGAAGAAATAACGATACCCAATATGTGCACCTATACCAAAACCGTCATTTCTTCCTCCTATATTTATTCCGGGATATAAGTCCATAGTATGAGGAAGATCTAAGAGATCATTTAAATGAAAATTAGCCCGTCCATAAATAAAAAAATTATCATCATCGGCACTCCAGTAAAAATCGGTACCACCACCAATGGAAAGCCAATCCATTACTCCGTAATCATAACTAGCAGTAATTCCGGTTCCATACCCAAAAGCATTAATTCCTAACTGTATTTTTTGGTCTCCAATACCTCTAAAACTCTGAGCATGGCTAAAGGAAATCAGCCCTAAAAAATAAAAGAGTACTAATAATTTTTTCATTATATTATGGTTCCGGTTAATCGTCTATTTCTAAGATATCGTTAATAAATGAGCAAGATACTTTAAATCGTAAGGGTTCTTCTTGAGTAATAAAATCTTCACAATAGCCTTGCCATATAAGTTTTAAATTACCCTGTTCATCTTTACCGAATTTCAATTCATTATTGTCTGTTTCCAAATCCTCTTCATCATTTAAATTCAGATTTGTATAATATAATTCTTCTACTTCGCCGTTTTCATTTTCTTTTTCTTCATACGAAGGTATTTGAAATGATTTTCCGCAAAGTTGCTGTATAGTTTTCACTGGAATTTCGAAATCTTCAATGGAAAAAGACACTTGCGGGTATTCATTTTGATATGAGTCTTCTTCTACGTGATCTAAATCATCATCTGATTCTATTTCAACTACTAATGTATTTTTCTTGTTAAGAAAAACAACCTTACAAAAACATTTCCTGATGTGATACACTAAGGTTTCATCAGGATGATAAAACTTAATAAGCCCTTTCATCTATTTGTTATATAACGTGTTGCAAAAATATATATTGTGTTATTTTATAAAATTTATTTACTTAAAATAAAAACTATTTTATTCAGTTCCTTTAAGGATAAAATATGATTTTTTTCCTCTTTGAAGTAAAACGTATTTTCCTTGAATTAAATTTGATTCATTAATAATAAAATCATCGTTAACTTTTTCTTGATTAACAGAAATTGATTTTTCCTTAAGAGCTCTTTTAGCTTCATTTTTTGAAGATAAAAAACCGCTTATTTCTGATAATGCATCAAGAATTGAAATTCCGTTTTTAAGAATATTTAAAGAAACTTCTTTTTGCGGAACCCCTTCAAATAAAGATAAAAAAGTAGTTTCATCTAAAGATAGGAAATCTTCCTTAGTTGATTTTCCAAACAAAATAGAGGAAGCTTTAATGGCCTTATCCGTTTCTTCCTTACCATGAACCCAACGGGTGACCTCTTCAGCTAATTTTTTTTGTAAAATCCTAAGGGATGGGTTTTCATTATGATTTCTAATTAATGATTCAATTTCATCCTTGGAGAGGAATGTATAAATTTTTATATATTTTTCAGCATCAATATCTGTTATATTTAACCAGAATTGATAAAATTTAAAAACGGAAGTTCTATTTACATCTAACCAAACATTTTCACCTCCTTCACTTTTACCGAATTTAGTACCATTAGCCTTTGTAGTTAGTGGACAAGTTAAAGCAAAAGCTTCTTCACCGATTTTTTTTCTAATAAGTTCCGTTCCTGTAGTCAAATTTCCCCACTGGTCGGAACCACCCATTTGAAGTTTAACCCCTTTTTCTTTGTATAAATGATAAAAATCAAAACCTTGTAAAAGTTGATATGTAAATTCTGTAAAAGACATACCCTCTTGATATTCACCGTTTAATCTTTTTTTGACGGAATCTTTAGCCATCATATAATTAACGGTTATATGCTTTCCAATATCACGGGCAAAGTCTAAAAAAGTAACATCCTTCATCCAGTCATAATTATTAACCAGTATGGCAGCATTTGGCTTGTTACTGTCAAAGTCTAAAAATCGTTCTAATTGAGATTTTATTCCTAAAATGTGCTTTTGTAAAGTTTCACTATCCAGTAAATTGCGCTCTGTACTTTTTCCGGATGGATCACCGATCATACCTGTGGAACCACCCACTAAAGCAATAGGCTTATGACCATGTCTTTGAAAATGAACTAAAAGTAAGATAGGCACCAGGCTTCCTACATGAAGAGAATCTGCAGTCGGATCAAAACCAATATAACCCAGCGTCATTTCCTTATTTAATTGTTCTTCTGTTCCCGGGATTATATTATGAATTAATCCCCTCCAAGTTAACTCTTCAATAAAAGAATTCATATGTTAGATTTTTCAACAGGCAAATTTATAATTTTTCGATGAATATGTTCCATTTATAAGCATAAATTATACTTTTTTTACGGTTTTAACTAAACAAATTAAATATATATTATAATATTTAATATCACATTGGTTTACTTATAATGAATACCCATGAGCCGCTGTATATTCAGAAAAGAAGGCGTAAAAACTATTTATTGTATTTTTGATCCAAAAAAAATGAGAATGTTATTTGTAGATAATAAAAACAATTACAATCCCGAAATTAATTTAGCTATTGAAGAGTATCTTGTAATGAACTTGCCAATTGAGGAAGATTCATATCTTCTTTTCTATATAAATGATCCTTCCATAATCATAGGAAAACATCAAAACACTATAGAAGAAATCAATACAGAATATGTAGAAGAAAAAAACATAAAAGTAGTTAGGAGGTTATCGGGAGGAGGAGCTGTGTATCACGATAGAGGTAATTTAAATTTTAGTTTTATTACCAAAAATGATGGTAATAGTTTTTCAAATTACCAAAAATATTTACATCCTGTACTAGAAGCGTTGCAGCAAATGGGAGTCAATGCAGAAATTAAGGGAAGGAATGACATAGTAGTGGAAGGAAAGAAAATAAGCGGAAATGCTCAATTTGCCACTAACAAAAGAATGTTTACCCATGGAACACTATTATTCAATAGCAACATGGATGAAGTTGTTAATTCTTTAAAGGTAAGAAAAGATAAAATTGAATCGAAAGGAATTAAATCAATCCGAAGCAGAGTAGCCAATATATCTGATTTTGTCACAACAGATTTAACCATAGAAGAATTTAGAGATAAATTACTACTTTCAATTTTTAATGTAGATAAAACAGAAGATGTCAATAAATATGAATTGACGGAAGCAGATTGGGAAGAAATAATTAAAATTTCACATCAAAGGTATTCAAATTGGGATTGGAATTACGGACGTTCTCCCAAATTTTATATGGAAAGAAGTCAACGGTTTCCAATAGGTTCCATTGATTTAAAATTAAATGTCGAAGAAGGAAACATTACTGCAATTAAGATATACGGAGATTTTTTCGGAGTGGGAAACCTTGAAGATATAGAGAACAGATTAATAGGAAAAAAATACACAAAAGCTTCCGTTGCCGATTCATTGAAAGATATTGATCTATCAACATATTTTGGGAAAATCACACTTGATGAATTTCTTACCTTAATATATTGATAAGTCGGTAATCTTAGAGAAATGTATAATTCTATATATTTTGACACAATTATTATCCAATTCAGGATGCGTTAAATCTATCATATAATTAGTGTATTTTTGTAAAAGTTAAAAAATAAAAGAAAAACAGATGAAAAATTGGATTGAGGCCGCTAGATTAAGAACGTTACCGCTTTCATTAAGTGGAATCATTTTAGGAGGATTACTTGCCAAATGGAAAGGGAATTTTGATGGAATTATTTTTGGACTTTCTTGTCTTACAACCATATTATTTCAAATATTGTCCAATTTTGCCAATGATTATGGAGATGGAACCAAAGGAACCGATAATGAGTTACGAGTTGGTCCGGTTCGTGCTATTCAATCGGGAGCTATTACGCAACAATCCATGTTTCATGCAATTTTAATTACTGTATTTCTATCCCTACTTTCTTCAATAGTTCTGCTTTGGTATGCTTTTATCCCCAATTATAAAAGTGAATTTTTTATATTCATTGGTTTGGGAATTGCTTGTGTATTGGCGGCTATATTTTATACTATGGGAAAAAAGCCCTACGGATATATGGGATTAGGGGATTTTTTTGTTTTTATTTTTTTTGGATGGGTTTCTGTTTTAGGAAGTGAATTTCTTTATACAAAGTCTTTTACTTGGGATAATTTGCTTCCCGCCTCTGCAATTGGCTTATTTAGTGTAGCCGTTTTGAATCTAAATAATATGAGAGACATTGAATCGGATAGAATCAGCCATAAAAAAACGCTGGCATTACGATTAGGATTTCAAAATGCTAAGTATTATCAAATGGTGCTAATGAATCTTCCTTTTATTCTTTGTCTCATTTTCCTGTTAATACATCAGAAAGAATTTGTTATAAAGTTAGATAGTTGGTCATCATTAAAACCATTTTTATTTTTTATACTATTTATTCCGAATACTATAGTACGCAGAAAAATTCTTTACACCCAAAACCCCAAAGATTTAGATTTATACTTAAAACCTACAGCATTGTTAGCCTTATGTTTTTCCGTTTTCTTTGGAATGGGATTAAGCCTTTAAAAAAAACTATATATGAAAAATAACATAAAACACATATTCTTTGATCTTGATAATACGCTTTGGGATACGGATAAAAATTCCAAATTAACTCTTAAAAATATTTATGAAAATTTAAAAATTGAAGAAAAGTATCAATTACAATTTTCAGATTTTTATATAAGTTATTACAACAGGAATGAACATCTTTGGTCCTTATATAGGCAAGATAAGGTAAGCAAAGCAGATATATTGGAGAAAAGATTCAAAGATACGTTTTTGGAATTTCATATAAATGACCCTGAAATTTGGGATTATTTTAATGCCAATTTTTTAACTCAGATCATGGAAAACAATAATTTAATCGAGTATGCAGAGGAAATTTTGAAATATCTAAAAACAAAAGGTTATCAATTACATGTTGTTTCCAATGGCTTTATACAACAAACCGAACAAAAAGTTCAAGAAACTTGTATTAAAGATTATATAACCACCCTAACCAGCGGAGAAGAAATAAATAAAAGAAAGCCGGCTAAAGAAGTATTTGAATTAGGTCTTAAAAAAGCCCATGCATTAGTGAATGAATCCGCGTTTATCGGAGATGATTGGGAGGCAGATGTACTAGGTTCTCAAAAAATAGGGATGCATCCGGTCTATTATAATTACAAAAAAGATGAGCATCATAAAAGTGCAGAGATTCCCATAATTGAAAATTTGTTAGAATTAAAAAATTTCTTTTAAATAGATATTATGATTGAGGTTTATACAGACGGAGCTTCTTCTGGAAATCCGGGAAAAGGAGGGTATGGCATTATAATGAAGCTGAAAGGAACTTCATATGAAAAAAACTTTTCAGAAGGATTTCGCTTAACTACCAACAATAGAATGGAATTATTGGCTGTGATTATTGCTTTGGAAAAAATTAATAAACCCGATCAAGAAGTTGAAATATATTCTGATTCAAAATATGTAGTCGATGCCGTTAATAATAAATGGATTTATGGTTGGGAGAAAAAAAGATTTGAAAAAGTTAAAAATCCGGATCTATGGATTCGATTTATTAGAATTTACAAAAAACATAAAGTAACCTTTCACTGGGTAAAGGGTCATCATGGGCATTTTTATAATGAAAAGGCGGATCAGTTAGCAACTGCTGCAGCTAAAGGAGAAAATCTGTCCATTGATATGGGATATGAAAATCTTATATCAGACAATAAAAATATTTTTTAATTAAATAGTCTAAACCGTTTGAAAAAATAATTTGTTAATAAATTAGTAAATAACGTGTTAAAAAAATGTTCATAATTTTATAAATTAGCACAAAGATTATTAAAAAATAAGATATATGAAAAGTAAAATGGTAATCTATGTGTTCGGATTGATGTTTTTTTCATTTATAACATCTTGTGTATCTTACGAGGCAACTTCTTCATATAAAAAATCAAAACATCCTCATTCGAAAAGATATACTTATAATTCCAATAAAACAAATAAACATATTTCAAGATCAAAACCATCGCATAAATCACCCCATATTTCAAAACCGATAAAGAAAGATTCGAATTTAGAATCAAAAAAATACGGAGTTCATAAAAATATAAAATCTACGGATGTTGTTTTGGTTTTGAAAGAAGCAGAAAAATATAAAGGGACTCCTTATAAATATGGAGGAAATACATTCAGTGGCATAGATTGTTCCGGTTTAGTTTGCAATGCTTACCAAAGAATAGATGTAAAATTACCAAGACGTTCCATAGATATGTCTAATGCAGGAAAAGATGTAAGTATTTCTCGAATAAAAGAAGGCGATTTATTATTTTTTAATACAGGGGGGAGTTCAATAAATCATGTAGGTATAGTCTATAACATATCCGGTTCAGGCGAAATAACATTTATACATGCCTCAACATCTAAAGGGGTTATAATTAGTTCTCTCGAAGAAACTTATTGGAAAAATAAATTTAAAAAAGCACAAAGGATACTTTAAGTTAAAGTAAAAATATTGTTTAGAATAACACGCTTGCCAGCCGGATAATTCGAAGTTTATTATATAAAAAAACCTTTTAATCATCTTAAAGATTAAAAGGTTTTATAGTATTATCATTTTGGTGAAATAAAAATCTTTACGATTTAAATTTCGCCCAATAATTTCTTAGCTATAATATTGCGCTTTAAGTTCTTTAACTTTTGCGTCAGATAAGTACTCATCATAGCTCATATAGCGGTCAATGATACCTTTAGGGGTTAATTCAATGATTCTGTTACAAACAGTAGATAATAATTCATGGTCATGAGAAGAAAGTAAAATAGTACCCTTAAAATTGGTTAACGAGTTGTTAAGAGCCGTAATACTTTCCAAGTCTAAATGGTTGGTAGGCTCATCAAGAAGTAAAACATTAGCTTTAAATAACATCATTCTTGAAAACATACAACGCATTTTTTCACCTCCCGAAAGAACTTTGCAAGATTTTAAAGCTTCATCACCACTAAATAGCATTTTACCTAAAAATCCTCGGATATATTCTTCATGTCTCTCCTCATCCGTATTCACATACTGACGAAGCCAATCTACAAGGTTATCGTCCGATTGAAAATATTTTGTATTATCTAAAGGAAGGTAACTTTGCTTAGTAGTTATACCCCAAGAATAACTCCCTTTATCAGGTTCTGACTCTCCGGATAATATTTGAAAAAATTCAGTAATAGCCAAAGAATTTCTGGATAGAACGGCAACTTTATCCCCCTTTTTTAGGTTCAAGTCAATATTGCTGAATAACAATTCACCATCTTTAGTTTTTTCCAATCCTTTAACGTCCAATATTTGATCCCCGGCTTCACGTTCTTGTTCAAAAATAATTGCCGGATATCTTCTAGAAGACGGCTTGATATCTTCAATATTTAATTTTTCGATCATTTTTTTACGAGCCGTGGCTTGTTTTGCTTTAGCAACATTAGAACTAAACCTGGAAATAAACTCTTGAAGTTCTTTCTTTTTTTCCTCAGCCTTTTTGTTTTGTTGAGCTCTTTGACGGGCAGCTAATTGACTGGCCTCATACCAAAATGAATAGTTACCGGTATATAAATTTAATTTTCCGAAATCCAAATCGCAGGTATGAGTACAAACTGCATCCAAAAAGTGACGGTCGTGCGAAACAACAATTACAGTATTTTCATATCCCGCCAAGAAATCTTCTAACCAAGATATGGTTTCAATGTCTAAATCATTCGTAGGCTCATCAAGAATAAGAACATCAGGATTTCCGAATAAAGCTTGAGCAAGTAATACTCTTACTTTGTCAGCATTTTCCAATTCAGACATCATTTTATAATGTGCATCGTCTTTTATTCCAAGATTAGATAATAAAGTTCCTGCATCAGACTCAGCATTCCAACCTCCCATTTCTTCATAAATAATACCTAATTCTCCCGCTTTAACTCCATCTTCATCAGAAAAATCAGGTTTGGCATATAAAGCATCCATTTCCTCCTTTATGTGGAAAAGTTTCTGATTCCCTTTAATAACCGTTTCCAGTACAGGATATGCATCATAAGCAAAGTGATTTTGTTCCAATACAGACATCCTTTTATCTGTTTCAAGGCTTACACTTCCTGTAGTCGGTTCAACATCGCCGGATAGAATTTTCAAAAATGTAGATTTTCCTGCTCCATTTGCCCCAATAATTCCATAACAGTTTCCTTTCGTAAATTTTACATTAACCTCATCAAAGAGTACTCTTTTTCCAAATTGTAAAGATAAATTTGATACTGTAAGCATATACTTTAATAAATTTGTACAAAAGTAGTAAGAAAAACTTTGATTATGAAATTTGAAAATAAAGTAAATATACTGAATAGAAAAGCTAGATTTAACTATGAATTATTGGATAAATATGAGGCAGGAATAGTTTTACATGGCACTGAGATAAAATCTATTAGATTAGGGAAAGCAAGTATAGCAGAGAGTTTTTGTCAGATTATTAATGGCGAATTATATGTAATAAATATGACCATTGACGAATATTATTATGGAACTCGTTATAATCATACAATAAAAAGGGAAAGAAAACTGTTATTACATAAAAAGGAAATTAACAAACTGTTAAGAAAAACTAAAGAAACAGGATTAACGATTGTACCTACAAAATTGTATATCAATGAAAAAGGAATCGCGAAGATCCAAGTATATCTTGCGAAAGGGAAAAAATTATATGACAAAAGAGAAGCGATAAAAGAAAGAGAATCCAAACGAAATATTAACAGAATGGTAAAGAAATATTAATTTTTTCTTGGGAGTTAGATAATAAAAATGTTACTTTGCAACCTAAAAATTAGATTTTTATATATGAAAAAGTTCAATTTGTTACTTACAGGATTGGCTACAACGTTAGCAACTACTGTATTTGCTCAAAACATTTCGGATAAGTGGTATATCGGGATTGGAGCTCATGCGGTAGACTATACTTCTGTTCGTGGTATCTTTGACGGATATTTTGATACCGATGATTATAGTATTGTACCACCGTTGTCTAAATTAACAGTAGCTAGAAGCATAGCTAAAAACTTTGCAGTTGACTTGCAAGCTTCAATTGGAGAAATAGACAATAAAAGATTAAAAATTAAAGATGAATTCTTTGTTTTAGCTGGCTTAGGTATTAGATATACCCCATTAAGTGAATCCAAATCTTTAAAATGGTTAGATCCATATGTAAGAGTAGGGGCAAATTACCACAAATATTCTTATAAAGGAATTAAAATCGTTGAAAACGATCCAACCACCCACTTAGACGCTTACGATGATGATTATAATCCTAAGAAAAATTATAAACTAGGAGGTAAATTTACCGGTCATGATAATAATTTCATATTAAATGGTGGAGTAGGTATTAACTTCTGGTTTACAAAAAACTTTGGTATAAATCTAGAATCTCAATATAACTGGGCAACAGCATATTCTAAAGATTATATAAATTTCTTCCAACATTCAGCATCGATTATATTTAAATTCGGAGCTAAGAAAGAAGAACCACTTCCGCCACCTCCACCGGTAGAAGAACCAAGTGATAGAGATGGCGACGGTATTCCAGACGATCAAGACAGATGTCCGGATACACCGGGATTACCACAATTCCAAGGATGTCCTGATACAGACGGAGACGGTATTCCGGACGACCAAGACAGATGTCCGAATGCAGCAGGACCTGCACAATTCCAAGGATGTCCTGATACAGATGGAGACGGTATTCCAGATGTTGATGATGCTTGTCCAACCGTAAAAGGGCCAATTGAAAACAAAGGTTGTCCTTGGGAAACTAAAGACGTTACTTTCAGGTTAAAAAATATCAACTTTGAATTTAACAGCTCTAAATTAACAGCAGAATCCTTACCATTAGTAAAAGATGCAGCTAAATTATTAAAAGATGAAAGTTTTGATGGTAAAAAATTCTTTGTAGACGGACATACCGACAGAGTAGGATCTGTAGCCGTAAACAATAGAATATCAAAACAAAGAGCACAATCTGTAGTTAACGAATTAGTTAAAAACGGAGTAAGTAAAGATAGATTGATAGCAAGAGGATTCGGTAAATCAGAATTGTTATGTAAACAACAAGATATCAATGCTAAGAAAGACGATAAAGGAAATATTCTTTATCCGGATCAAGAAACTTGTGATAGAGAAAACAGAAGAGTTGTGATCTTAGATCAAACCGGTTCAAAAGTATCAATCACAGAAGAAGTTAAAGTAAAAACTCCTAGTCAAAGAAGAAGATAATTTACTAAACAAACTTTTCTAATAAAAAAGTCATCCAAATTTTGGATGACTTTTTTTATTCATTATTTATAAAAGCATAATAAAATAATACAATTATTAACTAATGATTTATAAAAAAAATAATAGCTATTAAAGAAATTTTAAAGATAAAAAATAAGCACATTTAAAATGTTTTTTTAATAGGGATAATACCGATTAACAAAAGCTATTTTAGTTAACTTTGTAATTAAATTATAAATAACGTGAAAATAATAGCAGTTATTCCTGCAAGATATGCAGCCTCTCGTTTCCCTGCTAAGCTGATGGGTATGTTAGGGGAAAAAACAGTCATTCGGTCAACCTATGAAAATGCAATTAAAACCCGTCTTTTTTCAGATGTATTTGTAGTAACAGACTCCGAAATCATTCATAATGAAATCACCAGAAACGGAGGTAAAGCCATTATGAGTAAAAAGGAACATGAGACAGGTAGTGATCGAATTGCAGAAGCTGTTGAAAATTTAGAATGCGATATCATCATAAACATACAAGGAGATGAACCTTTTGTAAAAACCGAACCGTTAGCAAGGCTAATTGAAGTATTTAAGAAAGATCAAGAAAATAAAATAGATGTTGCTACCTTGATTCGTAAAATGGACGATTGGAATTTAATTGAAGATTCTAATTATGTAAAAGTAGTTAAAGATCAAAATGACTTTGCACTATATTTTTCACGTTCAGTTATACCATATCCTCGTGAAAAATCATTTCAGGCAGATTATTATGAGCATGTAGGCGTATATGCTTTTCGTAAACAAGCCTTACTAGATTTTGCAAAATTACCGATGTTACAAAACGAACAAGCAGAAAAGGTGGAGTGCATACGATATTTAGAGTATGGCATGAAAATTAAGGTAATAGAGACTGATTTTGTAGGAGTTGAAATAGACACGCCGGAGGATTTAGAAAAAGCAAATGAAATATTAAATAAACAGATAAACGAGAAAAAATAAAAATATGAAATTCAGAAATTTCCCAATGGTTCCCCGTGTAATTTATGGACGTGGAAGCTTTGATCAAACTTCAGAAATTATTGAAGAAAAAAGAAATAAAGATTATCCATTTATTTTTTTAGTAGATAAAGTGTTTGAAGGAAAAGAATTAGAAAAAAGAATTCCCTTAAAAGGAAAAGATAAAATTATATTTATAGATACTACTGATGAACCCAAAACCAAAGGAATTGATGCGATCAGAGATTCATTAAAAGAGGAATATGGAACTGTTTCCGGAGTTATTGGAATAGGAGGAGGAAGTGTAATGGATTCGGCAAAAGCTGTTGCAATTATGATGAATAGTGAAGGATCTTCTTCTCAATATCAAGGGTGGGATTTAGTGAAGAATCCGGCTGTATATCATGTAGGTATACCAACAATTAGTGGTACAGGAGCAGAAGTTTCCAGAACTTGTATTTTAACCGGGCCGGAAAGAAAATTAGGTATTAATTCAGACTTTACCCCTTTTGATCAAGTTATTTTGGATCCATCTTTAGTAAAAGGAGTAGAAAAAAATCAGGCATTTTTTACCGGTATGGATTGTTATATTCATTGCATTGAGTCTTTAACAGGAACATATCTTAATGCTTTCAGTAAAAGTTACGGAGAAAAAGCATTAGAACTTTGCCAAAAAGTATATGTTCATAAATCTGAATGGGATGATGAGTCTGATGAAGATTTAATGATGGCATCTTGGCATGGAGGAATGAGCATCGCTTATTCACAAGTAGGAATTGCTCATGCGGTGAGTTACGGACTTTCTTATTTACTAGGAACTCATCACGGAGTAGGTAATTGCATTGTTTTTGACCGATTAGAAGAGTATTATCCGGAAGGAGTTAAGGAATTTAAATATATGGTTGAAAAAAATCAGATTGAAATCCCGCAAGGTGTATGCAAAGGATTGTCTGATGAACAATTCAATACTATGATTAATGTTTCTTATGGAATGGCACCGCTTTGGGAAAATGCTTTAGGTAAAGATTGGCAGAAAATAATGACTAAAGAAAAATTAAGAGCACTTTACGAAGAAATGTAAATACTATTATTCGAAAAATAATAGTTCAATTAATGCAAAGATATAAATTGAAGAAAAATGATAATTCCAGGATAACTTTAAAGTTGCCTGGAATTTTTTTACAGTCAACCCTTTTTTAAATCATATATGAAGAAGCTTTTTTTCGCTTTGCTGATATTCCTTTTGAACATATGTTATTCTCAGACGGTAGAACAAATAATAAACAAACATTTAGAAGTTACCGGAGGAACACATCATTGGAAAGAATTGAATTCAATAATAATTAGAGGAGATATAATTTTAGGATTAAATGAGTCATATCCTATAGAAATTTATCAGCAGAGACCGAATCTTAATAAAACTTGTATAGAAATACAGGGAAAAAAAATTATTTTAAATGCTTACAACGGAAAGAAAGCTATACAATATAACTTTCAAACGAATTCCCTTGAAAAAAAAAATAATTACGTTCCTGAAGCATTTGAATCGGATTTAATTGATTATTCTGCAAAAGGGTTTCTTCCGGTATTTCTTGGGGAAGAACGTATTGATAACAAGAATTGTTATAAAATTAAACTAACTAATAACAGAGAATCAGAAATTTATTACTTTGATAAAACCAGCTATCAATTAGTTAGAGAAGATACTTCAAACGAAAGTAAATTATATTCAGATTTTAAATTAGTCTCCGGACTAATCTTTCCTTATCGTTTAGTAGTCAAAAACAAGGAGGATGACTCAGAATTTATTCTTGTATTTAAATCGCTTGAAATTAACAAGATCATTCCAGAAAAAGAATTTAAATTTTAAGGGTAAAGAAAAATTTAAAGCACTCTCATAAATATATAAAAGAGTGCTTTATTTATTTTAGCATAAAGGATTACTTCTTAATTACATTTTTGGATATAGAATTACCATTTCCCGTAATATTTATGGTATATATACCCGCAGGATAATTAGTAAGATCTATAGAAAAAAGCTTATTTTTTTCAACTTTTGAAAATAATAAGCTACCAGCCAAATTATAAACTTTAACGTGGCTTGTATTTCCTCTAAATTGAATAGCACCTAAATCGATAGTAAAAACTCCTTCAGAAGGATTAGGGTAAACTTTAAATGTTGGGGTTTCTGAAAAAATTTCATCGGTTTGGAGTTGCTTGTAATTTAAACTGCATACATTTAAAGAAAAAGATTTTAAAGTACCCGTATTTTTAGGATAATGATCTGCTACCCCTAATAGCCATTGCCCGCTATAATTTTTCTTAAATAAAGAATGAAGTGGATTATAAGGTTTTATTGTACCTATAGTTGGAGAGGAACAATTCATTGTAATTCCAACATCATCAAAGGTTGCATTTAAACCTGAATTATTTGGGCACGAATGATTCCACAAAACCGCAGATTTATAATCATTTTGACCTGGAGTTTGTAATACAATAAATAAATCTTCAATATTTGGATGATCTACATCAACAGTAGCTTGTAGTTTAATCAGTTTATCATAATTCTCATTATCAGGAACAGTAACTGCCATAACAGCATACTTCGAATTTGAATGATCACCATTCCCGTCAGGTATAGCAATCGGAGTAAAGGTTGAATTATATTTTTTACAGATTACTTCTGATTCATATCCTATTGAAAAATATTCGGTTAAGGCAAAATAGATATTATTACTTGCCTCAATCATTATTTTTGCTTTTTTAGCGATAAGATCAGCAGGTAAATTCACGGTTGCATTTCCTGAATTCGGAATTTGATCAGCCAAAGGAGTTATAGTTTGCCCCTCATCTGTAACTAATGAAATATTCACAAATTGTGTATTAAATGGCTGTGCTGTTGTATTAGCAACATTCCATGATACGTTTATTGAACTTCCTTTCTTAGCTATATAATCAGCTGTAGGAAATGTTGCGATAAATGGCCCCCCACTATCAGAAACCATAACTTCTTTAGTTTCAATCTTAGTTTGAGGTTTATTAGGATTATTATCTCGCACGGTTACAGTAAAATTCAGGGCTCTTTTGACGTTGGAAACAGTCTCCCATGTATTTGGAGAGTAAATACCGGTAGTTAAAGCGGGAAAATATCTCCTTGTAGAAGTTGTCGGTAGAAAAGATCTGAATATAGGACCGTATGTTTGTGAAGAATCGACACGAATAACATCCTTACGAGCATTATCAATTTGTTCCCAACAAAAAGTCAGCTTATCCCCATCAGGATCTGTTGTACCTTCTGCATCCAAATAAAACCGTGTCCCCATAGGAATGGTCACGCTAGAGGGGCCTACATTTACTACAGGCGGATGATTAGGAATTTGATTGATTGTTCCACAGGTTTTAGGCTGTAGATTTTTATAAATTTGCTGAATACTGGCTGAGTGAAAATAAGCATCTGAATTTAATTGCACATTGGCTGAAGTGATACCTGCGTATCCCATTATCGTACTTCCGCTTCCCGGTTCAATATTAACCCCTGTATTTTCAAGCCAACAGGAAAAAGTATGATTAGCTCCCAGCTGATGTCCCATTTCATGAGCTACATAATCAATATCAAAATGATCACCGGAAGGATTATTATTTGAAGGAGAAGTTATCCCACTGCCTTTTCCTGCAGAAGTAGGAATTCCGTTTGGATCCATTTTAGGACTAATACATATACAACCTATGCAACCGGCATTTCCCCCTCCACCATTGCCGCCAAAAAGATGACCAATATCATAGTTATCTTCTCCAACTACTGCTGTTAATGTTTTTTGAAGTTCCATATTCCAGTTATTTATAAAAGAAGCATCAGAATAAGGATCTGTATTTGGATCTTCATATATAAGAGAAATATTATTAATCATTTTAAGATTTACAGACAGATCTCTTTCCAAAATACCATTCACCCGGGTCATGGTGATATTTATCTGCTGTAAAGCTCCGGTCACCCCGCCAAAATGCTGAGTATATTCACCGGTTACTGATAGAGCTAATCTATACGTGCGAAATTTTCGATCACTCGATATTATTTTATAAGAATTTGATTCTTCCGAAATAATTTCATCAACTGTATTACAATTGAAATCATTAAAGCTATTTTTCTTTCTAATACGAACTGAATAAACTTCTCCATCGGTTGTATAAGGATCAATGAGCTGAATGGTACCCGTATTATCCATAATCATTGAATTGAATTGATTGGGGGAAATACTGAATCGAATATATTTGTTCGCATCGTCTAAACCGATTCCTGCATATGAATACATTTCGTATTTATTTTCAATTTCTTCATCCATTACAGGGGCATGATAAACCGAAAATCTTTCTATTTTTCCTTCCGATGTGGGAACGTATACTATGGTAGGAGCTTGGTTAGTTTCTCTTAATACGGAAGATTTTAATTGTTTTTTTAAAGAATAAAAATCAACGGTATATAGTTCTTCAATGGGTAAATTAATATTTTCACTTCTAATCTTTTTTCCTGTTAAGCTTGTTCTCTTCCAATAATTTTGTGCTGAAAGAGATATACTAAACAGAAAAATACTAATAGTTAATAAAAAATTTTTCATATATCTCTATTTTGTATGTTATAATAATAGCAAAAATATATATTATAAATTAATAAGCAATAATATCATTAATTATTTATGATTATTAACTATAAAATATGGATTATAATTTTCCTATCAATAGTTTTTATAAAGAGAAAAATTGAAATAATATTTTAGATTTATAGTATAGTATAAAACAAAATTATCGAGGTGAAAAATTTAATAAAGTCAATAAATGGGGAGGTGTTTAATTTTATAAGATAAAATTAGTTTATTTATTGAAAATAAGGTATATAGTATCTAAAATTATTTTAAAAAGAGAAATTATTTATTGAGAAGCAACTAATATCGCGTTTTAATAAAATGAAAACCTTTTATAAATAAAAATTACATAAATATTCTTGCCCAGCTTTCTTTAAGAGGAAGTCTAAATTTTTCATCGAATTCTTTAGAAGTACTTATAGCAAGGTTATAAATATAGGTTTCAGGAGAAATTTGAGCGGATTTGATTTTTTCCTTGAAAGAATTCATAGGAACAGTAGTAATTTCCCCTTTATCATCTTCATAGCTTACCCATAATCGGTTTAAAAGATCTAATTGATATTTTTGATCGATTTGTCTAATGCATTGATTCAATTTATCAATAGAACATCCGGTGGCTTTCGCTTGATTTTCATCAACCGCTATAATTATGAATTTATTTTTAATAATCGTAAGCTCAGATTTTAAATCAGCACCATGTGCCGCCCATGTTTTCAAAAAGTTAGTAAGAATTTTGTTGATATCTTGAATTTCTTCAAGGGTAAGAAATCTTCTAGATTGAAAAACCCAGAGCTTAGAAAAATTATTCATAATTTATGTTAGAGGTAAACTTTACCTATATTATTAATGTGAGAATTAGGATACAAATTTAAAAATTAATTTCTCAATTAAGGGTAAACTATTAGAAATAAATAGTAAATTTATAAAGACTTTTGCTATGTGTCATTAAGGTAAGCAAAGTTTTCAAGAGTAGATAAAATTTAATTTAGGGCTATATATATGGATTTTGATTTTCATAGAATTAATAAAGATTTTAAAAAGATTAATACGAATATTAGAGTCTATAGTGATCTTCTTATAGAAAAATCTTTAGATGTTTGGAATATAAAAACTAAAGTTGGTTTATTCTTTTTTTCATTAGGTATTGCATTATTAGGTACCTATTTTCTTTCCCCGCAAGAATTTACTAAAGCTCAAGAATACACCCTGTTCATTCTGATGTTTTCAATACTTCTATGGGTTACCGAAGCAATACCCCCCTTTGCCGTGGGAATTCTGATCACAGGTTTTCTCATTTATACCATGGGGAATATAGAAGGATCAACAATTGATCCGAAAACTATTTCTAATACATGGTCTGATAGTGTTATATGGATTTTCTTGGGCGGTTTTTTTCTCAGTGAAAGTATGAGAAAAACAGGAATAGATATTTCTTTATTTAGAGGTACCATATCTATTTTTGGTAGTAAGCCGTCGCATATGTTGTTAGGAATTATGCTAACTACTTCCTGTTTATCATTAATTATATCCAATACGGCAACATCAGCCATGATTTTGGCGGCAGTTATGCCTTTTTTAGACAGAGAAGGGAAAGATTCACCCATGACAAAAGCAATATTGATAAGTATACCGGCTTCGGCAACTTTTGCAGGAATGGGCAGCTTAATATCTTCTCCTCCCAATTTGATTGTAGTAGATGTTTTAAAATCCAAAGGTATTGAGGTTTCTTTTTTTGATTGGATGATCTTGGGTTTGCCCGTAGCAATAGTTTTGTTGTTGTTCTTTTGGATTCTGCTTAAGCAAAAATATACTTCTAAAGTTGAAAAAATTAATTTAAATTTCTTAGAAGAATTAGCCCCGATTCCCAAAAAGATTAGATTGCAGAGGTTTTTTGTAATACTAATTTTATTTATAACCGTTTTCTTTTGGATGATGGGTTCAAAATTGAAAATCCCAAGTGCAGCCACTTCAGGAATTCCTATTGTTTTCCTTCCTATGTTAGGGATTATAACGGCTGAAGATATAAGAAAGCTTCCGTGGGATACCTTAATGTTGGTCGCCGGTGGATTATCACTAGGGATTGCAATAAAGGAATTGCTGGCGCCCTATTATTCCGAATTATTGGGAGATGCATCGTTTAATGAATATTTAATGATGATGATTTTTGCTATAGTGACTGTGATTTTTTCTAACATAATGAGTAGTACGGCAACAGCAACCATCGTCATAAATATTGCTGCGGTGGTACTTCCTCCGGAACAAATATTGCCGATCGGTTTAGTAATTGGTCTTTGTGCTTCGTGCGGATTATTCCTGCCCGTGTCAACGCCTCCCAATGCAATAGTATACAGTACAGGGATGCTTAAACAATCAGACTTTTATTTTGGAGGTTTTTATGCAGCAATAGTAGGAACTATAGTAATCATGGCCTGGGTATTATTTTTGCAAAATTTTACAGGGTATTTTGAGATGGTCTTAACAAGCAGATAAATAAAATTATATTTACTTAACATATATTTTAAGAAATATTTAAAACAATAATCTGTCAACTTGGCATATAAAGTTTTATCTTTGCAGACTATTTTTATTTTGATTTAGTAATATCCCGGTACTTTTTTTCGTAGGGAATGTTTAAATATGGAAAAAGAAATTATAGAAGGAAGACAAGGAGAAATCTTAATACAAGAAAGTTCTATTAAAAACACCAAAAAAATGTTTTTGGAAAGCTATGGTTGTCAAATGAATTTTTCCGATAGTGAAATAGTAGCTTCAATACTTAGTAACGAAGGATATAATACTACCTCTCAACTGGAAGAAGCAGATTTAGTTCTTCTTAATACTTGCTCTATTCGTGAAAAAGCGGAGCAAACAGTTAGAAAAAGACTTTCTCAATTTAATGCAATAAAAAGAAAAAAGCCGGATCTGGTTATAGGCGTTCTCGGCTGCATGGCAGAAAGATTAAAAACAAAGTTTTTGGAAGAAGAGCATTTAGTTGATCTAGTGGTAGGTCCCGATGCATACAGAGATCTTCCGAACTTATTGAAAAATACGGATGATGGAAGAAATGCCATTAATGTACTTTTATCAAAAGAAGAGACCTATGCAGATATAAGTCCGATACGCTTAGGCGGAAATGGAGTTACAGCTTTTGTGTCCATAACCCGAGGATGTGATAATATGTGTACATTCTGTGTGGTTCCTTTTACAAGAGGAAGAGAGCGCAGTAGAGATCCACATTCAATTCTTAAAGAATGTAAAGAGTTGAGAGAAAATGGATATAAAGAAATTACACTTTTAGGACAAAATATAGATAGTTACTTATGGTATGGAGGAGGTCCTAAAAAAGATTTCTTAAAAGCTAGTGAATTGCAAAGAGCAACAGCGATAAATTTTGCACAATTATTGAACATGGTAGCTGAAGCTTGTCCTGAAATTAGAATACGATTTTCAACGTCTAATCCGCAAGACATGCATGAAGAAGTATTGCACGTAATGGCTAAACATGATAACATTTGCAAATACATCCATTTACCTGTTCAAAGTGGGAGCACTACAGTTTTGCAGCGAATGAATCGTCAACACACACGCGAAGAATATATTAATTTGGTGGATAAAATAAGGGAAATCGTACCTGACTGCGCGATTTCACATGATATCATAGCAGGTTTTTGTGGAGAAACGGAAGAAGAGCATCTAGAAACCTTATCTCTAATGAAATATGCAAAATACGATTTCGGATACATGTTTGCTTATTCTGAACGTCCCGGTACGTTAGCTCATAAAAAAATGAAAGACGATGTGCCTACGGAAATAAAGTCAAGAAGACTTAAAGAAATTATAAATCTTCAACAAGAACTTTCATTAGAAAGAATGAAAACGTATACTAACAAAGTACACGAAGTTTTGATAGAGGGAACCAGTAAAAAAAGTAAAGATCAATGGTACGGAAGGATTTCTCAAAATGCAGTGGTGGTTTTTACTAAAACAGATCAAACAAAAGTTGGAGATTTTGTTAATGTATTGGTAAATGATTGCACTTCAGCTACCTTGATAGGAGAAATCGCATAAATAAATATTATGGATTCATTACAGGCAATAAAACAAAGATTCGGAATAATTGGAAATAACCTTGCACTTAACAGGGCTTTAGAAAAAGCTATGCAAGTAGCACCTACAGATATTTCTGTTTTGGTAATTGGAGAAAGCGGGGTAGGAAAAGAGTTTATTCCTAAAATAATTCATAATCTTTCACCAAGAAAACATAAACAATATATTGCTGTTAATTGTGGAGCAATTCCTGAAGGGACCATAGATTCAGAACTTTTTGGTCACGAAAAAGGAGCTTTTACGGGAGCAGATAAAGTTCGTAAAGGATATTTTGAAGTAGCAGATGGAGGAACCATTTTTTTAGATGAAGTAGGAGAATTGCCTTTGCAAACGCAAGTTCGTTTATTAAGAGTATTGGAAAGTGGTGAATTTATGAAAGTCGGATCATCTACTATTCAAAAAACAAATATAAGAATTGTAGCTGCGACTAATGTTAATTTATTGGAAGCAATTAAAAAAGGCAGATTCAGAGAAGATTTATATTACAGGTTAAATACAGTACAGATTGATATACCTGCTTTAAGGGAAAGGAAGGATGATATTCCTTTACTTTTCAGAAAATTTGCAGTTGATTTTTCAGAAAAATATAGAATGCCTTCAGTGAGTTTATCGGAAGAAGCCATGTCCTATATTCAAAATTATTATTGGCCGGGAAATATCCGTCAATTAAGAAATTTTACCGAACAAATTACGGTGGTGGAAACCAACAGGAATTTGTCTATAGATAAGGTAAAAGAATATTTAAAAGACATTCCACAAACCACGTCTTTAGTAAACTTTTCCAAGCAAAATGAAAGTCATTCGGATTTTTCTAGTGAAAGGGAAATATTATATAAGTTTTTATTCGATATGAAAAAAGATCTCAACGATTTGAAAGCGTTGACTTTAGAGCTCATTAAAAATAAAGGCGATTTGATGCTAAACTCAAATGATCAGGATCTTTTCCAACGAGTATATAAAGATTATGATATTCCTAAATCTGGAGATTCTCTTGTTTACTATGATGAAAAACCCGTTATACCGACAGTTCCTTCATCAGTTAATGAGTATCACGATATTTTGGATGACTACGAATATGAAGATGTGTCCAACAATTCAGAATCTTTATCTTTACAAAGAAAGGAAGAGGAACTTATTAAAAAAGCTTTAGAAAAGTATAATGGAAAACGTAAACTAGCAGCAAAAGAGTTGGGAATTTCGGAAAGAACATTATATAGAAAAATAAAACAATATGATATTGAAGAATAAAATCATATTACTCATAATAGGAATTTTTTTTATATCTTTGTCCGGATGTTATTCATTCACAGGGGCTTCTTTGGATCCCGATATAAAAACTATAGAAATAAAATCATTTCCTAATTATTCAGCTTATCAAAGCCCGAATTTAAGTGTAGATTTTACTACCGCCTTACAAAGTAGATTTAATCAAAGAACGAAGCTTGTAGAGACTAATATAGATCCGGATATCATTTTAGAAGGTGAAATAACAAATTTTTCAACCAGTCCGGTAAATATACAAAGTAATTCCGACGAAGCAACGCAAAACAGATTGACGATAAGCGTTTCTGTTAGATACGAAAATAAAAAGCAGCCTGAAAAGAGTTTCGAAAAAACTTTTTCCGATTATGAAGATTATTCTAGCAAAGAATTATTGATTAACGTTCAAGATGATCTTGCCCAGAAAATCAATCAAAGAATTATTGATCAAATATTTTTAGCGATAGTAGCCGATTGGTAAGTTATGGATAATAGTAGAATTATACAGTTAATAGAAAACCCTGAAAAACTTAAATTTTCCGATAAGAATTATGTGGAAGATTTAATAACTCACTATCCATTTTCTCAATCGTTTCATTTAATTTATTTAAATTGGAAAAATAGATATGTATCAGAACCGTTAACTAATGAAGATATTAAAAAGGTTTCAATTTATACGAACTATCGAGAATTAATAAAAAAATCCATTGATACTAACAAGAAGTTAGTAGAACCAATTACAGCAGAGGAATTGATCGATAAAAAAGAAGATGAAATTTTACAAGCAGATGATAATAAATTTGAAGAAACTATAGTTCTTGAAAATATTGTTAGTAATGAATTTATGGAAGAGGATATCAGTTTAACCCAATTGAAAGCAATAGATTCAAATTCTGAAATTATAAATGAACAAAAAATATCCGAAGAATTAGTAAATAACAACAATATAGAAATTGAACCTATAGAAGATCATTCTAAAATTCAATTACTTTTAACTAATGAAGATGCTAAGGATAATAAGAAAATCTTTTTAAACAGTGATGTCACCTATACCAATATAGAAAAGTTAGGAATATCACATTTATTTACTTCAAGCTTAGAAAAAGAAAATGAAGAAAATTTCGAGAATAAGGAAGAAAGTACTGAAATTGAACATTCGGAAATTGAAGAAGAAGTAAAGGAAGATTTGGTTGGTAATGAAATCAATGAAATTCAGTTAAGCGAACCAAGTATTGAAAACAAACAAGAGGAAATTACTTTGGAATCGGACAAATTAACTTTTAATCAATGGATATCACTTTCCAAGCAAAAAAAAGCTTTAAAATCTGAAAAAGTAATACCACAACAAGAAAAACAAAATAGCATTATTTCAAATTTTATTGAAAATAATCCCAAGATAAAACCGGTTGCAAAAGACACGAAATATAGTAAAGACGTAGAATTTAAAAAAGAAGAAATTCAGGATATTGCAAATTTAATGACTATTACCTTAGCCCAATTATATGTAGAGCAAGGTAAATATGATACAGCATTAACAGCTTTTAAGATATTAAGTTTGAAATATCCAGAAAAAAGTAGTTATTTTGCCTCGGAAATAAGAAGAATAAAAAAGATAAAAAATTCAAAATAATATGACAGCAGTATATGGAATACTAATGATATTTATCATTATCGCATGCGTTTTGCTAATATTAGTTGTTTTGTCGCAAAATCCAAAAGGAGGAGGTTTAAGTTCAACTTTCGGAGGTAGTGGAACACAAATGTTCGGTGTTCAGAAAACAAATGATTTTATGGAGAAGGCAACTTGGACCTTAGGAGGAGTAATAGTAGTATTGTCAATTTTTGCATCGGTATTGATTGCAAAGCCAACTATATATACATCAACTCCAACCCAAAACTCAAAACAGTCTTCAACCTCTCAACAAGAACAGGCTTTGCCTAAAACTAACGTTAAGTAAAAAATATACTTGTAATAATTAACACTAAAAATATAGTATTAACAAAGTTCTTAAAAATTTATTGTTGTGTTAGGAAGAAGGCAAATTAGAGAAAAAATTCTACAGGTTCTGTATGCGTATAATATAAGTGGGAATGAGTTAGAATATGTTGAAAATAGAATGTTCCAGTCTATAGATGAGATATATGATTTATATATATATCAACTAAATCTTCTATTGGCTGTGAGAGATTATGCTCTTGAAGTAATAGAAAGGAAAAAGCAAAAACGTTTTGCCACAGATGAGGAAAAAAATCCTAATCTTAAGTTTGTTAATAATAAGATATTTGAGCTGTTAGAAAAAAACAAAGCTAGAAAAGAGTATTCGGACAAACATTTAGAATTATCGTGGCATTTAAATAATAATTATCCGGCAATTATCTTTAAAAAATTTCAAACATCGCGAAGTTATTTAGAGTATATGCAAAGTAAAGAAACAGATTTTGAGTCGGAAAAAAAGGTATTGCTTAAACTGTTTTTAAAACATATAGCAGATAATGACATCATGTATGAATGGTTTGAGGAATTAAAACTTTCTTGGGCAGATGACGTTCATATTGCCAATAATATGACCCTGAAGACTATTAAGTCTATTGAGGAAGGAGCGCCCTTTGATACATTAATTCAAGTTTTAAAATCGGATGAGGGTATTTTATTTGCAAAAAATTTATTCAGGACAACGGTAAAACACTATCCCGAAAGTTTAAAATTAATTGAAAAAAGATCGAATAACTGGGAGTTGGATAGAATCGCGGAAATAGATAAAATCATATTGGCAATGGGATTTACAGAACTCAATTATTTTCCACAAGTTCCGGCTAAAGTTGTTATTAATGAATGTATTGAATTAGCAAAAGTTTATTCTAGTGCTAAAAGTAATGTATTTATTAATGGTATTTTAGACAGATATGCTAGAGATATGAATAAAGTTTAAACATCCTGAAAAATGAAAAAGTCAGCAGTAATATTTTTATTAATAGGTATGTTATTCACCATCGGTTGCAAAAAAGAAAATTCTTCTCAAAAGCAAATCAAAAGTACCGTACAGGATAATACGAATACTAAAAATACTCATGGTGTACCCAAAATAACCGAAGAATCTATTATAAAATTTAATGAAGATACGTATGATTTTAAGGATATAAAAAGAGGGCAAGAAGTTTCCCATGTTTTTAAATTTACCAATGTTGGAAAACGTCCTTTATTAATTTCAGAAGTACGTCCTTCCTGTGGGTGTACCACTCCAAAATATACTAAAGAACCCGTATATCCGGGCAAGAAAGGTGAAATTACAGTTACTTTTGATTCTTCAAATTTTGAAGGAGAAGTACTTAAAACAATAGCTGTTTCAGGAAATTTTGAAACTAAAGTAATTAAATTTCAAGCAAAAGTTAATTAAAAATAAATTTAAATAAAAATGTTAACAATAATTTTACAAGCAAAAGGAGGTTTTATGGAACAAGCAGGAGCATTCCTTCCCCTAGTCCTTCTATTTGTGGTGTTTTACTTCTTTTTTATTAGGCCGCAAACAAAAAGACAAAAACAAGAAAAGAATTTTCAAGATAATATAGCTAAAGGAACAAGAATAGTTACCACTTCCGGTATTCATGGAAAAGTTGCGGAAATAATGGATGATGGACTTATTATTGAAACTATGGCGGGAAAAATAAAAATCGAAAAATCAGCAATTTCCAGAGAATTGTCTATAGCGAGATATCCGGAAAATGCACCTGCAAAGAAGTAAACGATTATAAATAAATCATAAGGCATATTCTATGGTATATAGAATATGCTTTTTAATTATATAAAATGAAAGTAGTAGTAGGTTTATCGGGAGGAGTAGATTCAAGTGTTGCAGCATATTTATTGCAACAACAAGGTCATGATGTTATAGGTCTATTCATGAAGAATTGGAACGATTCTGAATTTACACTGGAAGATGAATGTCCATGGGTAGAAGATAGCAATGATGCATTGCTAATAGCTCAAAAACTTAATATTCCCTATCAAGTCATAGACCTTTCTGAAATATATAAAGAAAGAATTGTTGATTACATGTTTCATGAATACGAATCAGGACGTACCCCTAATCCGGATGTATTATGCAACAGAGAAATCAAGTTTGATATATTTCTTAAAACGGCTTTATCTTTAGGCGCAGATAAAGTAGCAACCGGTCATTATGCCCGTGTTCAATCATTGAATAACGAAGGCCAAACAATTTATCAGCTTTTAGCAGGTATAGATTCCAACAAAGACCAATCCTATTTTTTATGTCAACTTAATCAATACCAACTTTCCAAAACCTTATTTCCTATAGGAAATTTAACCAAGCCGGAAGTAAGGAAAATTGCAAGTGAAATTGGTTTAGTTACTGCAAATAAAAAGGATTCTCAAGGATTATGCTTTATTGGGAAAATAAGATTACCTGACTTTTTACAACAAAAATTAAAACCTAAAAAAGGAAATCTGGTTGAAATTTTTTCAGATAATCCTATATATAAAAAAGAAGAACAATCATTTTCAACTAAAAAAGAAGAATTGATTTATTTGTCAATTCCTTTTCAATATACTATAGAGGATGGCAAAGTGATCGGTGAACATTCAGGAGCGCATTATTATACCATCGGTCAAAGAAAAGGTTTAGGAATAGGAGGGCATATCGAGCCATGCTTTGTATTAGATACCGATGTACAAAACAATACAATCTATGTAGGTGAGGGTAAAAATCATCCCGGATTATTTAGAAAAGCTCTATTTATAGATCAAAAAGAAGTGCATTGGGTTAGAGATGACCTACAAATGAAGATAGGAGAAACGATGAGAGTTCGAGTCAGGATAAGGTATAGACAATCTTTGCAAGAGGCAGTTTTGTATCAATTTGAAGAAGGAATTTTCATTGAATTTGAAAATTTGCAATCAGCAATTACCCGAGGGCAATTTGCGGCTTGGTATGTTGAAGATGAATTAATCGGAAGCGGAGTAATCTCTTGATTTTAATTAGTAATATTTAATCAAAAATTAATTTTAAAATATCTAAAGAAATAGGTTTTTTAAAATTAGACAAATGCATTTCAAAATAAGTTATTATTTCTGAAAGCATCTGTTTACGCTGTGAATTAGTAAAGCAATTTTTTAAAGAGTTAAAATCATAAGAAAGTAATTGCTTCCATAAATGAGCATTTTCTTCCCTTGAAACAGTATCAGCTTTTAAAGAAAAAATACCCTCTTTAATATTAAAATAAGGAAATTCTGAATCATTTTCTAAGGGATAAAACCCAATATATTTCGAAAAATGCAGTAAAAAATAAAGATGGAAATCAGAAAAGTAACTGTCTTTTGTATCTAAATTAATTAAACTGCTTTTAATAAAATTATATAAAGATGTGTCCTGTGCTTCCTCGTTTTTTAGCGTTTGGTTCACCATTTCTCCAATAAACGTTATTATCGAAGACTTGATAATATTTGTATGAATGGTATTGAAAATATGAGCTTGATGAATCTCTTTAATCAACTCTAAAGAATGGTTTTTTTTAGAATAAAAAGTAACTTCTATTTCATTAAATAAAAAGATAAAATGACTTTTTCTATTTTTTTTAGAAAAAGAATTTTTTAAAATAAAATTTTTATAACCAAAATTTTCGGTATAGCATTTTACAATAAGGGAAGAATCTCCATATTTTAAAAATGACAAAACGATAGCTTTAGTAGTTTCAATCATTTCTTTTAAACTTAACGAATAATTGCAATTTTGGTTGTAGCATGTTTTTTTCCTTCAGAATTGCTCATTAAAACTAAATAAATCCCTGAAGCAACAGGTTTACCATTAAAATTAGTTCCATTCCAGGTTGCAACGCCTCCGGGTGCTTTAGTCTCATACACCAGGTTACCCGCTACATCAGTTATTTTAACAAAAGCATCATGGGCTAATCCGCGTATCGTGATATTTCCTGAATAACCGGGTCTAACCGGATTAGGATAGGCAACAATTTCTCCAAAATCATCTCCTGACTCAATAATGTCTCCTCTATAAGAAACAATGCCTGAAGGAGTAACAAAATAAACTTCTCCGGTCTTATCGATTTGTATATCCGTAATAAGATTAGAGGGTAAAGGAGAATTTTCTTCCGTAAATCTATTTAAAAGAGTTGTTCCGTCTTCCGATAAGTAAAAAACACCTGAACTATGTGTACCAATCCATTTTCTGTTAGCGCCATCGGTTTTTATTGCCGTAACCTTAGTTTCTCGTAAAACTTCTTCACCTAAACCGTTTTGAGTAATAATAATTCTTTCGGTATTATAATTTCCTGATTCTAATGATTGATAAGGATTTCTAAAAATACGAAGACCGCTGTCGGTTCCTATCCAAGCAGTTCCGGATTTATCTAATTCTACGCATAATATATTATTAGAAGGTAAGTTTCCGCTATTTTTATTGGAATCTATTAAATAAATATTATCATCAGACGTAGTAAGCGGGGTTCGGTTATATTTATATACAACTAGTCCGTTATTTCTTGGAGAAGGAACCCATATATATCCTTGGGAATCAATATACGGATTCATAGCTCCTCCGGCTAAGTGAAATCTTTTAGGTAAAAGACTTAAAAATTTAAATTGATCATTAGGCGTTTTTATGATAATGGCATTATTGAAACCGTTGTTAGATTCTGCAGCAAATGATTGAACCATAATTAAGTTACCATTGGAATCAAAGTCTCCGCCAACTAATCGCTCGTATTCAATTATAGGTGAATTGGTACGATTATAAATAATTTTCATCTGATCATTTACCATTTTTATCAATCCATTACTATAGGAGATAACAAAAACTTCATGAGTATTGTTAATATTAGGTATAACTTTCATAATATAATTTTCATTGTTAATGCTCTTAGAATCTATATGATTCCATTTTTGACCGTTAAAATGATAAAAACCATAAGAGTTGGGATTCAATTCGAAATAATTATCAATATTTCTTCCTCCTGGTGCTATCCATAATTGATTATCATAGATAGTTAATGAATAAGAACGGTTATTAAACGGGCCGTCCGGAACCAGGTATGCGTTATTTCTAATAAGGCCTTTTAATTGAGTTCCTGCATAAAAAATTCCATTAGAGTAAAAACCGGTAGTAAGGTCATCTGAAAATTCCATAGATTTTAAAACTTGAAAAGATTCATTTAGTACAACTAATTTATTTTTTTGAACCAATAAATAGCCCCCATCAATAGAAATAATATCTTTTAAATCAATGTAATTACCTTTATTTTGCCAACTAATTCCTTCATCATCACTTTTATAAATGGTTTGGTTGGAGCTTATAAGTAAAGATGTATTATTTTTAATTATTTGATTAAAATTATTTCCGGCATTGGTAAGATTCCAAGCAGTAAAATTTGGAATTAAATGATCGATAGGATGATAATAAATACCATTAGTTGAAGCGGCAAATATTTTATTATTAAAAACTACGCTTTCCTGTACTTTATAATAGTTAAGACCTTGTTTAAAATAACAAGTTTCTTTAAATTCAAGCTTCTTTAAATCGAATAAAGTAATTCCAAAGTCCATGGAAAGTACCGCATAGTCACCTTCAGTATATATATGATTAATTCTTTTATTTCCTTGATAATTTCGATCAAAAGGAATGTCCACAACTAACAGTATCTTATCTTGCTTTACTATGTCCAATTTACCGGATTTATAACCAACGAGTAAAGCTTTATTATCGGAGTTATAAGCTAAAGCAGTAATATTAACTTCGTGAAGACCATTAGCTTTTGAAAATTTCTTAATTTCTCCGTTTGTTTCATTATAAGAGTACAAACCGTTTTGAGTTGCACTGAAAATAAGATTATCAACTTTTTGAACAGCTTTAATATTAAAATAAGAAAAATAATCTTTCCATCTTGAACTTTGACTATTGCAAAGACCGGTAAAAATTAATAAAATTAAAAAACTAAGCTTTTTCATAGAAATTATATGTAATGCTTGTAAAATTAATAGATTTATGGGAAAAATATCTCATAACAGATTTATTTTATTTAAAAATAAAATTGGATTATAATCTTTGAATTTTAGAAATTTCTAATCAGTAAAATTTCATGAAGCAATCGGAGTAATAAATAATAATTTAAATTGAAAAGAATCAACCTTGAAAAATAACAATTATTTTTGTGCATTATAATAAGTTAGAAAATAAAATTAAGATTATTTTAAATTAAAACAGAATTTTACTTAATTAAAATTTTAAGATATTTACTTTATAAAGCGGGAAAATTAGAGGAGTTGAAGACTCATTGATCTAGAGGTATATACAATAACTTAAATAAAACGATAAAATGTTCAGGAGATATTTGTTAAATTAAAAATATTTTTTAAATTTGCAACCCTATTTAGGGCGATTTTTTAATAAAGGAAAAATAAGAAAAGTGAATACACTAAGTTACAAAACCATATCGGCAAATAAAGAGACTGCAAATAAAGAGTGGTTACTTATTGATGCAGAAGGACAAAAATTAGGTCGTTTAGCTTCTAAAATAGCTAAAATTTTGCGAGGGAAACACAAAACAAATTTTACTCCACATGCAGATTGTGGTGATAATATTGTTGTTATCAATGCAGGAAAAGTTGTTTTATCCGGAGATAAAACAGATCAAAAAGAATATGTAAGACATACAGGATATCCCGGTGGACAAAAATTTTCAAGTGTTGCCGAAGTTAAGGTAAAGGATTCTAGAAGATTGTTGGAGTATGCAGTGAAAGGTATGCTTCCTAAAAATAAATTAGGAAGAAAAGTACTTAAAAATTTATACTTATATGAAGGAGTAGAGCATGAACAAGCAGCTCAACAACCTAAAACATTTGATATTAACGCTTTCATCTAAAAAATAATGGCAGTTACACATAAAATAGGAAGAAGAAAAACATCTGTTGCAAGAGTATATCTTTCTGAAGGAAAAGGAGAGTTTACCATAAACGGAAAAGACTATAAAGTTTACTTTCCTACAGAAGTATTACAATACAAAATTGCACAACCTTTCCAATTAACTGAAACTTTAGGTCAGTATGATATTAAAGTAAATGTATATGGAGGAGGAGTAACAGGACAAGCTGAAGCTATCAGATTAGCAATATCTAGAGCTTTAGTTTCTTTAAATGAAGAAAACAGAACAGTTTTAAAACCAGAAGGTCTTCTAACTAGAGATCCTAGAATGGTTGAAAGAAAGAAATTCGGTCAGAAAAAAGCACGTAAAAGATTCCAATTCTCTAAACGTTAATCTGACTAATAACGATACTTATAACCACTATTTTGTAGTGGTTATTTTATATTAAAAAATAACAATTTTATAAATAATTTAAACTTGCCGTTTAGTTTAGCATCCAAACTTTAAAGTTAAACTTTAAGTTGATTGCAAAAACTGCGGAACGTAAACTAAAAAAAGTATGGCAAAAGTAGATGTAAAAGACCTTTTAAATGCCGGAGTGCATTTTGGTCACCTTACCAGAAAATGGAATCCACATATGGCTCCTTACATTTTTATGGAGAAAAATGGAATCCACATTATTGATTTGCACAAAACTTCTGTAAAATTAGATGAGGCATCAAACGCTTTAGGAAAAATTGCTACATCAGGAAGAAAAATCTTGTTTGTTGCAACCAAAAAACAAGCAAAAGACATTGTTGCAAAACATGCAGAATCTGTAAATATGCCTTATATTACAGAAAGATGGCCGGGAGGAATGTTAACAAACTTTGTTACCATCCGAAAAGCTGTTAAAAAAATGAATTCTATCGATAGAATGAAAAAAGACGGTACTTTTGAAACTCTATCTAAAAAAGAAAAATTACAAGTAGATCGTCAAAGAGCTAAACTTGAAAAAAACTTAGGATCTATTGCTGATATGACTCGTTTACCATCTGCTCTTTTCGTAGTAGATATACTAAGAGAACATATTGCTGTAACAGAAGCAAAAAAATTAGGTATTCCTGTTTTTGCAATCGTTGATACGAATTCAGATCCTCAATTGGTTGATTTCCCAATTCCCGGAAATGATGATGCATCCAAATCAATTGATTTGATTTTAGAAACTGTTACTAACTCTATTAAAGAAGGGTTAAGTGTAAGAAAAGCAGAAAAAGCGAAAGCTAAAGAAGAAGGTGCTGCAGAAGAAGAAGATGTTTTAGTACAAGACACTAATGACTCTGAAGTTTCTGAAAATCAAGAAGAAAATAACGCAGAATAAAGTTAAATTTAAATAAAAATAAAGATGTCATATTCACCAAAAGCAGCTGATGTAGCAAAACTAAGAAATGCTACAGGAGCAGGAATGATGGACTCAAAAAAAGCTTTAGTTGAAGCTGAAGGAGATTTCGACAAAGCGGTTGACTTATTAAGAAAAAAAGGACAAAAAGTTGCTGCAAACAGAGCAGATAGAGAAAATCTTGAAGGAGCTGTAATAGCTGCAGTTAACGAATCCAATACAAAAGCTGTTGTAATAAAATTAAGTTGTGAAACTGATTTTGTTGCAAAAAACGAAGATTTTGTTAAATTAGCTAAGGATTTTGCAAACCTTGCTTTAAATTTCAATACAAAAGAAGAATTATTAGCTGCCGATTTCAATGGTATTCCTGTAAGTGAAAAGCTTATAGAACAAACAGGTGTTATCGGTGAAAAAATTGAAATATCCGGATTTAAAACTTTGGAAGCTCCATTTGTAGGTTCCTATATACATGCGGGAAATAAAATAGCTTCAGCAGTTGGTTTATCAAAGTCTTTTGATCAGGCAGCAGAAGTAGCTAAAAATATTTCTATGCAAGTTGCAGCTATGAATCCTATTGCATTAGATGAAACTCAGGTGGATTCAAGTGTAATTGAAAAAGAACTTGAAATTGCTAAAGATCAATTACGTCAAGAAGGAAAACCGGAAGCTATGCTTGAAAATATAGCCAAAGGAAAACTTAACAAGTTCTTTAAGGATAATACTTTGTTAAAACAAGATTATATTATGGGTGAAAAAACTTCAGTTGAAGATTATGTAAAATCAATTGATCCTGAAGTTAAAATAACCGGATTTATACGATTATAATTTCAAAATAGTATATATAAAGACTGCATTATGCAGTCTTTTTTATTTTAAATAAGTATTTTCCACTATTCTAAAAATTAAAACTTTAATTTAAGAATGATCCTTTTTTATCAATTGATTATCCATATATATAAGGATAAATTCTAGAAATAAAAACAGCAATACAATAGCTCCCGTATTCAATAAAGCTTGAATTAACCCTATTTCACCGGCATCCAAAAATGGATAAGGATACATATTGGTGAAATGACCTCTTATAAAAATATATATAACATAAATTAAAGGAGGAATAATTGCAAAAAAAATAGTTTTTTTATCCAATAATTTTCTAGGACCGTATAATAACCAATACAATACAGCTAAAAAAGGTATGAATACATGCAAAGCTTCATTGGTTAATCGCATAATCCCTTTTACATTATGATCATGCCTGAGCATTAAATTATAAACGATGCATGTAATAGCTATACAAATAATACCGTCTATTCTTAAAATGCGAAACCATTTTTTAGAATAATCAGGTTTAAAAAGCAAGACTAAAGAGCTAATACCCACCGCAATATTAGATTGAACAGTAAAATAGCTGTAATAATAAATCAATCGATTGAATTTGGATTTTTCATTTAAGATCGATGGATGAATGTCTCCATAGACGTAATTATAGGTTTCTGTACCAATACTGAAAAACACCAAAAAAATAAGTATTAAATTAAAAAATATTCTCATGAATGGTAAATTTACTAAAGATTAACTCGTGTAAAAATTTTATAAGATAAGTTTCATAAAAAGTTAGAGTTCGTTTTTACAATTGATTTAAATAAAATATACACACTTTTAAATAATTGTAAAACCATGTTATGATGCGTGAAATGATCATTATAAAGCTAAATATAGAAGTAAAATATTCTAAAATCTAAATTTAGACTACTAAAATAGGAACGTTCGTTTTATTGCTTAATCGATTAGCCATTATACCAAAAGTAAAGTCTGGGATTCCTTTATATTCATGTTTTGCCATTAGTAAGACATCAACTTTTGTATCATTAATTAATTTAGGAAGTGAAATAGTAGGATTACCAAACCCTAATTTAGTCTCGACATTCATATATCCTTCTTTTAGTAGAAAATTTTTATAATCATCCAATTTATTTTGATCGAATTTCACTTCGTAATCATTTGCTAATTTACCGTTATAGTTTGCAGAAGCACTTTCAGTAACATGAAACAATACAATTCGAGAACTAATATCAGCGAAAATTGGTAAGTAATTCAGAACCCGCTGATCGCCTTTAGTAAAATCCAATGCTATACCAATAACTTTGAATGGATGTAATTTATCTATACTCTTTTGAGAAGGTAATTGGTGAATACCAAAATTTATTTTTTGGGACTTTTTTATCCAAGGATATAAAACAATACAAATCAAGAATAATAATAAGCCTAAAGATATAATTCCCAAAATAATTTTTACACTTAAAATTATATCCTCATTGTAATAAACATTAATTTCTTCATCGTAAATTAACTTTATATTTAACAGGATAATGATTGTACATACGATCCAAGATATAATTTTTAAAGGTAATTTAATGGCAAATTTTCCCATTTTTTCTTTATCACTAACAAAATGGATTAGAGGGATTACGGCAAAACCTAATTGCATACTTAAAAGCACTTGACTAAAAATAAGCATTTCATCAACGGAACTTTCCCCCAACAGGCTTATTACAATCACAGCCGGAATAATAGCTATAATACGTGTTAATAACCTTCGTAAAGCAGGATTCATTCTAAAGTGCAAGTACCCTTCCATAACAATTTGACCGGCAAGCGTTCCGGTTACGGTAGAGCTCTGACCGGCAGCAATTAAAGCTATAGCAAAAAGAACAGGGGAAAGAGGACCTAATAAATTGGATAGCATTTTATATGCATCATGTAATCCTTCTATATCATGTAATCCGGCACTGTAAAAAGTTGAAGCAGCAAGCACTAAAATGGCAGCATTTACAAAAAAAGCCATGTTTAATGCGATGAGACTGTCAAAAAAATTATATTTAATGGCTCGTTTTATGGATTCATAATCTCGTTTAATTTTTCTGGTTTGAACCAAAGCGGAATGAAGATACAAATTATGTGGCATAACAGTTGCCCCAATAATTCCAATTGCAATATATAAAGCCTCAGTATTGGGAAGAGTAGGTTTAAATCCTTTAGAAACTTCAATAAGATCAGGCTTAGCTAAAAACATTTCAATAAGAAAACAACCTCCTATAATAGCCACCAAAGCGATGATAAACGCTTCCATTTTTCGTATACCAAATCGTTGTAAAACAAGTAACAGCAATGTGTCCAAAGCTGCCAACCAAACACCCCAAATAAGATCAAGTCCGAAAAGAAGCTGTAAACCAATGGCCATTCCTAAAACTTCGGCTAAATCTGTTGCAGCTATCGCTATTTCAGCAAAACCATATAGAATATAGTTCATCCATTTCGGATAGTACTCCCTGTTAGTTTGAGCCAAATCTAATCCGCGAACAATACCTAAACGAGCACTTAATGCTTGAAGCAATAATGCCATAATATTGCTCATTAATAGAACCCAGATTAAAGCATATCCAAATTTGCTGCCCCCGGCAATGTCAGTTGCCCAGTTTCCGGGATCAAGATATCCAACGGCCACTAGGTAAGCCGGCCCGAAAAAAGAAAGTATCCTTTTCCATCTTTTTGGATTTTCGATATTAATACTTTCATGAACTTCTTGAAGAGATTTCTTACTCAATTGTTAGGCTTTTCTAATATTTGCAAATTTAAATAAAATTTTTGCATTGTAAAATATAATATCAATCATTTTCAGGTATCCATAAATAATCTTTAAAATTAATGATCTTATCGTTTTTAATTGGGATTCCTTCATTTTCTAAAAGTTCTTTCATAAGTGTAGGGGTGGGAAAATGGAATTTTCCGGTTAACATTCCGTTTCGGTTTACAACTCTGTGAGCAGGAATGTCTGATATTGAATGGGAAGAATTCATGGCATAACCTACCATTCGGGAGGAACTTTTAACTCCCAAATGAGCCGCAATATGTCCGTAAGTGGTTACTTTACCGTAAGGTATTTTTCGTACAATTTCATATACCCTTTCATAAAAATTGGTAGATTCCATGGAATAAATGAAAAAAATAATTTTCAATAATTAACTAGTGTAAGCAAATAAAATGCGATGTAACTAAATTTTTTTAAAACATTTTAAGTACTGAAAAGTAAGAAAAAAAGATAATACGTTTTGTATTCTTCTATTAGTAATTTTGCAAGTAAAGAATAAAATTTATTGATTATTATTAAATTATTTGCTTTAAATTTTATATATAAAATATAATTTATTACATTAGCAGGACAGGAAGTTTAGGCTTCAAACATAACATAAAAAATGAGAATTTGAGATTTTTACTTTCTATAACTAATTATTGTTTTTTATTAAATTTGAAAGTAAAAATAAAGAAATGATTCTAATTTAATTAGAATCATTTCTTTTTTAGACTTGTTTTTTAAATTATAGTGGTTTAAAATTGAATATAAAATTAATAATCAAAATACCTGTACACTTTCATAAATTACAAGAAAACAAGTATACTTAAGATCCCTTTAAATTATTTTTCAAAAGGGTTAGCGTTTTCTTGTGACTGTCGAAAGCAATTTCATTAAGATCTATATCGGATAATTTTTTCCACACATATCCTTTTAATTCAATCGGATCATAATCTCCGATAGATAAATTCTCATCTTTATAAAGAAAGAATAAATCAATGGTATTGTATAGGATGTTTTTGTACAAATAAGTATTAGGATGGGAACATATATATTCTAATTTAGATAAATCAATCGATATATTTAATTCCTCTTGTAATTCCCTAAAGCTTCCATGTTCAGCGGTTTCTTCGGCTTCAATAAATCCTCCTGCCAGATCTAAAAAGCCTTTTTTAGGTTCTTTGTTTCTAATAGTAAATAATATTTCATCATTTTTCTGAATAACCACAGCGGTTGCTCCGGCTGTATTGTGATAGTATTCAAAATTACAATCTAAACATACAATTTTAGATCCATGCGGATATTCTAAATGATCACTTTTACAATTTGGGCAGAATTTGAAAATGGGTTGCATATCACATAAGTTTTAATACCCAAATTTAATTAAGTATTTTAAAAATATAGATATCAAAAATTATTTTATATGAAAATAATAGAAAATACTTTTCAAAATAAATAGTAACATTTAAATAGAAATTATTAATAAAAGAATTATATAATATAATATTTTACAAATCTTCAAAATTAATATTATTTCATACATTAGTCTTTGTAAATCTTTCATAGTAATAATTAACCGTAAATAAAAATAATACAATGGCAACAATAACATTAAAAGGAAATGAAGTTCATACATTGGGAAACCTACCATCAATAGGAAGTAAGGCTCCAGATTTTATATTAGTGGATACGGATTTATCAGAAAAAAAATTATCGGATTATACAGGAAAAAAAGTTGTTTTAAACATATTTCCAAGTGTGGATACAGACACATGCGCTATGTCTGTCAGAGAATTTAATGAAAAAGTATCTGAAATGAAAAACACTGTGGTTTTATGTATTTCAAAAGACCTTCCTTTTGCTCAAAAACGTTTTTGTGCCGCAGAAGGTTTAGATAATGTTATTCCGCTTTCTGCCTTTCGTTCAGATTTTGGTAAGGTATATAATTTAGAATTTGCAGATGGCCCGTTAAAAGGATTACTTAGCAGATCAGTACTTGTTCTTAATGAGTCAGGAGAAATTATTTATGAAGAACAAGTAGCTGAAACTACTCATGAGCCTAATTATGAAAAAGTAACAGCTATATTAAAATAAAAAATCTATCAAGAAAAAGAAATGCCTTATATTTTTCAAATATGAGGCATTTGTATTTTTTTCTAATTTCTCCAAATGAAAGATTTGTATGATAATTGAGAATACTAATTATTTAAATTCAATGTAAAGTAAAAAAAGGTACTAACTATTGAAATAGTAACCAAAATTTATATTTTAAAAGAAATATAGTAAATTCTAAAAAAGTATTAAAGTTTTTATAAAACGTTAGATGTATAATGAGAAATTAACCCGATAATTTCAATAAAATTATAACTTTTTGTTAAAAAAAATAAAACATGAGAAATTTCAACATAAAATAACTCTTTGAGATATAAATAGTTTTTACATTTACAATTTAAAAAAGTATAACAAAAAAAATTATAATATCATGAGCAGAAAATTTCCAGCAGGAGTAGCAACCGGTTCGCTAGTAAAAGAAATATTCGATTATGCTAAAGAAAATCAGTTTGCTTTACCGGCATGTAACGTTATAGGATCTAGCAATGTAAATGCAGCTCTTGAAACAGCTGTTAGAGTAAATGCTCCCTTAATTATACAATTTTCAAACGGAGGATCTCAATTTAATGCAGGTAAAGGATATAAAAACTCTTCCCTTAGAGCAGATGTTTTAGGGGCTATAGCTGGAGCAAAACATGTCCATACGTTGGCAGAAGCCTATGGGGCAACTGTAATTTTACATACAGATCATTGTGCAAAAAAACTATTACCTTGGGTTGACGGGTTATTAGATGCATGTGAAGAATTCCATAAAAAAGAAGGAAAAACACTATACTCTTCACACATGCTAGATCTTTCAGAAGAGCCCTTAGATGAAAATTTAGCAATCTCTTCCAAATATTTTGAAAGAATGGCAAAATTAGGAATGACTCTAGAAGTTGAAATAGGGATAACAGGTGGAGAAGAAGACGGAGTTGACAATTCAGATATAGAAAGCTCAAAATTATATACACAACCTGAGGATGTTTATAAAACGTATAAAGCATTAAGCGCAATAAGTCCTAATTTTACTATTGCAGCAGCATTTGGTAATGTACATGGAGTGTATAAACCGGGAAATGTTAAATTAGAGCCTAAAATACTTCACAATTCACAAGAATACGTTCAAAAACAAGTGGGCGGACCTTCAAAACCGATTAATTTTGTATTTCATGGAGGATCAGGTTCTTCCTTGTTAGATATAAGAGAAGCTATAAGCTACGGAGTAGTAAAAATGAATATTGATACAGATTTACAATTCGCTTATACCGAAGGGGCAAGAGATTATGTAGAAAAAAATATTGATTATTTAAGAACTCAAGTAGGAAATCCAACCGGAGATGAAGCACCAAATAAGAAATTTTATGATCCAAGAGTTTGGATGAGAAAATGTGAAGAAGGATTCTCAAAAAGATTGGAAAAAGCTTTTGAAGATTTAAATAATATCAACACATTATAGTAAAAAAATATAAATTTTATTTATAAAAAATGAAAGCACCTTTATTTGAGGTGCTTTTTTTGTATATTTGAAAAAAAAGAGGTATGAAAAATTATCTAATAGTATCAACATTACTAGCATCCATTTCAATCGTTCTTGCTGCATATTTTTTAGGTAATTCTTACCAAAAAAGAAATCAATCCAATACAATAACAGTAAAAGGATTAGGCACAAAAGATTTTGAATCTGATTTAATAGTATGGAAAGCCGATTTTTCTAAGAAAAATCTCGATTTAAAACAAGCTTATGCCGAATTAGATGCAGATAGAAAAAAAGTAAGAGAATATCTGATTTCCAAAGGATTTTCCGATAAAGAAATAGTTTTTTCCTCAGTAGAAATAAGTAAACAATATGATAGTAGATACAATGAAGGAATAAATCAAAATATATTTACGGGGTATGAATTAAATCAAACCATAACCATAGAATCTAAAAATGTGAGAAAAGTAGAAGATCTTTCCCGTCAAATTACAGAATTGATTAATAACGGAGTAGAGCTCTATTCCCGATCGCCTTTATATTACTATACTAAATTATCTGATTTAAAAATACAGATGATTTCAGATGCAACCAAAGATGCAAAAAAAAGAGCAGAAGAAATAGCAATTAACGCCGGTTGTAAATTAGGCAAATTAAAAAATGCCAATCAAGGGGTTTTTCAAATAACTGCTCAAAATTCATCTGAAGATGATTACTCTTGGGGAGGAGCATTTAATGTATCATCCAAGAAAAAAACAGCAAGCATTACCATTCGTTTAGAATATGAAATTAAATAATAACTACGATATAAATTAAAATGGTACATAAATTATTTCAACCGTTTACATCAAAAAAACTGTCATTAAAAAACAGGATAGTCATGGCGCCTATGACCCGATCATTTGCTTATGATGGAATACCCGGTAAACAAATAGCTGATTATTATCAAAGAAGAGCACAGGCCGAAGTGGGCTTAATTATTACAGAAGGAACCGTTGTTCGCAGGGCGGCATCTTCCAATGACCCCAATATACCAGTATTTTATGGAGAACAAGCCTTAGAAGGTTGGAAAAAGGTGGTTGAAGAAGTTCATGCTAAAGGTGGTAAAATAGCTCCGCAACTTTGGCATATGGGAATAATACCGGCCCATAAAAACTGGAAACCATCAGAGCCTTTTGAGGGGCCATCCGGACTTTTAAATCCGGAAACAGAAGGCGGAAAAGAAATGAGCGAAAGTGATATTGAAAATACAATCGAGGCTTTTGCAGAAGCAGCTTACCAAACCAAAAAAATAGGTTTTGATGCTCTGGAATTGCATGGAGCGCACGGATATTTGATCGATCAATTTTTTTGGGATAAGCTTAATAAAAGAAATGATATATGGGGAGGAGCTACCCTGGCCGAAAGGAGTCGTTTTGCCATTGAAGTTGTAAAAGCGGTTCGAAATTCGGTAGGAGAAGATTTTCCTATAATTTTACGCTTATCACAATGGAAACTACATGATTATTCCGCTAAATTGGCAAAGACACCGGAAGAAATGGAAGAATGGTTACTACCGTTATCAGATGCCGGAGTTGATATTTTTCATTGCTCGCAACGAAGATTTTGGGAGCCCGAATTTGAAAATTCCGATTTAAATTTTGCAGGATGGGCAAAAAAAATAACGGGCAAACCTTCCATAAGTGTTGGATCTGTGGGGCTCACCGGAGATTTCTTAGGGGCATTCAAAGGACAAAGTTTTGAGGCTTCTGATAATTTTCTTAACGAATTAAATAGAAGATTAGATGCGGGCGAATTTGATTTAATAGCAGTAGGAAGAGCGCTACTTGCAGATCCTGAATGGGCATTAAAAATTAAAAATGGAAACTTATCTGAGTTTAAAGGATTTTCTAAGGATCAACTTAAAGAATTATACTAATAAAAACATAAAATAGTAGTAAAATAAAAAACAAAAACCAAGTTTTAATTTTTATTTATTTTAATAAAGAAATAAAAGCAAAGGTTTTTTATCTTTGTATATATAAGTTCTTTACTTAATTTCTTTATCAACAAGAATAAGGTGCTGTGTAAAAACGACTTAATAGGGAATCATGTGTGAATCATGAGCTGACGCGCAACTGTAAGTAACCTAAAAAATTTTATCAATAAAAACCATTGCCAATTTAAACGGTGAGAAGGTAGATAAAATGTTATAAGCCAGGAGACCTGCCTGTTCTTAATTGACAATGCTTTCGCGAGTAAAAGCAAGATCACAAAAAATATAATTGGGCTACAAGAAACTTTAAGATCATTAGAATAATTAGTTTACTTGTAAGTCAAAATTGTTTTGAAATTTGATTTTATTTAACAAAGAAAGAGAGCATTGTGAAGTTTAGCAATAAGAGCTTTTTATAATATAATCGTTTAAAAAGTTATAAAAATGCAAACACACAATCTTGGCTATCCGCGTATTGGTAGTGACAGAGAACTTAAAAAAGCCTGTGAAAAATATTGGGCAGGTAAAGCGTCAGTCGAAGAACTGATGATAACAAGTAAAGATATCCGGCACCGAAACTGGGTAACTCAACAAAAATTAGGGATTGATTGGATCCCATCTAATGATTTTTCTTATTACGATCAGGTACTTGATATGTCACTAATGGTCGGAGCTATCCCTAAAAGATATAATAAGGTAATACTGGATAAATCAAATACAGAATTAGACTTATATTTTGCCATGGCCAGAGGACATCAAAAAGAAGGCATTGATATAAAAGCCATGGAAATGACCAAATGGTTTGATACCAATTATCATTATATTGTCCCTGAATTTGAAAGTAATCAGAAATTTTCCTTGTTTTCAACAAAAATTATTGATGAATATTTAGAAGCTAAAAATGCGGGAATCCATACAAAGCCGGTTATAATAGGCCCTGTATCTTATTTGTTGTTGGGAAAAGAAAAAGAGGAAAACTTCAATAAGCTGGATTTACTAAAAAATATTCTTCCTGTCTATATAGAAATCTTAAATAAATTAAAGGCAGAAGGGGTTGAATGGGTGCAGTTTGATGAGCCTTTCTTAGCTTTGGATTTAGATGAAAAAGCGAAAGAATCCTTCCAATATGCCTATAAAGAAATTCATAAACAATTTCCTTATATAAATAAAATACTAACTACCTATTTTGACGGATTGAAAGACAATTTAGCACTTGCTTTTAATCTACCCGTACAAGCATTACATATAGATTTGGCACGTTGTCCGGAACAATTAGATGAAGTTTTAGAAAATATTCCGGAAAAACTTATCCTTTCTTTAGGGATCGTTGATGGAAGAAATATATGGAAAAATGATTTCGAAAAATCTTTGAAACTTATTCAAAAAGCTGTTTCCAAGATTGGTAAAGACCGAATTTTAATAGCTCCTTCTTGTTCACTTCTTCATAGTCCGGTTGACTTGGAATTGGAAACAGATACTAAAGCCCTTTCATCGGAAATTAAAAATTGGTTGGCTTTTGCAAAACAGAAAATCGATGAAGTAGTAACCTTAAAAAAGCTTGCGTCTAAAGAAGATTCCCCGGATTTACAAAAAAAATTACAGGAAAATATAGCGGCTGCAACCAGCAGAAAAACATCAGCTTTAATACATAACGAAAAAGTAAAAGAAAAAATAAGGAATATTGAAAAAGTAGAAGATAAAAGAAATTCCATATTTTCAGAACGAAAGAAAAAACAATCTGAAGCCTTGCAGTTGCCTTTATTTGCAACAACTACGATCGGCTCATTTCCTCAAACATCCGAAGTCAGAAGTTGGAGATCTAAACTAAAAAAAGGATTGATAACACCTTTAGAATATGAAGAGCTGATTAAAAAGGAAATTGAAAAAACAATACGATTCCAAGAAAAAATAGGTATAGATGTATTGGTTCACGGGGAGTTTGAGCGAAACGACATGGTGGAATATTTTGGAGAACAATTAGAAGGAGTTGCATTTTCCAAAAACGGATGGGTACAAAGTTATGGAAGCCGTTGTGTGAAACCACCCATCATTTATGGCGATATATTCAGGCCTAATCCTATGACTGTGAAATGGTCTTCCTATGCACAATCCTTAACAAATAAAAATGTAAAAGGTATGTTGACCGGACCGGTAACTATATTGCAATGGAGTTTTGTACGAGACGATCAACCGAGAAAAGATACCTGTTTCCAAATTGCATTAGCCATTAGAGAAGAAGTAGTAGACTTGGAAAAAGCAGGAATACGAATTATTCAAATAGATGAACCGGCCATAAGAGAAGGGCTGCCGTTACGAAAAAAAGATTGGCAAACCTATTTAGAGTGGGCTATAAAAGCATTTAGAATTGCATCCTGTGGGGTAAAAGATCAAACACAAATTCATACTCATATGTGTTACTCTGAATTTAATGATATCATACAAAACATAGCAGATATGGATGCAGATGTAATTACCATAGAATGCTCTAAATCAGATATGAAGTTGTTAAACATTTTTTCAGAATTTAAATACCCTAACGATATTGGTCCGGGTGTTTATGATATACACTCTCCAAGAATACCGTCCAAAAATGAAATGGTTTCCTTATTGAAAAAAGCAATTAAAAGTATACCGGTAGAGCAATTGTGGATTAACCCGGATTGCGGACTTAAGACAAGAGGATGGGAAGAAACAGAAAAAGCATTAATTGAAATGGTAGGAGCAGCAACAGAAATGCGAAAACAATACTAAACGATCTTTTTTGTATCGGTCGGTATAATACGTACAAATGTTTTTAAATATAATTGTAACGTCTTAAAAGTCGTTTAAACCAAAGGTTAGAATTCAATGAAAATTTAAAAAATTCTAGAGTTCGATATATTAAAACTTAAAAATGATTTATTAAAACAAAATTATAATTGTCTTAGTAGTATTTTAATTTTAAATAGCTAAAATAGGATAAGAAACAAAAGTTGATTATACATTTTATGTGTTAAGAATAAGCTGAAAGCATTATGCTTTCAGCTTATTTTCATTTTATTATAATTTTATATGTATATATTTCTTTAAAATAAAATAAGAAACATTTTAATAATTATACATTAATATATTAAATTAATTTATATTTTTGTATATAACACTAAATTACAAATATAGAATATCATGGATTTAAAAAATGCAGTTTTCGGAAGCTTCAATATATATGATAACATATTTATATCGATAAAATTAGTAGTAGCATTTATCGCCGTTTTAATTTACATTAAATTAGTAGGAAGAACCATTTTAAACCAAGTTTCCGGAATTGATCTAATTCAGAATATAGTCTTAGGGGGCTTGGTAGGTGGAATTATATATAATCCGAATATTTCTATTATGGAATTTGCTTTAGTGTTATTTATTTGGACATTCATTGTATATTTAATAGCCTTTCTCACAAAAAAATATAGTCGTTTAAGAGGGTTAGTAGAAGGTCCTATTATACCTTTAGTATTAAAAGGAAAATTTAATATAGAAGGATTTAAAAAAGCAAAGATTGATATAATGACTTATGCCAGTGTACTCAAAAATAATGGTATATACGATATATCTAAAGTATATTTTGCTCAAATGGAACAAGACGGTTCCATTACCGCATTTACGGATGATTATGATAAATACGCAGTCTTACTGGTTATTGATGGCAAAATTAACCATGTCTATTTAGAAGGAATTGATAAAACAGAAGATTGGCTAAAAAATGAATTACGAAAACAAGGATATGATGATGTGTCCAAAATTTTCATTGCACAGTGGTCTCCGAATAAATTTTTTATTGTACCAAAAAGTCAGGATTATAAATTGAAGGTTAATGATTAAAATTATTACCTGATTTTAATCTCAAAAAACTTCTCATTTTCAATAAAACCTTCCAGAAAATCATTTTCACTAAGCTTTGAAACTCCCGATGGCGTTCCGGTAAAAATAATATCGCCCATTTTTAAAGTGAAATATTGAGAAATATATGAGATGAGGTAATCAAATGAAAAAATCATTTCTGAAGTATTTCCTTTTTGCTGAATTTTGCCATTTTTCGCTAAAGAAAAATTCAAGTTATCTAAATTAAACTTCTCTTTACTTACAAAATTTCCAATTAAAGCAGATCGATCGAAAGCCTTGGATTTTTCCCAGGGAAGCCCTTTTTCTTTTAATCGGTCTTGTAAATCTCTAGCAGTAAAATCAATGCCAAGTCCAATTTCAGAGTAATAATTTCCGGCAAATTCCGGTTGAATGTATTTTCCAACTTTAGAAATTTTTATAAGAACCTCCACTTCATGCTGAAGGTTTTCAGTGAATTCTGGAATATACCAATCATCACCGGGTCTGGCTAAAGCGGTATCCGGTTTAATAAATAAAACCGGATCTTTAGGTATCTCATTGTTTAATTCTTTCGCGTGATTGCTATAATTTCTTCCTACACAGATAAATTTCATAAAACACTTTTTAATTTTGCTCTTGTAAAAATTTTTTTCGAATATAAAGGAAAATCAGCATTCATTAACCAGGAATAATATCCTAAATCACTTAAAAACACATTTTTCAATTTTTTACCTTTGTATTTTCCAAAATTGAAAACCTCGTCTTCATCCTTATCTATTCCAACAAATCCTGCCAAATCAGCATTTTTATTTTGCATGGTAAACTCATGAAGGAATTTCACATCGTTTTGAATATCCTCATATTTTTCCAGTTGAGCTTTTAATATTTCATACGTAGCATAAGTATCTGCAGAAGCAGAATGAGCATTTTCTAAATTCTTATCGCAATAAAATTTGTAAGCTGCGGAAAGATTTCTGGGTTCCATTTTATGAAAGATTACTTGAACATCAATCGGGCGGTGTTTTTTTATGTCAAATTCAAACCCGTTTCGCAAAAGTTCTTCCGCAAGTAATGGAATATCGAATCGATTGGAATTATATCCTGAAAGATCAGAATCTTTAATCATTTCGAGAACCTGAGGAGCAATTTCTTTAAAAGTAGGAGCATCGACAATATCTTTATCATAAATTCCATGAATTAAAGACGATTCTTTTGGAATTGGAATTTCAGGATTAACTCTCCAAGTTTTACTCTCTTTTGATTGGTCAGGGTTTACTTTAAATATACTAATTTCAACTATCCGGTCTTTGCTAATATTTATTCCGGTAGTTTCAAGATCGAAAAAGCAGATTGATTTATGTAGTTTTAGTTCCATTTGAAATAATTTTTTTTCGAAATATAATTGATAAAATTAAGTAAATTAATATAAGTATTGGTATAGCTGATATTTTAAGGAAAATTAATAATACTATGCAAATTATAAGGAAAGAGTATACAAGAGAATTATCTTTCCAGGTTAAGTTTTTAAATTTAAAAGCCAATAAGGGAATATTGGCAACCAGTAAATAGCTTGATAAGGCAGTAATGAATAACAAAAACCAAGAATTATCCAATAATAAATACGTATGATTTTGATGTAAATAGTATAATGAAAATATCAAGATAGTATTTGCAGGAGTAGGCAATCCTTTAAAATAATAACTTTGTTCCTCATCTAAATTAAATTTAGCAAGACGCAGAGCAGAAAACAAAGTAATCAACAATCCAAAAAATGGGAATAAAACGATGTATTTATTATGTATAAATCCGTTTGAAAACGTACTTATACGAGAATAAAAATCATCTCCTCCCAACATGGTAAACATAAATAAACCGGGCAATACGCCAAACGTAACAATATCTGCCAAACTATCAAGTTCCTTACCAAAAGGACCGGAAACCTTTGCAAGACGGGCGGCAAAACCATCGAAAAAATCAAAAATCAAAGAACATAAAAGCAGGATTAAAATATATTCAATGGGAGCTTTTATTATAGTTAAAATACACGCAATGCTACCACAAAGTAAATTAGCAAGAGTTAGTGTATTAGGAAGATATTTCATTTTCTCAGGTATTTATGAATAATGTATTGTTAAATACAAAGCAAATTAAGTTATAAAAGTAATAATTATTTTTAAAAATCCGGGGTAGCTCAAGTAATAAAAAACGGTTTTCAACGTTTATACGATAGTTTGTTTATACAAAAAAATACTATTTGTTGAAAGGGAAAATTCTAAAAAAAATTACTTTAAGCTTCATCATTTGGGCTGTTCATTTTAATATAAATCTTCATGCGCAAGCATTTAGAAAGTATTCAAATGAATTTCTAAATATAGGAGCAGATGCTCGTGCATTTGGGATGGGTAATTCAGTGATAGCTAGTGTATCGGATGTAAATGCAGGATATTGGAATCCGGCAGGGTTGACGGAAGTCAGAGATGCTTGGCAAGGAGCTTTGATGCATGCAGAATATTTTCAATCCATCGCCAAATATGAATATGCTGCGGCAGCAATTCCTTTAAACAGTGGAACGGAAGGAACGATTGGTTTTTCACTCTACCGATTTGCGGTTGATGATATTATGAATACTACTCAATTGATCGATAATCAAGGGAATATAGATTACAATAAAATAAGTCGATTTTCAACGGCAGATTATGCTTTTATGGCCTCCTATGCCGGTAATTTATTCAATGACCCTAATCTTTCAATAGGAGCAAATGCAAAAATAGTATATAGGCATATCGGTAAATTTGCCAATGCATTCGGTTTTGGATTAGACGCGGGATTGCAATATCGAACCCAAGATCAATTTTATTTTGGAATTATGGCCAGAGATATAACAACCACTTTTAATGCATGGTCCGTAAATGAAAAAAAATTAAATAAATTAGAATTAGACGGAGAAACACTTAATGAAGCGCCTAAAGATAAAATAGAGTTAACCATGCCTAAATTAAAATTAGGCGCAGCCAAAAAATTCGATTTTAATGATAAATTCGGGCTGTTGGCTGAGTTAGATTTAAATTTTGAATTTGATAAAAATAATGATTGGCTTTCATCAGAAGCGCTGAGTATGTCCCCATCTTTAGGGATAGAATTAGATTATGATCATGTGGTTTTTTTACGAGCGGGATTAAATAATATGCAATATGAAACCCGTTTTGACGATTCAAGAAAATTAACAATTCAGCCCAATGCAGGTATAGGGTTTCGGTATAAAGGAGTAACAGTAGATTATGCACTTACTAATATCGGAAATTCTTCAGTTGCATTATATTCTAATATATTTTCAGTAAAAATCGATATGGCAGAGTTTATTAAATAATTTTATAAAATATAAAACTGTAATTATCTTATACATAGAGAGTATAATTTTATTATTTAGAAAATAAGTATTACATTTGTAAAGTTTTTGGGATTTAAAAGATTATTAAAAGCCTATCTACAAGGGCTTTTTTTTGTACTTTATTCTTAGAAAAAATATTATAGTAAATTATTGTTAAGATTTAGTTGTTTATTAGAGGGTGTTATTATGGCATTGGAAGAGAAAGTAAATGTATTATTAGAAGAATTTCTTCAAACTAGAGCAGATTTGTTTTTAATATCTTGTAAAGTTTCTCAAACTAATAAAATAGAAGTTACCATAGACGGAGACAAAGGAGTTTCTGTGCAAGATTGTTTAGATTGCAGCAGAGCAATTGAAAATAACTTAGACAGAGAAGAAGAAGATTTTGAATTGTCAGTCTATTCTTACGGTATAACCAATCCTTTATTATATCCAAGACAGTATGTAAAAAATAAGGGAAGGGATCTACAGATTATTACTATAGAAAATAGAGAGCTAAATGGAACTATAGTTGATGCAGACGAAGAAAAAGTAGTTCTTACATGGAAGGAAAGAAGGGCTAAAGAAGTAGGTAAAGGAAAAGTAACTATAGAAGTCAAAGAAGAAATATTTTACAGCAATATAAAAAGAGCAACAATTAATATAAAATTTTAATTTAAATTAGAACGGACCGATGGATAGTATAGAGTTAATAGAATCATTTGCAGATTTTAAAGACGAGAAAAATATAGATAGAATTACTTTAATGGCAATCGTTGAAGAATCAATGAAAACCGTTTTAAGAAAGAGATATGGTTCAGATGATCATTTTGATGTTATTGTTAACCCTGATAAAGGGGACTTGGAGATATATTTAAATAGAAAAATCGTTGAAGATGAAATGTCTGAAGATGATTTGTTAGAAATAGAAATCAGTGAAGTTAGAAAAATTGATCCAAGTTTTGAAGTTGGAGAAGAATATACCCAAAAGATTGAATTAAACGAATTAGGAAGAAGAAATATTCTTGCATTCAAACAAGTATTGAACACAAAAATAGCCGAATACGATAACTCTAATTTATATGAAAAATTCAAATCAATAGAAGGAGAAATTGTAAGCGGAGAAGTCCATTATATTCGTCATAAGCAGGTTATCTTAATGGATGAAGATCAAAATGACATGATACTTCCCAAAGAAAATCAAATACCATCCGATTTCTTCAGAAAAGGAGAAACCGTAAAAGCCGTGGTAGAAGAAGTAGGCTTTAAAGGAGGAAAACCATTAATTATCCTTTCAAGAACTTCACCTAAATTTTTGGAAAAACTGTTTGAATTTGAGATTCCTGAAATATATGATGGATTAATAACCATTAAGAAAACAGTTCGTATACCGGGAGAAAAAGCCAAAGTAGCAGTAGAATCCTATGATGACAGAATAGATCCAGTAGGAGCATGTGTCGGTATGAAAGGATCTAGAATCCATTCAATTGTAAGAGAATTAAGAAATGAAAATATAGATGTAATCAGTTATACCAACAATCAGCAATTATTTATCCAAAGAGCTTTAAGTCCCGCAAAAGTATCTTCCATGGAACTAGACGAAGAAAACAAACATGCAGTAGTTTTCTTAAGACCGGAAGAAGTATCTAAAGCGATAGGTAAAGGTGGACAAAATATTAAATTGGCTAGTTGGTTAACAGGATATGAGATTGATGTACGAAGAGATGAGCCGGAAGAAGAAGATATTGAATTGACAGAATTTTCCGATGAAATAGAAAGCTGGGTTATTGAAGAATTGAAAAAAGTAGGATTAGATACAGCACGATCTGTATTAGAAAAAGATGTAAATGATTTATTAGAACTTACGGATTTAGAAGAAGAAACCATTATAGATGTGATCCGTATTTTAAAAGAAGAATTTGAAGAATAATGTAAATTTCTTTCAATAAATTATCATATTTGTAAAAAAAATAGAATAACAACAAAGTATAATATGTCGGGTATTCGATTAAGTAAAGTATTAAAAGACCTTAATATCTCTCTTGACAGAGCAGTAGAATATTTACATTCTCAAAATGTCGGGATTGAGAAAAACCCTAACGTAAAGTTAGATCAAAAAGCGTATCAGCTCTTAGTTACTGAATTCTCAGAAGATAAAATGAAAAAAGATGCGTCTTTAGATGTGGTCATAAACAAAATTCCGGAAAGAAGAAAGGAAGAGAAGGTGGAGCAACCGGAAATATTTAAGGTTAAAGCCGATGAAATAGCTGCACCTAAAACAATAGGTAAAATAGACCTAGATGCTCATAGAAAGACTAAAAAAGATTTTAGAAAAGAGAAAGAAAAAGATGAAGAAAAAGTAACTTCTTCTCAAAATGTTGAGCAAAAAGAAGCTAAACCTGTAGAAGAAAAAAAATCGGGTATTAAAATAGTTGGAAAAATATCTCCTGAAGACCTGCAAAGAGCTAAGGAACCTACACATCCGGTTAAAAAACAGAAAGAGAAAAATGCAGAAGAGCAACCGAAACAGGAAATCAAAGAAGAAAAAAAATCAGAAAAACCACAGGTCGTTTCTTCTCCACCGATAGTTGAGGAGAATGAAAAAAAATCACAAGACGACGAACCTGAAAAGTTAGAAACCCAATACCAAAAGTTGGACGGACCTAAAATTACAGGTCAAAAGATTGATTTAACACAATTTCAAAAACCTAAAAAAGTCAATAAAGAAAATTCAAATTCTGAGAAAAAGAAAAGAAAAAGAATTGTTAAAGACTCTAAAGTTGATGTAAATGCGGTTGCTAAATCAATAAACAACAACGGAGATAAAAAAGGCGGATCAGGTCAAGGACAAAATAAAAACTTTAAAAAAGGCGGAGGAAACAGACGTCCAAATTCAGGCGGAGGAAACAGAAATGTTCGTCCGGCAGAATTAACAGATGAACAAGTAAAAAATCAAATAAAAGAAACCTTAGAAAAATTAACATCCAAAGGAGGAAAATCTAAAAGTTCAAAATTCAGAAGAGATAAAAGAATTCAAAGAAGAGAGCAAGAAGCTGAATTACACGAACAAGAAAGAAAAGATAACACTCTAAAAGTAACTGAGTTTATCACTGTTAACGAGTTGGCGAGTCTAATGAATGTTGCAGCAACTGAAATTATTTCTGCATGTTTTTCTTTAGGTGTTATGGTAACCATGAATCAACGGTTAGATGCTGATACCATGGTATTGGTAGCCGATGAGTTTGGTTATAAAATTGAATTTACCGATTCTGAAGTAGATGATTCTGCTATTGAAGAAGAACAAGATAAAGAAGAAGATTTGGTTACCAGAGCTCCAATCGTTACAGTGATGGGACACGTGGACCACGGAAAAACTTCTTTACTGGATTATATAAGAAATACTAATGTAATTGCCGGTGAATCCGGAGGGATTACACAACATATAGGGGCTTATAATGTTAAGCTTTCCAATGGGCAAAAAATCACATTTTTAGATACACCCGGACACGAAGCCTTTACCGCCATGCGTGCAAGGGGTGCTCAAGTAACCGATTTAGCAATTATCGTAGTTGCAGCAGATGATAATGTGATGCCTCAAACCAAAGAAGCGATCAGTCACGCTCAAGCAGCGGGTGTTCCTATGATATTTGCAATTAATAAAATTGATAAGCCTAATTCCAACCCTGATAAAATCAAGGAAGAATTATCGCAAATGAACTTATTAGTTGAAGATTGGGGAGGTAATATTCAATCCCAAGAAATTTCCGCTAAGTTTGGAACCAATGTTGATATTCTGCTTGAAAAAGTATTATTAGAAGCTGAAATATTGGATTTAAAAGCCAACCCTAACCGATTATCTAATGGAGTGGTTATTGAAGCAGCCTTAGATAAAGGAAGAGGTTATGTATCAACCATATTAGTACAAAATGGGACTTTACGAGTTGGAGACTACATTTTGGCGGGGAAAAATCACGGTAAAGTAAGAGCCATGATGGATGAAAGGGGAAAACCAATGAAAGAAGCCGGTCCATCAGTTCCCGTTACGGTTTTAGGTTTAGATGGAGCGCCAACTGCAGGGGATAAATTTAGGGTATTCGAGGATGAGAAAGAAGCAAAACAAATTGCTAACAAACGGGAGCAATTAATCAGAGAACAATCCATAAGAACTCAAAAACATATCACCTTAGATGAAATTGGAAGAAGAATTGCCTTAGGTGATTTTAAAGAATTAAACATTATCCTAAAAGGAGATGTAGATGGTTCAGTAGAAGCACTAACAGATTCTTTACAAAAATTATCTAATGATCAGATACAAATCAATATCATCCATAAAGGAGTTGGACAGATTACAGAGTCTGATATCTTATTAGCAGCAGCTTCAGATGCCATTTTAATTGGATTTAACATTCGTCCAAACCAAAGTGCCAGAGAATTAGCAGAAAGAGAAGAAATCGAAATTAGAACCTATTCCATTATCTATGACGTAATTAACGATGTTAAAGAAGCTATGGAAGGTATGCTTTCTCCTGAAATTAGAGAACAAATTATTGGAAATGTTGAAATCAGAGAAACCTTTAAAATTTCCAAAGTGGGTACTATTGCCGGATGTATGGTTTTAGATGGAACTATTAACAGAAACTCTAAAATACGTATCATTAGAGAAGGCATAGTAGTATATACCGGTGAGCTTGAAAGCTTAAAAAGATTTAAAGATGATGTAAAAGAAGTAAGCAAAGGATACGAATGTGGATTGAATATTAAGAATTATAATGATATTCAGATAGGAGATTTATTGGAAGTATACGAAGAAGTAGAAGTTAAGAAAAAATTGAAGATTTAAATTTAAAATTAAATATAACTAATATAAAAGCTGTATGAAATTTCATACAGCTTTTTTTATTTCCCAACCATCTTATATTATAGTGTTCTTTCAAAGAATTAAGTATAATTTTTTCATTATTTAATATATATGTAATAATTTAACTATATTTATAACAAATAGCTATTATTTTAAGATAATTTAATATTATTTTTGGATATATTAAAAAAATGTTAGAATTTTGTTGTTTAACTAAGTATATATTATTGTATGAGGAAAGAACTTAAAATTTTAAGTGTGCTAGGATTGTGCTTATCCGGTCAATTTGCTTTTGGGCAAATTAAAGGAAATGTACAAGAGGCTGATGGTGAACCTGCCATAGGAGCAAAGGTCGAAATTAAGGGAACGAATACTTTTACAAGAACCGATGATGACGGTAATTTTGAATTATCAGCAGGAAAAGTTGGGGATGTTTTAGTAATTACGAATTTAGAAGAAGAATCTGAAGAAGTAATAGCAAAAGATGATTTAGCATTTAAATTTTCTAAAAAAATCGAGAAAAAAGACGAAAAGGAAATTGAAGAAGTAGTTGTTTTAGGATTCGGTAGAATAAGAGATGCTAAAGATGTGGTAGGAACAGCATCTGTGGTAAAAGGATCAGATATATCAAATGCCCCGATTGCATCATTTGATAAAGCCTTAGCAGGAAGAGTTTCAGGTTTATCAGTAAACTCCTCCACAGGTCAGCCGGGAGGACTTGCACAAATAAGATTGAGAGGAGTTACCTCTGTAAACGGAAATAACAATCCGATTTACATCATTGACGGGGTAAGAATTTCTTCAGGTAATTTAACCAATAATCGTAACAAATCCGAAACAGACCCTTCAACGAATGTTTTAGCAACCATAAATCCCAATGATATAGAATCTTATACGGTCTTAAAAGATGCAGCAGCTACCTCTTTGTATGGTGCTGATGCAGGAGCGGGGGTTATTGTGATAACTACCAAAAAAGGAAAAAACGGGAAAGCTAAATTTTCAGTTGACTTGGAAAGAGGTTTTGGAAAAAAAGCGGTAAAAGGCCCAAAATCAATCACTCCGGGAACATGGAACAGAGTTTTAACGGAAGCGGTTAGAAATAAAAGAAATTTAACAGAACAAGAAGCCATCGATTATATAAACAATGAATTGGCTCCAAAAGAAACCACCTTGCCGTTATGGGATGGTAAAACTGAGGTTCCTGATTGGACTAAACTTGTGGAAAGAGATTATACCTCTCAAAACAGTCTAAATATTGGGGTAACCGGAGGTTCAGATAAATTAAAATATGCTTCGTCTCTTAATTATTTCTCACAAGAAGGTACTGTAAGAAGTACAGACTTTGATAGAGTAAGTGGGAGATTAGCAACTGATTATAAAGCTACAGATCAATTAACCATCCGTACAGATATCAATGCGGCTTATACCAAACAAAATAGTGTTTTAAACGGAGGATATTTTTCAAATCCATTATTAACTAAATACTTTATGCTGCCAACTGACCCTGCTAAAAATCCGGATGGAAGTTACAATTTAGGAGAAGGTGGAAGAATGTTTAACGGTATGTTTAATGCCGCGTATTTATTGGAAAATAACTACATAACCACTAAAACAGCCAGAGTTTTTGCTAATATACAAGGTGAGTACAAGATTATTAATAATTTAAGATATGTAATAAATTTTGCACCGGAGTATATAAACATGGAAAGAGATAAATATGATAATCCAATTCATGGAGACGGAGCTAATACAAACGGAAGAATGATTAATGAAAGAGTGCGATATTTTAACTGGAATGTTCAGAATATTTTAAATTACTTTTTCACAGTAGGAGAAAACCATCACTTTGATACACGAATTATACAAGAAGCTTATAAAAAAGACTATAAATACTTAAGCACTTCAAATACTACATTAGGAAGACTGGGGTTATATTCTACAGATAATTTTGTTAAAAATGAAGAAACCACCGGAAATGGCTATATCGCTACAAGAAATGCATATGCAGCGAATGTAAGTTACGATTACAGTAAAAAGTATTTTCTGGACGGAACGATAAGAAGAGAAGCATTAAATAACTTTGGTTCAGGTAATAAATGGGGGACATTCTGGTCTGTAGGAGCAGCTTATGATATTTCCAATGAAAGATTTTTAATCGGATCATCCATTGATTTATTAAAAATCAAAGCATCATATGGAGAATTAGGAAATCAATTACTATATGACGATTTAAATTCATTTGCACAATATGGATATGATTTAAACTATAATGATGCTGCGGGAGGATATATCTATCAATTAGGATATAAAGATTTCACTTGGGAAAAAATCAGACAGTTTGATGCAGGTTTCGAAACTGAATTTTTTAATCACAGATTGAATTTTTCAGCTTCATACTTTCACAAAAAGACAAAAGATTTAATATTCCCTAAAGGTATATCATTAACCACAGGTTTCTCTACCGTATTAGTTAATGCCGGAGATATGGTAAACAAAGGGATTGAATTAGATTTAGGAGGAACAATAATCAAATCAGATACTCCTGACGGGTTCAACTGGTATCTATCCGGTAATTTCACTTACGTAAAAAATGAAGTAACAAATCTTCCGTTAGGTGAATCTATTACAGGGGTAAATATTGTTAGAAAAGGAGAAGCCGTAAAAAGTTGGTATATGAGGAAATGGGCGGGAGTTAACCCTACTACAGGAGAAGGACAATGGTATGTAAATGGAAAAGGAGGAGAAGTAACTACCGATTATAATAAAGCAGAAAGAGCCGTTCAAGGAACTACACTTCCAAAATACATGGCAGGGATTTCAACAGATCTATCTTATAAAAGAATATCTTTATCTGCAACCTTCAGTGGTAATTTCGGACATAAAATATATGATGGATGGAGAAATTACACTACCAGTGACGGACAATATATACATATATATGGAGGATATGAAGAACAAGGCGATTTCTGGACGCCGGATAATCCTCATGCTTCAAATCCAAAACCAATACTTACCAATTCTTCAAAATCCAACTATTCATCAACCAGATTTTTATATGATGGCGATTTCATCAGATTAAGAGACTTAACCATCGGATATACTTTTTCAAAATCAGTATTAGATGATATAGGATTAACTAACCTTAAAATATATCTACGAGGAACCAATATTTGGACCTATTGTTTTGACAGTAAAGTAAGGCATCTGAAAATAGAACCTGAACAAAATGTCAATGGAGGAGGAAGTAACTTTGAACAACCTATATTAAAAACATTTACTGTTGGAGTTAATGTTGGATTTTAAAAATTAAGAAGATAACCATGAAAAAGATAATATTATTAGCAACTGTTTTATCATCATTAATTTCAACCGTATCATGCTCAGATGATTTTACAGACCCGCAATTGCAACAAACCGATGTAATAGATGAAACGCCCATTACTACTTTGGGTCAGCTGGAAACATTTATGAACGGAACTTATGCCTTAATGAGATCCCAATATTATTACGGATGTAATTATGTAGTTTTCGGAGAAGTTAGAGGAAGTGATGAAATGTTCTCAACAGGCTCTTCCGGAAGATATCAGACAGTTTCTCAATTTACCATGAATGCAACCGACAGTTATGCAAGTGAAACATGGAAAAGAATCTATCGAGTAATATCCAATGCAAATATTGTCATAAACGCAACTATAACAGATGGAACTCCGGAAGAAAAAATTGACGAAATTAAATCACAAGCCTATGCAATCCGAGCTTGGGCATATTTCGATCTCATAAAATTGTTTGGACAAAAATATACACAAGACAAAAATTTAGGTGTTCCCTTAATTTTAGATAATACAACCAACCCGGCAACATTCGCTGTATCAAGAGCAACCTTAGATGAATGTTATGCTCAAATCGAATCTGATTTTCAACAAGCCTATGAAAAATCAGTATATAACATTGATGTTAAACAAAAATTAACTAAAGGAGCGATAGCCGGATTAATGTCGAGATACTATTTATACAAAGAAGACTATACTAATGTATATAAATATGCCGGTGAAGTTACTGCTCAATATGCACCTATCGACAAAGGTTTATATGTAACCAGTTGGAGAATAGAAGGGCTTAACTCAATATTTGAACTAGCTTATGGCGTTGCAGGGGCTATTGGTACTTCAAGTGTAGGTTATATTTTTTCATCAGAAGGATACGCCAATACCCGCTTAAATCCAAGTTTAGTTGCAGCATACGATCCTGAAGATATCAGAGCTAAAATCAAAAAAGATAGTAAAGACAAAACCGGAATGTTGCGTCAAAATTCTTCCAAAAATGCAACCTATATTGAAGGTAAATATCCGTTATTAACAGGAGAATCCAATCAAAAGTTAGTAAGATATGAAGAAATAGCCTTAAATCAGGCAGAAGCCATATTAATGGGCGGAGGAGGTTCTACTGCTGAAGCCTTAGAATTAGTAAACGGAATTAGAGCTCAAAGAGGAATTACTCCATTAACAACAATAACCATGGATGATGTAAAAGAAGAGAGAAGAAAAGAATTAGTAGGAGAAGGATTCAGGGTTTGGGATTTGTTAAGATGGAATAAAACCTTAACAAGAATAGACTTAACAGGAGAACAAGATGTTACTTTCCCTGTTGGTGACTTCAGATTAGCTTTTCCGATACCGCAATCCGAAATAGATAATAATGCCGGAATGAACAAAGATCAACAAAATAAAGGGTATTAATAGATTATATACACAAAAAACCACCTTATTTAAGGTGGTTTTTTTATAGATAGCATTTTAATATACACTAAAAAAATTTTAAATACAGAACGTAAATAATGATATTCGGCATTATTTTAACAGATATTAAGAATAATATAACATATAGAGTAAACAGTCGGTTTTTTTGCCGTTTTTTTATTTTTATATTTGCATATTGTTTACGTACATGAGTAGAATTAGAATATATTTTATCTGTTTATTTTCAAGCATAGTTTCAATATTTTCTTTTGCTCAGGTTTCAGAAGGGAACAAAAACGAAATGCCTGTAACAAACAGTAAAACTATCTCTTCTGATTCAATTAAAATTTATAACCCAACCATACAATCCTATAAATATTGGACGGAAGACCATGCGAAAAAAATCTTTGATACGGTTTTAACTATAGATAAATACTATAGCAATAGAATGTACAATCACAAAGATAGTTTTGGCGCCATGCCGTTTTCCAATATAGGACATACTTTTAATCCTTTATTATTTTCAACTAAAATTAACTCGGGAATAGATTTAATTCCTACGGGAAAATCTTTTAACCTAATAGAAGCTGATGAAGTAAGATATTTCGATGTTCAGACCCCGATGACCGAATTTCAATACAACAATGGATATAAACAAGGCCATTCATTATCAAGTTTATTTACACATAATATCAATTCAAGGCTAAATTATTCCATACAATACAGAGGATTACGTTCAGAAGGAAAATATTTAGAACAATTAGCTTCCAATAATTCACTTTTATTCACACTTGCCTATCATACCAAAAATCAAAAATATAATTTGTGGACTCACTATATAACAGCTAATGTAGACGATGAAGAAAACGGAGGAATTCAATTTCCAAAAAATTTCGAAGATGGAGACAGCCGATTTAAAGATCGGGACCGAATGGAAGTAAACCTTACAGGGGCGCAATCAAAATATGGAAGAAGAAGATTTTATGTCGGTCAACAATTAGGAATACTTAATTCGGGACATAACACCTATCCGTTATCTATAAAAAATATTTTTTCGGCAGAATCTTCCCACTTTACCTATGAAGAATTTAAAAATCTAAATACCTATTTTTCAGATAAACAAGATATTTTTGATGTAGACAATTTGAAAAGTCATTACAACACAAAAAAACTTAGAAAGATTACCAATCAATCCATGGCAGTTTTTGATTGGAGCGATAAATTACATTTGGAAACAGGACTAAAATATGAACATTTAGAATTTAATTTTGACCGAATAGTTGATCCAAGTATTTCCTTTCCTAAAAATCTCAAAGACAATCGAGTGGGAATAGCCGGAAAACTTGCATTTAACTGGAAGAAAGAAATTGTTTTAAAATCACAAGGAGAGGCAATGACGGGAGATGAATTTAAAAATTCGTATTACTTAGACAATCATTTAATAGTCAGTCCTTTAAAAGATTATTATTTAGAAGCTAATGTAGGAGTTAAATCTCAGATACCGTCATTAAACTTGCTGTATAATCAAAGTTTTTATAAATCCATGAATTATTTTATGGATGACCCGAAAAAAGAAAGAACAGTTCAAGCTGGAGGAGAATTACATATAAAACCTTATAATACAAGAGTTTTTACACAATTTTATAATATAAAAAATTATACCTATTTAGATAGTGATTATCTTCCTAAACAAGCCGGTTCTTCGGTTGATATAGTACAAGTAGGTTTGAAAAACAGTTTTCAATATAAAAAATTCCATTTGGAAACTAATTTAGCATATCAAAATGTTACCAGTAATAAACAACTCTTACCCTTGCCGGATTTCATTGGTAGAGCAACCATTTATTACCAATCAAAAGCATTTAAAAATAATGCAGAATTCCAATTAGGATTAAATGCTTATTACTTTAATAAATTCCAATCCAGACTCTTTTTACCGGTAACCAACGAGTTAAGATTACAATCAAAAACAGAAAATTATAATATCGGAGAATATCCCGTATTAGATTTATTTCTGCATTTTAAAGTCAAAAGAATGTTGATTATACTGGAAGGACAACATTTCAACTCCAGTTTTAGTGGTTACAAATTTTACAGTTCGCCACTCAATCCATATACAGATTTTCGTTTAAATATAGGAATACTCTGGTATATATTCACCTAAAAACAATAAATAAAAATCTTACAATTCCTTTTTTATAAGCGAAATTTTTCATAAATTAGAGTTTACTATTACGTATAAAAAATTAAATTATGAATACTCCTCTTTTTGAAATCGATTTAAAAGTACGAGATTATGAATGTGATGCACAAGGCATCGTAAACAATGCAAATTATCAACACTATTATGAAGTAGGCCGTCATGAATTTCTAGAACATAATGGGCTTGATTTCTATGATTTACACCAAAAAGGAATCGATTTAGTATTAATAAGCATTCATGTACGCTATATGAGTTCACTAAAAGGAGGAGAAAAATTTTTATGTACCTTAGATTCATTGGAAAAAGAAGGAATCCGTTATATATTTAATCAAAAAATTATACGCAAGTCCGACAACAAAGTATGTTCTGAAGCAAAAGCAGAAGTAGTAAGTGTAGTCAATGGACGTGTAAGTATGCCGGCGCTATTAGATGAATCATTTGCTAAATATCTTCAAAAATAAACAGAATAAACTCTCATAATTTGAGTATTTTACAAAAATTTAAAAGTAACGGAAAATTACTTTTAACCGGAGAATATACGGTACTGGATGGTGCCTTAAGTTTAGCCGTACCCACTCGATTAGGACAATCTCTTCAAATACACCAAACTCAAGAATTTTCTAATAAATTGGTATGGACTGCCTATAAAAGTGATGGAAAATTATGGTTTAAAACCGTTTTAGATATCAACAGCAATAAAATCGATGAAACGACGAATTTAAATTTTTCAAAACAATTACTCCATATTTTCCAAGAAGTACAAAAATTAGGAAGCACAAAATTTGAAAATAAAGTTGGATACGAATGTATAACTCGGCTGGACTTTCCCGAAAATTGGGGCTTGGGAACCAGCTCAACCTTAATAAATAATATAGCACAATGGACAAAAGTAAATTCCTATAAATTATTAGAAAAAACTTTTGGAGGAAGCGGTTATGATATAGCCTGTGCCGAAGCCCATACGCCTATTACCTATCAACTAAAAGAAAATGAAGTAAAGAAAATTGAAAAGGTAGAAATATCTTCGGCAATAACGGAAAATCTTTTATTTATTTATTTGAATCAAAAACAAAATTCAAGAGAAGGAATACAGCATTATAAACAAAAAACGAAGTCGGAAAATCTAATAGATGCCATTTCAAATATAACCCGAGAAATTATTGACCCAAAAATTACCTTTAATCAATTTAGGATTCTTATTTCAGAACATGAACAATTGATTTCAGAGTTTATCAATATAGATACAGTAAAAAAAGTTTTATTCAGTGATTATCCGGGGTTTGTTAAGAGTCTGGGAGCTTGGGGAGGAGATTTTATTATGGCTGAAAAATTAGAATGTTCGGAAACCTATTTCAAAAACAAAGGATATGAAGTAATCAAAAATTACAAGGATCTTATACTATAGCATTTAAAATTTCAGTATTTCATGATATTTACTTACACTTAATTGAAAGAAATGGAAAATTTATAGCTGAGAATTATTTGGTTGCTTAATGGTTTGATATATAATTGCTTAGGTTGGTGGTTGGTAAGGATATATAATTTAGAGTTTTGAAAAAATTGATACTTATATTTTTTATGAATATCTTTACATAACCAAAAGTTTAAACCCAAAACGATGTTAAAAATAGGGGATAAGATTCCTGATTTTGAAGGACTTGACCAAGAAGGAAAAATAATTAAATATTCAGATTTTAAAGGAAAAAAACTTATCATATATTTTTATCCCAAAGCAAATACTCCGGGTTGTTCAGCTGAAGGATGTAATCTTAGAGATAATTATGCAACTCTTCAAAAAGAAGGCTATCAAATCATAGGAATAAGTAAAGATTCAGTAGATAAACAAAAATCATTTCATGATAAATATTCATTTCCTTTTCCGCTTATAGCAGACGTTGATAAAAAAATAATAGAATCGTTTGGAGCATGGGGTAAGAAAAAATTTTTGGGAAAAGAATACGAAGGCATCTTACGATATACCTATATAGTTGATGAAAATGGAATAATTAAAAATATTATTACCAAAGTAAAAACAAAGAATCATGCAGAACAAATCCTTAAAACTATGAATCTTTAAGATAAACATTAGTTAACTTAGATATTTGTAAACGACTAATATTTTAAAGGATTAAAAACAATTGAAAAATTAAATATATATAAAAAGTAAAACAAATAATGGCAGAAAAAGAAAGCAAAGACGCAAACAATTCAGAAGCAAAGAAGAAGGCGTTGAATCTAATTTTAGACAAATTAGACAAGACCTATGGTAAAGGATCAGTCATGCGAATGGGAGATAAGCCTGTTGAAGAAGTAGACACCATTCCTACCGGATCTTTCGGTTTGGATTTGGCTTTAGGGGTCGGAGGCTATCCACGAGGAAGAATTATTGAAATATTTGGTCCGGAATCATCGGGTAAAACAACACTTACGTTACACGCAATAGCAGAAGCTCAGAAAAAAGGTGGAATAGCAGCCTTCATTGATGCAGAACACGCATTCGATCCAACCTACGCTCAACGTCTGGGCATCAATTTGGACGATCTGATTATTTCTCAGCCGGACGATGGAGAACAAGCATTGGAAATCGCCGATAATCTGATTCGATCAGGTGCTATTGACATTGTAGTTATCGATTCAGTAGCAGCATTAACTCCTCGAGCAGAAATAGAAGGAGAAATGGGAGATTCTAAAATGGGTCTTCATGCACGACTAATGTCTCAGGCTCTTAGAAAACTAACCGCTACCATTAGTAAAACTAAATGTACCGTAATATTTATCAATCAGCTTAGAGAAAAAATTGGAGTAATGTTTGGAAACCCGGAAACAACTACCGGAGGAAATGCATTAAAATTCTATGCTTCAGTACGAATTGATATACGTAAATCAGGCTCACCGATCAAGGATGGTGATAATGCAATAGGAAGCAGAGTGAAAGTAAAAGTAGTTAAGAATAAAGTAGCCCCACCATTCCGTCAAACAGAATTCGATATTATGTACGGAGAAGGAATTTCCAAAGTTGGAGAAGTCCTGGATTTAGGAGTTGAAATGGGAATTGTCGGAAAATCCGGATCCTGGTTCAGCTATCAAGATACGAAACTTGGACAAGGAAGAGATTCTGTTAAGCAGTTATTAAAAGATAATCCGGAACTATTAGAGGAAATTGAAACCCGCATTAAAGAAAAATTGGCGGAACAATAATATGTAAAATAGTTATTAATTATAACACTCATAAAAAAACGATGAATTTCTTGAAATTCATCGTTTTATTTTTTATAAGAAATAAATATTTTTAAAAATTAGAAACTTAATATCCGAAACCACTTTACAAATCTTACCAAAAAGGGATATTAGAATTTCTTAATTAAATAAAAATACCATACAATAGGCGTAAATTTAATTTAATTAATTCCGATTAAAAGATTTTTAATCTTAAATCCATTCATTAATATGCTCTCCAGTTCCCATTTTAATACTCTTAGCAGAAATAGTAAAAGTTTCCGTTAGAGGAGATTTACCGTAAGAATCAAAATTTTCTTTATATTTCACAACATATCCATCAAAAAAATATAATTCTTTTAAAGTAGAATTGTTGTCTCTTTTAATGAATACTATTTTACCATCTTTTCTTTCAAAGCTATTTGTCATCCACTCAAAAATGTCAGTTTCACCGGTAGATTCAATTGAAACTTCAATCCTTCCCCCTCTGGTTTGAGAAGATGGGCGACCGGTCGGATCTGTTTCCTGAGCTAAAGAGTAATTAATATTCAAAACATTATATGATTTCCCTTCTACTTCTAATTTCGCTTTAAATGACATAGTGATTGTTTTACGATTATCTTAATAAAATTGTGTTAATTGAATTTATAACGCAAATATAGTACATGAAAGTTGTCTTATTTTTAAATTAATGTTAAATTAATTGTAAAATATAAAAATATTAATATATCTTATTTTCAGTTAAAAACTCCGATAGATATTAATTTTTCAAAAATCAATTGATAATATCGAATCTTCCTATGCGTTTTAAGGTATAAAATACTAGATAATTTATGTTTATAATTTATTAATAGCAAATTATAATGCAATTTATGCAATAATTTATATTTATAATTATTACTTTTATAACTTAAAAAATTCTGAGTAAAAATTATGTGGAAAAGTGAATACTGTAAAAAAGGATTATATGATCCGGAATTTGAGCATGACGCGTGTGGAGTAGGTATGATAGTCCACACCAAAGGTGTCAGATCCCATTCAATTGTTGAAAACGGACTTCAAGTTTTAGAAAATATGACCCACAGAGGAGCTGAAAGCGCCGATAATAAAACCGGAGATGGAGCCGGAATTATGGTGCAAATACCTCATGAATTTGTTCTTCTTCAAGGAATAGCAGTTCCGGAAAAGGGCAGATATGGGAGCGGGTTGTTATTTTTCCCTAAAGAAAAAGAAGAAGAAAAAAAGGCATTTGAATTACTGTCCGAATTAATCAAAAAAGAAGGATTAAGTTTTCTAGCCTTGAGGGATGTACCTGTTAATAGTGATATACTTGGAGAAATATCAATGGCAAATGAGCCGATTATAAAGCAGATATTCATAAAAGGAGAAGAATATTCACAAGAAGTATTAGAACTGAAACTGTATTTACTTAGAAAAAAATTTGAAAAAGCACTATTAGAATCAGATATAAAAAATAAGCGCGGGTGTTACATAGTAAGTTTGTCAACCAAAACCATTGTATATAAAGGAATGTTGACATCTTTACAACTAAGACATTATTTTCCTGATTTATTAAATCCTAATTTTACCAGTGCCATTGCTTTAGTTCATTCAAGGTTCAGCACCAATACTTTTCCAACCTGGGGTTTAGCTCAGCCTTTTCGTTTAGTCGGGCATAACGGTGAAATCAACACCATCAAAGGAAACAGGTTGTGGATGGAAGCACGTGAAAGCGTTTTAAAATCAGAAAAAATAGGAAATATAGAAGATATATGGCCGATTGTGCAGCAGGGAATGAGCGACAGTTCATCTTTTGATAATGTATTAGAATTTTTAGTAATGTCGGGCAAGTCATTGCCTCATGCATTGGCCATGATGGTTCCGGAATCATGGAATGATAAAAATCCGATTTCATCCGAACTGAAAGCCTTCTATGAATACCACAGCATTCTTATGGAACCGTGGGACGGACCGGCGACCATTTTATTCAGTGACGGGCGATATGCCGGGGGATTGTTGGATAGAAACGGATTACGCCCCGCACGATATCTCATTACCCATCATGATATGATGGTAGTAGCTTCAGAAACAGGAGTAGTTACCTTTGATCCTTCAGAAATCAGGGAAAAAGGAAGATTAAAACCGGGAAAAATGGTATTAATTGATACTGTAAATGGTACTGTTCAGTATGATAAAGAATTAAAAGAAGAATTGGCAAATGCTTATCCGTATAAACAATGGTTAGATAAAAACAGAATTTCTTTAGATGATATATCTTCGGGAAGAAGCGTGAAATATGAAGTTCCGAATTTGGATGTCATGTTATCAGCATATGGATATTATCGTGAAGATATAGAGAAACTCTTAATTCCGATGGCTATAGACGGTAAAGAACCGGTGGGCTCTATGGGAAACGATACCCCTTTGGCCATATTATCCAAAGAACCCAATCGTTTATTTTCCTATTTCAGGCAACATTTTGCGCAGGTAACCAATCCACCCATTGATCCTATAAGAGAAGAATTAGTAATGTCCCTAGCCGGATATATAGGTTCTTTACATAAAAATATATTAGAGCCCATGCCCGAACACTGTAAAATGGTCGGACTGGCCTATCCCATTATAACTAATAAAGAATTGGATCTGCTTGAAAATTTAGATTATAAAGGATTTAAATCGACAGTGATTCCTATAACCTTTACGTATCAACCGGATGAATATGCTTACGGGTTGAAAAAAGGTATTGAAGAACTTTGTAAAACTGCAGAAGAAGCAGTGGACAAAGGAAGCAATTATATTATTTTAAGTGATAGAAAAGCTGACCTGGACCATATCGCCATTCCCTCATTATTAGCAGTTTCTTCTGTCCATCATTATTTGATCAAAAAGAGAAAACGTATGCAAATTGATTTGGTGGTAGAGTCAGCAGAACCGAGAGAGGTTATGCATTTTGCCTTATTATTTGGATACGGAGCCAATGCGGTAAATCCATACCTGTCATTTGCCATGTTGAATGATTTGGTTGAAAAAGGAGAAATACAAATGGTATTTTCAACAGCAGAAAGAAATTACATGAAATCCATACATAAAGGATTATTGAAAGTTCTTTCAAAAATGGGAATATCTACCCTTAAAAGTTATATAGGAGCTCAAGTATTTGAGGCGATCGGAATAAGTTCAAAAGTATTGTCCGATTATTTTGGTCACACCATTTCAAAAATAGAAGGTATAGACTTAGAAGACATAGCATACGATACCATCCAATCGTTTAAAGAAGCATTCGAAGGGGTACATGATTCAACCATATACGACAATTTAGGAATGTATGCATGGAGAAAAGGAAGAGAAGCCCATGCTTGGAATCCGGAAACCATCGCAAAACTTCAGATTGCCACACGAACCGGAGATTACAATAAATTTAAAGAATTTACTCAAGAAGTAGACAACAAAGAGGATAAAATATTTATAAGAGATTTTATCGATTATACATCTCAACCCATTGATATAGATTTAGTCGAGCCTGCATCAGAAATTATGAAGCGTTTTGTTACAGGTGCTATGTCGTTCGGATCCATCAGTAAAGAAGCACATGAAGCCATAGCGGTTGCTATGAATACGATCGGGGGAAAAAGTAATACAGGAGAAGGAGGAGAACTAAAAGAACGTTTTTCAACTAATGCTAGATCAGCGATCAAACAAGTGGCTTCAGGAAGATTTGGAGTTACAACGGAATATTTAGTAAATGCAGATGAAATTCAAATTAAAGTAGCTCAAGGAGCTAAGCCCGGAGAAGGAGGACAATTGCCCGGATTTAAAGTTGATACGATTATAGCCAAAACAAGACATTCCATACCCGGTATCTCATTGATTTCACCGCCACCTCATCACGATATATATTCTATTGAAGATTTGGCACAATTAATCTATGATTTAAAAAATGTGAATCCGAAAGCTATAATTAGCGTAAAATTGGTCTCAGAAAGTGGTGTAGGAACTATAGCTGCCGGTGTGGCAAAAGCAAAGGCAGATTTAATTTTAATCAGCGGGTGCGACGGAGGAACGGGTGCCAGTCCGTTAAGCTCTATAAAACATGCCGGATTACCGCTGGAAATCGGTTTAGCTGAAACCCAACAAACATTGGTGTTAAATAATCTTAGAGGTAACATTCGCCTTCAAACAGACGGACAATTAAAAACAGGCAGGGATATTGTCATAGCCGCAATGCTGGGAGCCGAAGAATTTGGTTTTGCAACCAGTGCTTTGATTATTTTGGGTTGCGTTATGATGAGAAAGTGTCATTTAAATACTTGTCCGGTAGGAGTAGCAACCCAAAATGAGCAATTAAGGGGGAAATTTAGCGGCAAAAGTGATTATCTTATAAATTTCTTTACTTTCTTAGCAGAAGAAGTACGAGAACATTTAGCCTCACTGGGATTTACCAAATTAGACGATATTGTGGGAAGAACAGATCTGTTAAAGTCCAAATCCTCTCTTCAAAATCCTAGATTTGAAAAATTAGATTTAAGCAGAATATTATATTATCCCGAAAAAAATAAAAATTCTTTAAAACACAATAAACTTCAAGATCATAAAATAGATAAAGTTTTAGATAGAGAATTAATAAACACTTGTCGCAATGCCATAGATCAAACCATGCCCGTATCATTGAAACGTACCATTCAAAATACGGATAGAGCTGTGGGAGCAATGCTGTCAGGAGAAGTGGCAAAAAAATACGGTAATGACGGATTACCGGATAATACCATTCATTGCACATTTAAAGGATCGGCAGGTCAAAGCTTCGGAGCTTTTTTATCCAAAGGAATTACTTTTACATTAAAAGGGGATGCAAATGACTATTTGGGAAAAGGATTGTCAGGCGGTAAGATTGTTTTGTTGCCTCCCGATTCATCTAACTTTACGCCTGAAAACAACATTATAGCGGGAAATACACTTTTATATGGTGCAACCTCAGGCGAAGTATATATTAACGGTCAGGTAGGAGAGCGTTTTTGTGTAAGAAACAGTGGAGCTCTTGCGGTAGTTGAAGGCGCAGGAGATCATTGTTGTGAATATATGACCGGAGGAAGAACGGTAGTGCTTGGTAAAACAGGAAGAAATTTTGCAGCCGGTATGAGTGGCGGTATCGCTTATGTATATAATCCGGATGGCGATTTCGATTACTATTGCAATATGGAAATGGTAGAACTTTCCTTAATTGAAGATATTAGCGATATACGTGAATTAAATGATCTTATTAGCAATCATTACAAACACACTTCAAGCCCACTAGCTAAAAGTTTATTGGATAATTGGATAAACGAAGTAAATTCTTTTATTAAAGTTACTCCAATAGAATATAAAAGAGTTTTGCAAGAAGAAAAAATTCGCGCAATAAATGAGAAAATTTCAAAACTAGAATACGATTATTAAGATATTATAAAGTATAAAATGGGAAATCCTAAAGCATTTTTAACAATAAACAGAAAAGAAGCAGGGTATCGCCCTAGACATGAAAGAATTTCGGATTATGGAGAAGTAGAGCAGACATTAAATACAGAAGATAGATTTTTACAAGCATCTAGATGTATGGACTGCGGAGTTCCATTTTGTCAATACGGTTGTCCATTAGGAAATAAAATGCCCGAATGGCAAGATCTAATTTATAAAAGAAATTGGAAAAGAGCCGCTCGAAGTTTACAATCTACTAACGATTTTCCTGAATTTACCGGAAGAGTATGTCCGGCACCTTGCGAAAAAACTTGTGTATTGGCGATTGAAGATTCGCCTGTTACCATTAGAGAAAATGAGGCAGCCGTGATGGAACACGCCTATTCCGAGGGATTCATGAAGCCACAAATTCCAACTGCACGAACAGGAAAAAAAGTAGCAGTTATTGGATCAGGTCCGGCAGGAATGGCAGTAGCCAATCAACTCAATAAAAAAGGACATACTGTAACAGTTTATGAAAAAGATACCAGTATCGGCGGATTGCTTCGATATGGTATTCCCGATTTTAAATTAAACAAAAATGTAGTTCAAAGACGTGTTGATTTGATGAAGGAGGAGGGCATTGAATTTATAGTCAACACTGAAGTGGGTAAAGATATAAAAGGAAGAGAGATTTTAAAAAATTATGATGCCGTTTGTATAGCTATCGGGTCTCAGTCGCCCAGAGATTTGAAAATTGAGGGAAGGGAACTCAAAGGAGTACATTATGCAATGGAATATTTAAAAATGCAAAACAAGATCGTTGCTAAAGAAACCATTTCCGAAGAAGAATTTATTAATGCAAAAGGAAAAAATGTTTTGGTAATCGGAGGTGGAGACACCGGTTCCGATTGTATAGGAACGGCTAATCGTCAAGGAGCTGCTAATATTATACAAATTGAAATACTATCAAAGCCTAAAGAGTTAAAAGAAGTTGAAAACCGATGGCCCGTTCCTTTTCCGGTCTATTTAAAAACTTCTTCTTCACATTTAGAAGGATGTGAACGAAGATGGTCGTTACATACCAAAAGATTTATCGGAGAAGAGGGAAAATTAACTGGAGTGGAAATAGTAGAAGTTGAATGGGAAAAAGATTCATCAGGAAAATTTACTATGAAAGAAGTGGGGGAACCCGAAATATTAAAAATTGACTTGGCTTTTTTGGCCCTTGGATTTGTCAATCCCATTCAAGAAGGTTTTTTAGAAGAAATGGAGATCATCATGAATGAAAGAAAAAATATTCATACCGATGAAACTAGAAAGACCAATGTGGATAAAATTTTTGCAGCAGGAGATTGTGTGAGCGGACAATCTTTGGTGGTAACAAGCATCGCTTCCGGAAGAAAAACGGCTAGGCATATAGATGAATTCCTAAGGAACTAGTATATTTTTTAATCTTGGAATAAGCTGATAGTTTTATAAAACTATCAGTTCTTTTTTATTGTAATACTAACTAAATGTATGAAAAACAAAAATTTAAAATATCATATTTTAGCTATAATAACGATTTGTATATGGGGTACTACCTTTATTTCAACCAAAGTATTAATGAATGACGGATTAAGTCCGGTAGAGATCTTTTTATACCGTTTTTTATTAGCTTATATATGTATATGGTTTTTTTCTCCTAAGGTAATTTTTTCAAAAAATTATAAAGATGAATTTCTGTTCTTGTTAATCGGATTATTTGGAGGAACAATATACTTTATAACAGAAAATATAGCTTTGAAGTTATCTTTAACTTCTAATGTATCATTAATATTGTCTACTAATCCCATAGTAACCGCTTTTTTTACTATACTAATAAATAAAAAAGAAAAAGTAACCAAAAATTTAGTATATGGTTCTTTATTAGCTTTATTTGGAGTTTTTTTAGTAATATTTAATGGTAGTTTCATACTCGAGATAAACTTTTGGGGGGATTTATTGGCTTTAACGGCAGTACTTTCTTGGACAATCTATACTTTGATTTTAAATAAGCTCAGTAATACTTATTCCATACTTTTTATAACCCGTAAATTATTTTTTTATGGAATAGTAACTATAATACCTTTTATTTTAATAGCACCTTTCAAATTTCAAAAAGATGTATTGCTAACACCTACGGTAATTTTTAATCTTTTATTTTTAGGAATTATAGCATCCATGGTATGTTTTTTTACCTGGAATTTATCAATAAAGAAAATAGGAATTATAAAAACAACTAATTATATCTACTTAGTACCGTTGATAGCAATCATTTCGGCATCAATTATTTTAAAGGAAAGTATAACAATGATTACTTTTCTAGGTACCATATGTATTTTATCGGGGGTGTATGTATCAGAAAACGGAGTAACAATTAAAAGAAAACAAAATTAAAATATAATAATTAAGTAAAATGCTTACAAAGAAATCTGAAAAAATACTTAGAATCACCTGGTTTATTGTTGCGTTTTTTTTAACCATATACTTGGGATATGCTATGTGGAAAGACAATGCTGAACCACTACCCCATATACTAATTTTTACCGTGACCGCTTTGCTTGGTTATGTTTGTGTTAACGTATTGGTATATAGATCGCCGATAGTATCCAATTTATTGGGAATGTCAGCAAATATTGGCGAGATATATACCCATCTGTTATTTGGAAATGTAGGTATGGCGTGTAGTAATCTATATTATTTTATGACTCATGTTTTCGGGCTGATTCTATGGACTAAGAAAAAAAATCAAGATCAAGAAGGAAAAATTAAAGTATCAAAAATGAATCAAAAAGCCTTAGTATGTACGATCTTATTCTGTATAATAGGAATAATTCTTATGTTTTTCTTGGGAGATTATTTTTTTAAAAAAGATTCACCTCCTTACATACTTTTACTTAATTGTATTGCTTTTATGATAGGAGTGTCCGCTCAATTTACTATGATCATGAGACAACCTTTTTCCTGGGTTTTGTGGAGTGTTAGTAATTTAGTTTGGTTATCATTGAATCTGATTTCACATAATTATATTTTTGCTGTTCAATCCATATTATATGAAATAAATGCGCTAGTAGGAATATATAAATGGTATACCGATTCTGATAACTAAGCCAACAGATTAAAAAATAAACTTAGAATTTAAGTTAAACTTTCTTCAAACATTAATTATATATTATTAATGCTTGTTAGCGAGTTGCCCACAGGCTGCATCAATATCATCCCCTCTGCTTTTTCTTATTTTAACAATGATATTTTCTTGCTCCAAAGCGGTAACATAATTTTGAATTATGTTTGAATTGGCTTGAGAGTATTTTCCTCCTTCTATGGAATTGTATTGTATTAAATTAACTTTTGACGGTATTGATTTACAGAATTTTATTAATGCTCTTATATCTTCATTGCCGTCATTGATTCCTTTCCAAATAATGTATTCCAGTGTTATTCTACTTTTAGTTTTCTGATACCAATAGGATAGGGATTCCATTATACTTGTTAGAGGAAATTTTACACTAAATGGCATTAATTGATTGCGTTTTTCCTCAATGGCTGAATGTAAGGATAAGGCTAATTTAACTTTTAAATTTTCGTCTGCTAATTTTTCAATCAGTTTAGGAATTCCGGAAGTAGAAACGGTGATTCTTCTGGGAGACATCCCTAATCCTTTGTCCTCCGTAATCTTTCGGATTGCATCCGTTACGGAAGAATAATTGAGTAAAGGTTCTCCCATTCCCATAAATACTATATTGGAAAGGGGCTTTTGATGATATTCTCTGCTTTGTTTATCAATTAAAGTTACTTGATCTACGATTTCTGCGGCAGTTAAATTTCTCATTCGTGTTAATTGTGCCGTAGCGCAAAAAGTGCAATCCAAACTGCATCCAACTTGCGAAGAAACACAAGCCGTAGTCCGTTTAGCGGTAGGAATCAGAACCGATTCCACGACATTTCCGTCGTGTAATTTTACGGCATTTTTAATAGTTCCGTCGATAGACCTTTGCATGACGTGGATTTCTGCTGGCTTGATTGAGAAATGATTTTCTAAATTTTCACGTAAAGATTTGGAAAGATTGGTCATCTCTGAAAGAGAATGAGCATTTTTATTCCAGAGCCATTCATAAACCTGTTTGGCTCGAAAAGGTTTTTCTCCTATCGAGGAAAAATAAGCCTCAAGTTCTTGTAAACTCAAGGCTCTTATATCTTTCTTATTTTGATTCAAAGTCACTATAATGCTATTATTAAATAATTAACATGGCATCTCCATAGGAGTAAAATTTATAATTTTCTTTAATAGCTTCTTTGTAAGCTTTCATAATTAAATCATAACCGGCAAAAGCAGAAACCATCATCATTAAAGTTGATTTAGGAGTGTGAAAGTTGGTAATCATGGAATCAGCAATACCAAAATCGTAAGAAGGGAAAATAAATTTATTGGTCCATCCTTCGTATGGATTTAATCGTTTATTAGCAGAAACTGAAGTTTCAATAGCCCTCATGGAAGTTGTACCCACAGCACATACACGGTGTTTGGTCTCAATGGCATGATTTACTATTTTACAAGTTTTTTCTGAAATGGATATTTGTTCACTTTCCATTTTATGTTTGGAAAGATCTTCAACTTCTACTGAAGCAAAAGTACCTAATCCTACATGTAAAGTAATTTCAGCAAATTCAATACCTTTAATTTCCAATCTTTTTAACAGATGTTTTGAAAAATGTAGACCTGCCGTTGGCGCAGCAACTGCACCTTCTTCTTTTGCATAGATGGTTTGGTATCTTTCAGCATCTTCAGAATCAGGTTTTCTTTTAATATATTTTGGAAGAGGAGTTTCTCCTAATTCTTTTAATTTTCTTCTGAATTCTTCATAAGAACCGTCAAATAAAAAACGTAAGGTTCTGCCTCGTGAAGTAGTATTATCTACAACTTCAGCCACTAGACTGTCATCTTCCGTAAAAAATAATTTATTTCCAATTCTTATTTTTCGTGCAGGATCTACCAATACATCCCAAATTCTTGACTCAGCATCCAGCTCTCTTAATAAAAAAACTTCTATTTGAGCTCCTGTTTTTTCTTTGTTACCATATAAACGAGCCGGAAATACTTTTGTATTATTTAAAATAAATACATCTCCTTCATCAAAATAATCAATGACATCTTTAAATAATTTATGTTCTATTTCTCCTGTATTTTTATGTACCACCATTAGTCTTGCCTCATCTCTGTTTTTGGAAGGTCTATCCGCAAGAAGTTCAGGAGGTAATTTAAAATCAAAATCTGAAGTTTTCATTATTAAAATTATGTTTAGATTACAAATATACAATAAGCATACCCCTAAAGTCAAGTATTTATTTATGTATGCTCTTTATCTAAAGGACTTTTTGGCAAGTTTTTTGAAAATATTAACTTAAATTATAAGTTTTATTGATAAAATAGTAAATGTTAATTATTTAGTCATGATCAAATAATATTTCTAGATTTTATTGGTAGCATATAATTTAAAAGTAAATTAATTTTTTTTAAAGTAAATTTCTTTCAAATAAATTTATACTTAGTTAGAGCAATAAGGGTGGAAATATTTCTACCCTTATTTTTTTAAAGAGTAAGTCTTTGTAACTCTTCTATGCTTCCATTAAATACATTGATGTCTACAAAATTTTGTGTAAATCCTTTGACAATCCCCTTTTCCGTAAATTGCCAAAAAATCCATTTTTGGTGCAAAGGACTTTTTATAGGGTTATAGTTTGCCGTCCATATAATGTATTCACTTAAATCAAGATCCGAAATATGATAGATAAAATATGAATCATTAGAATAAATAATGGGCTTCACATTATAGTTTTTTTCAACTAAGTTCAACCAATTGATAAGTCCTGATTTCAATAATTCCAACGATTGATTTTTGGGCAGATCTTCCACGTCAAGTACGGGAGGCAAATCACCTTTATCCAAAGTTACGGTTTTAATAAAGTTTTCTGCTTGTAGGGTAGAATTTCTGTTCACATCATAATAATGATACGCGCCTTTGAGTATTTTTTTTTTCGTAAGATTTTTCCAATTTTTTTTGAAAAAAGCATCCTGAGTAAAAGCCCCTCGGGTTGCTCTAACAAAAACAAAGGAAACAGGAATATCTTTATGAATATCTTGAACGCTATCCCAAAATATTTTGCCTTGATGTTGACTTATATCCAACCCGAAAGCATAATTTTTATATTTTTTAAAAACAGCCTGAATCTTTTCGGCTTCAGATATTTTAATGCTCTTTTGAAAATTTGCATTTCCGAATTCACCAATAGCTAATTTTTCTTTTATAATGTAATAATACATAATGAGTGAAGTTCTAAAAAAGAAAAGCACAGATAAAAAAATAATAATACCCGTTAGCCAATAATAGAGCTTATAGGGAATTTCCTTTTTACTGTTTTTCTTGTTTATCCTTCCTTTCATGAAAATATAAAAAATAGTAGTTGGTTAATTATGAATAATTTAGTTCATTTGAAATAAGATTATTCAAATTTAAAAAAACTATAAATATCAATGAAGACTTAGTTGTTATTTAAGCCATTGAATAATGTGATGCTACATGAATTTAAATAATGTTTAGGTAAATTGTGCTTTCCCGAATGATTTTTTAAGTAAATAAAACTCTTAAAAATTCATATTTTTAAACCCTATAGATTTATGATACTATTTTTTAAACAATATGTATATTATTAGCGGAATGATAAAGGCATTATTTTTCGAAGTAGAAGAAAGTAATTAGTTTATTCTTTTATATCGAGAAAATTCTTTACTAACGTTTTAGCTTTATTTTGAGCTTTTTCCAAATTATCATTAATAATAACAGCGTCAAAATCTTTGGCAAAAGAAAGCTCTTCATCCGCTTTTTGAATTCTGGTTAATAGCGATTCTAAATTTTCAGTATTTCTATTTTTCAATCGTTCTTCAAGATCTTTTAAAGAAGGAGGTGCTATAAAAATTGCCAATGCTCTATCTTTAAATTGTTTTTTAAGATTAAGTCCACCCCTTACATCAATATCGAAAATAACATGCTTCCCTTGGTTCCATAATCTTTCTATCTCTGAATAAAGAGTTCCGTAATATCGTCCTTTATAAACCTCTTCATATTCAATAAATTCATTATTTTTTATTTTTTCCTGAAATTGTTCTTCAGTAAGAAAATAATAATCTTTTCCGTCAACTTCATTTTCTCTTTTAGGACGTGTTGTACAGGAAATAGAGAATGAAATTTCAGGAAATATGGATAAAAGATATTGAACAATGGTTGTTTTTCCGGCACCGGAAGGAGCAGAAAAAATAATTAATTTGCCTTCCATAGGCTTTCCCGGAAGCAATTCTTTAAGTTGAAACGTATCATTTCCCGGTTTTTGATAGATTAACCCCATGAATTAATTATAAAACGTTATTAGTTTGTTCTTTTATTTTTTCAAGTTCGTCTTTCATTAGTACGACTAATTTTTGAATTTCAGAATGATTGGCTTTAGAACCAATAGTATTGATCTCTCTTCCCATTTCTTGAGCAATAAAACCTAATTTTTTTCCGGCTTGATCTTCTTCTTCAATTACTTTAAAAAAATATTCACAATGTTGTTTTAAGCGTACTTTTTCTTCATTAATATCTAATTTCTCAATATAATATACAAGTTCTTGGTGAAAACGCTGTTCATCAAATTGGACTTTCAATTCAGATAATTGTTTTTCTAATTTCTGCCTTACGGATTCCACTCTTTCTTGTTCGTATTTTTCAATTTCAGATAATGAAATGAGAATATTTTGAGTATATTTTTTTAAAACGTTTTCTAAAGACTTTCCTTCTTCAGCTCTAAAATCGTTTACTTTTTCAATAGAAGCATTTAGACATTCTAAAACCAAAATCCATTCATCATCACTAATTTCAATTTCTTGATTAGTAAATACTTCAGGCATTCTTATAGCCATCTTAAGGAAATCCAAGGGTGTGCCTTCTATTTGTAATTCTTCCAAATTGGAAATATAATTTTTAACAGCATTTACATTGATTCGAGAATTATTTTCTGCACCTAAATTTTCAATAACTATAGAAAAATCTATTTTTCCTCTTACTAATTTATTACCAATAATTTTTCTTAATTCCAGCTCTTTATTTCTATATCTAGGCGATATCCTTACAAATAAATCAAGAGATTTACTGTTAAGGGTTTTAATTTCAATTGAAATTTTTAAATTTTCTGTATTGACTTCTGACTTACCATAGCCAGTCATTGATTGTAACATAGTTAATAAAATATGGTTATAACTAAGCGTAGTTAATTTAAATGTAGTTTGCAATTAAAAGAACTGCAAAATTAACCTTTTTTTAATTCAATTATAGTTATTTCCGGCCAAATTCCCACTCTTCCCGGAAATCCTATAAAACCAAATCCACGGTTTACATAAAGGTATTTATCCTTTTCTTGGTATAAATCCGCCCATTTAGGGTATCTATATTTGATAGGAGACCATTTTATAACGCCGGGAATTTCAATTCCAAACTGCATTCCGTGAGTATGGCCTGATAAGGTAAGATGCATTTTCTTTGAGAAATTTTTTACAATAGCATCAAAATGGGAAGGATCATGTGATAATAAAATATTGAATTCACCATCTTTAATGTTTTGAGAAGCAATTTCTATATCTCCATCTTTAGGAAAATGTCCTGCCCCCCAATTTTTAACTCCTACAATGTTAATGAATTGGTTATCTTTATAAATTCTTATAGATTCATTTCTTAATAATTTCCAATCCATGGATTTATGATATTCGTTTAATTGATCAATATTTTTTTGTTGAGCAATTTCATTCTTTCCAAAAATATAAACCCCATAATCATGATTACCCAAAATAGAATATTTGCCGTCTTTTGCTTTTATGGTTTTTAACAAAGGAAGCCACGGTTCCATTTCATCCGCCAGATTATTAACAGAATCCCCGGTAAAGACAAACAAATCTGCATTTTGGTCATTTAGAAGTTTTATTCCTCTGGCAACCTTATCATAATCCTTAGTGTTAAAACTTCCCAAATGAATGTCTGAAAGTTGAGCAATTCTATACCCGTCAAAATTTTCGGGTAGATCAGGAAATTTTATAGTAACTTTTCTTACTCTAAAATCAAATTTACCCCAAACAATACCTTCAATAATAGATAAAAAAGGAATACTTGCAAGTCCTAAACCAATAGCACTTATAGCCTTTCTTCTTTCAGGTAAATATGCGTCATTTGCAGATGGTTTTGATGTAACTTTTCTAACTAAAAAAGTCAGCATTCTTATGAGGTCCTCAAAAATGATCGTTATTGCCAAAACAAATTTCGGAACGAAAACAATCATAAAAAAACCTAATAAAAAATGAACTTGCCCTTTGTTATTTCTATCAATAAAAATGGACCAAATAAGAATAATCAATAAAGCACTAATTGAAAAACCTAACCAGTATTTTCTAAAAAGTTTATTAGTTGTCAATACTTTAATAGCTTGATAACAATAATATTCAACAATTAATGATACAATAAATAATATTCCTATTAAAGTGCCCAATGTATTTTTGAATTTTCAGTAATTAAATTTTATGGCATTCTATACAAAATTGCATTGATATTCATCCCTGCACCTACTGAGGCAAATATGACCAAATCATTGGATTTTAAAGTTTGGTTTAAAAAGTTACCTTTAACCATCATGTCATACATCGTGGGTATGGTTGCTACAGAAGAATTACCGAATTTTTGTATAGTCATGGGAGCAATTCCTTCCGGAATATCGGTTACCTTTAATTTATATAATTTAAAAACTCTTTCTAATATAGCATGATCCATTTTTGCATTCGCTTGATGGATAAGAACCTTATTTATATCGGATATGGTGTATCCGGCATCATCGATCACTTTTTTTACGACTTGAGGAACGTAAGTTAGGGCATATTCATATACTTTTCTTCCTTTCATTCGGATGTTAGCTTTCGATCCGACATAATTAGGATTTAAAGAGGAGTCTGTAGCAATATAAGATACTTCTTCTCCATTATCGCTTCTGGTATAATGATGAAGAATACCTACCGGTTTATCGGTTTCTCTGGATTCAAGTATTACACCTGCTGCACCATCAGAAAAAATCATACAATTTCTGTCATAAGGATCAACAGTTCTGGAAAGAGTTTCAGAACCTATAACCAATATTTTCTTAGCCACTTTAGCTTTTAATAATTGGTCGGCTAAAATCATCCCTTCATTCCATCCCGGACATCCAAAGTTCATATCATAGGGCTTACACAAAATATTTTTAATACCAATTTTTTTCTTGGTTAAAGCAGCTATGGAAGGCATAATTCTTACTTGTCTTTCATTAGCATCGATATCTCCAAAATTGTGAGCTACGATAACATAATCGAGTTCTTCCTTATCTATTCCTGCATTTTCAATTGCTAATCTACCTACTTCAGCTGCCAAATCAGAATTCATCACATTGTCGTCGTCAACGTAACGTCTTTCAGTTATTTCAGTGATATCTGCAAATTTTTTAATAATTTCTGGAGTCGGTTTCGTTATGGGTTCCCTGTTTTCATCATAAAAAGTAATTCCTTCAAAATTGCTATTTGGAACGACTTTCTTAGGTAAGTACGATCCAGAGCCAGTTATAATACTTTGCAACATATTAAATTTGTGATATTATTCTTGATAATAATTTGACAAATTTATGTAATAATTACTAAAAAATCTATTATATTGTTACCTTTGTGCATCAAAGTAAGGTTATATGCTGAATAAAAATTCCTTACAAGGATTATTGATAGCGTTATTTATAGGATTAATTTCATTTTTTATATACAAGTTTTATATTGAAAAGAATGATGAATTTTTGTTGGATAATCCCAACAATGAAGAAATTAAAGTACTTGTAAATGGAAAAAGTTATATACTCGCGGGAGGACAATCTCTTTCAATTCCTGTTAATTCGGGTAAGAATACAATCTCATGTCAAAATAAACAGGGGAATATTATTTTAAAAGATACTTTTTTTGTAATAACTAAAAATAAAAGAGGTCTTATTAATCCATCTTTAGCAACCTATTTCACTTTTAAAAGATATTACGGTCATATAAAAAACAGAGATTCCATATATCGAGCCCATCGGAAAAATATCAATGGAAAAGAGTTTATAGGTGAAATTGGCGAATACAACCAATTAGTAATACAAGATTTCTATTATAATATTAATCAAAATTTTCCTAAAATAATTAATAAAGTAGATTCCATAGAATCAAGGATTAAATTATTCAGAAAAAACCAATTTTTAGAGTTTTATCGGTCAACATTTGAATAAAACAGTTACTTTTGTAAGTTGAGAACAGCAAATTAATAATATGCCAAATATTGTAAAGCCATATAACGAAACAGAAAGTAAAAAGAAACAGGTTGAACAGATGTTTGATAATATATCTGAAAATTATGACTTCTTAAACAGATTGTTATCTTTTAACATTGATATTTATTGGCGGAATCAATTAGAAAAAAAAGTGGTGGCATATAACCCCGAAAAAATATTAGATGTTGCTACAGGAACGGCTGATTTGGCAATTGAACATGCTAAAAAAACAAAAGCTTCAATTACCGGTTTAGACTTGTCTCAAAAAATGTTGGATTACGGTCAAGCTAAAATAAATAAAAAAGGGCTGAAAGACAGAATAAAATTAGTTAAAGGAGATGCTGAAAATTTACCTTTTCAAGAAGGAGAATTTGATATTGTAACAGTTTCCTTCGGAGTTCGTAATTTCGAAAATTTAGAAAAAGGTATTTCTGAAATGGGAAGAGTACTTAAAAAGGGAGGAAAATTGTTAATCTTAGAATTTTCAAAACCCGGTGGTTTTTTTGCTCCTTTCTTTATGTTCTATTTTAAAAATATATTACCCGGTATAGGAAAAATAATTTCAGGAGATTCACGAGCGTATACATATTTACCCAATTCCGTTGATGCTATGCCCTATGGGGAAAATATGAAAAACTTGATCCTTAAAAATGGATTTAAGGAAGCTAGCTTTAGAAGATTGACATTTGGAGTAGCCACTGTCTATGAGGGAATAAAATAAATAAATAAAAAAATCGTTTTCTCTACTATGAAGAAATTAGTCATAGTTTTATTATTAATAGTAATACATTGTGGAGTTAATGCGCAGTTCCGTTCAAGAGACGTTATGGAAAGGTATACTGATTTTGATGATCAGGAATTTTCCTGGGGGTATTATTTAGCAATGAATTATTTTGATTTAAAAATTCATCCCAACAAAGAAGGTTTAGAACATACCGGCAGATATTTAGTTGATGTGGATTCTAAAGGAGGATTTACTGTAGGCTTAATTGGTAAAATGAAAGTTCATGACTACATTGATTTGAGGTTGGAACCGGCTATGCACTTCACACAACGCGATTTAATTTTTAACAACATTCAAAAGATCATCGATGAAGAAATTGCCAATGGTCTGGAAACTACTTACACAGAACAAGATGTCAAACGAAATGTAAAATCTACATATTTAGATTTTCCGTTATTTTTAAATTTTCACGGGGACCGATGGTATAATTCCAGACCTTATGTACAGGCCGGTTTAAGTTGGTTAATAAACTTACAAAGTAATGAGAAAAAAGAAAAGGATAATACCGATCAAATCTTCCGAATGAAAACTAATAACTTTTCTTATCAATTAGAAGCCGGTATAGAGCTTTACTTTAAGCGATTTAAAATGACTCCGTCAGTAAGGGGAATATTCTTTTTCAATAATGAATTAGTTGCAGATAATCCGGGAACTCCTCCGTACTGGGCAGGTGCATTAAAGTCGATACATACCAGAGCTGTCGTCTTTTCAATTAAATTCGAATAATCATTTTTAAATCTTTTTATTACTACTTTTGTTATAGTAAATAATTTAAATTTTTAGTTATTTTTGGTCTGCTGATACTTCTTTTCTATAAATTTATCGGCATATGATAAACTAAAAGTTAAAATGGAGTTATTTCAATTTATTAACAACTTGTTGAAATAATTCAGTATAATTAACTTAAAAACATCATATAAAATTTTAAATTTTACTGCAGGGATTTGTTAATTAAAACAATGTTGATGAAATTTTGTTGGATAAACTATTATATTAGGATATTAACTTTTTTAAAAAAGAATTTCATATATTTGCAAGAGAGTTAGAATAGTAAATTTTTCGTTCTAATATGGAAGAGATTATTCAGGGAATTAATGATTTGGAAAATAAGATTCTCGAATTAAAGAAGGAAAATGAAGAATTGAAAAGAAAAAATGAATATCTAGAAAATTCTCTTTTAAAAAATGAAGATAAATTTATTCAGAAAGAAAAACAATATAAAGAACTTGAAGAGCTTAATAAAAGATTGAAAGTTATTAATGCAATTTCGGGAAGTGGAGAATATAAGAAGTTGATGAAATTGCAGATGAATAGAATGATTAAAGAAATAGATGCATGTATTTCAGAATTGCAGAATTCATAAATAAAAATGTCTCAAAAAGTAAATATACGAGTAGCGGGAAGAAATTACCCCCTAGTAGTACAAAGTGAGGAAGAAGAGATATTACGAATTGCTGCAAAAAAAATAGAAAAATACATTAATACTTTTGAAAAAAACTATAACATTTCTGAAAAACAAGATGCTTTAGCTATGGCGGCTTTACAACTAGCTTCAGAATTAGAAAACATTTTAAGGGAAAAATCACATGAACAAAATGAAATTTTGCTTAAAATAAAAAAAATAAAAAGATTGTTATAGATAAAGTAACGCATTTCCAAATAGATCATAGAATTTAAAATTAAATGTAGAACAAAGATATAACCTACATTGATTCTAACTCAATTTAGTAAACTCAACACGAATTGACTGACTGAGTGATTGTTTTTTTTAATGGCGGGCTGCCTCTCATCTTCTCAGATGATTTGATAGAAATATCAACAGCAGATTACAGAGAAAAAAGCATAGCTTGAATCCTGTTTATTGGAGTTTACTTAAATCAAAGTTTAATAGGATTGATGTAGGTTTTTTTATATAAATTAATTGTATGAATGTAACGATAATATTTGAGTTAATCGCCACCCTTTTTATTGGGGGATTTATAGGATACTTCTTATCGAAAAGTTCTCTAAATAAATATAGAGAAAATAAATTAAAAGAAGCAGAAGACAAAGCTGCTGCGATCTTAAAGGAAGGAGAGCTTAAGGCCGAAAACATTAAGCAGGAAAAAATGCTTCAAGCAAAAGAAAAATTCTTAGAATTAAAATTACAACACGAAGAGCAAATTAATCAAAGAGAAAAGAAAATGCTTGAAGTGGAAAAAAGAATTAAAGACAAAGAAACGAAGCTAAATGACGAATTGCATCAGAATAATATTCAAAAAAAGCAATTAGATCAAGCCATAAATGATAATCAGATTAAAGCGGAAACGCTAACTAAAAAACAAGCTGAATTAAATCAAATGCATGAACAGCAGGTAGAAATATTAGAAAAAATTTCAGGATATTCTGCTGAAGATGCAAAAGCTGAATTGGTGGAAGCATTAAAGCAGGAAGCAAGATCCAGAGCTCAAGCTCAAATCCAAGCCATTGTTGAAGAAGCGCAGCTGAATGCAAAGGCAGAAGCCAAAAAAATTATAGTACAAACCATTCAGAGGGTAGGTACTGAACAAGCAATTGAAAACTCGGTATCTGTTTTTAATATAGAATCAGATGAAATAAAAGGTAGGATTATAGGAAGAGAAGGGCGTAATATTCGGGCTTTAGAAGCAGTTACAGGGGTTGAAATTATTGTTGATGATACTCCTGAAGCAATATTACTTTCTTGTTTTGATCCGGTTAGGAGAGAAGTAGCCAGATTATCTCTACATAGATTGGTAACCGACGGAAGAATCCATCCGGCAAGAATTGAAGAAATTGTAGCTAAAACCCAGCAACAGATAGAAGAAGAAATTATTGAGATCGGTAAAAAAACCATTATCGATTTAGGAATTCATGGATTACATCCTGAATTAGTAAAAATGGTCGGTAGAATGAAATATCGTTCTTCCTACGGACAAAACCTTTTGCAGCACTCAAGAGAGGTTGCTAATATTGCAGGAATTTTAGCTTCTGAACTAGGGCTTAATCCAAAAATTGCAAAACGTGCCGGATTATTACATGATATTGGAAAAGTTCCTGAAGAAGAATCCGAGTATCCTCATGCAATATTAGGAATGCAATGGGCAGAAAAATATGGAGAAAATCAAACCGTTGTTAATGCCATAGGTGCCCACCATGATGAAATTGAAATGAAAAGTTTGATTGCGCCTATTATTCAAGTAGCTGATGCAATTAGCGGTGCAAGACCGGGAGCAAGGAGACAAGTAGTAGAATCATATATTCAAAGACTGAGAGACCTAGAAAATGTAGCATTAAGTTTTGATGGCGTTAATACAGCTTATGCAATTCAAGCCGGTAGAGAATTACGCGTAATGGTTCAAAGTGAAAAAATAGACGATCAGAAAGCGTCACAATTGTCTTTTGAAATAAGTGAAAAAATTCAAAATGAATTAACGTATCCGGGACAGGTTAAAGTAACTGTTATTCGAGAAACTAGAGCAGTTAATATAGCCAGGTAGACAGTTTACTTAATAGATAAAAATAAAAAAACTTTAAAATTAATTTTAAAGTTTTTTTATTTTAGATTATAACAATATTCAAATTTATACTTCTCCTTCTTCGGGAAGATCTTCATCAACAGTAATATCAATACCCTCAATTTTTGTTTTTTGAAGGGCATTTGATTTTAATTTCACATATTCTCTTCTAGTTTTATAAATTTTTATCGCATCAAAAATTACCTGTTCAAATGATTTTGCATCCGCAATTCCTTGTCCGGCTATCGAATAAGCTGTTCCATGATTGGGTTCAGTATGAACAACAGATAATCCACCGGTAAAATTTACACCGTATTCATAAGCTAGAGTTTTAAAAGGAATAAGCCCTTGATCGTGATACATTGCTAATATTCCATCAAAAGAAGTATAAATACAAGGCGAGAAGAAACTATCAGCAGAGTAAGGACCAAAGGAGAGAATGCCTCGATCAAAAGATTCTTTAACCGCCGGCTCAATACAATTAATTTCTTCCTTTCCCAATAGGCCATTTTCTCCTGCATGTGGATTTAATCCTAAAACCGCAATTTTAGGTTTTTCAATACAGAAGTCTTGAATTAAAGTGGTATGTAAAGCTTTAATTTGTTTTTTAATTGACTCCTTACTTAATAGTTCAGAAACTTTGGATATTGGAGTATTAAACGTGGCAAATGCAATCCTTAAATCGTTGTTTTCTAAAAGTAAATGGGCTTTCTCCTTAAGAGTATTTTCAAGATATTCCGTATGATTTAAAAAATTTAATCCTTGGGTTTGCATGCTTTCCCAATTTAGAGGAGCTGTAACCAAAACATCCACCGAACCTTGTTTTAAAGCGTCAACAGCAGCTAATAAAGAAGTTTTAGCTATTTTGGCACCTTCTTCGGTTGAATTGCCAAAACTAATAGAAACATTTTCTTTCCATAAATTCACAACGTTTATTTTTCCGGGAATAGCTTCTTCAGCTTTAAATATTCCTTGAAAATAGATAGAATTTAATCCGAAAATATTTTTTTGATAGGATAATAATTTAGTAGAAGCAAAAATTACCGGTGTAAAGAAATCTAAGATTTCTTTATTTTGAAGGGTTTTCAATATTACTTCAATTCCTATACCATTAGGGTCTCCTATACTAATTCCTATTTTTAGCTTATTATTTTTAACGCTCATATATGAACTGTGAAATTTATTATAACAAAAGTAGAAAAAAATATATACTTAATTTATAATAATTTAATAAAATAGAAATATTGCTATATGAAATAAAGCTTTTTAATTTATAAATCAACAATAATTATAAATTAAAAACAAAATATTAAAGAGTTTAAATATTGCCTATAAACGATTTAAAAAAAAATTATAAAATAGTACTTTTGAATAAAAATTGAATATGTTTACAGGTATTGTAGAAGAAACGGGAAAGATAGTAAATATGGAAAAAATAGATGAAAATCTTTCCATATCAATTTCCGCTTCATTTATTGATGAATTAAAAATAGATCAAAGTATAGCTCATAATGGAACATGTCTAACAGTTGTAGATATAAATCCGGAATTTTATACGATAACAGCTATTGCTGAAACATTAAAAAAAACGCATTTTTCAACTCTTGCCATTGGTGATCATATTAATCTGGAAAGATGTGTTAAAGTATCAGATAGACTAGACGGGCATATTGTACAGGGGCATGTAGATCAAGTAGGGGAATTGAAATCGATAGAAAATCAAGAAGGAAGTTTTTTATTGACTTTTACCTATACAGGTAAACAAATCACCGTGGAAAAAGGTTCAATCACTGTAAATGGAGTAAGCTTAACAGTGGTAGATAGTAAGGACAATGAGTTTTCAGTTGCAATTATTCCGTATACATGGGATCATACAAATTTTAAATATCTGAAAATTGGAGATAAAGTAAATTTAGAATTTGATATTATAGGTAAGTATATACAGAAGTTGTATGGTTTATATAAGTAAATAATAAACTTAATTCAAAGTAAAAGGCCTTTACCAATTGGTAAAGGCCTTTTTATTTCATAGTAGTTAGTCATATATTCCTTTACTCAGCTTAGCTCGTCTTTCCTTGATTAAGGCTTCTCTTTGAGCATCATTCTGGAATTTAGGTTTGGCGCCTTGACTATATTTTAATCTTCTTTCTTTAATTAATGCTTCCCGTTTAGCATCTGCATCATTTTTAGTTGATGGTTTTACTGTCGAATTTTCATTTGATGATTTAACCGGAATATTTTTACTATTCACCGTTTCTGTTTTTATGGGTTGAGATGAATTGTTATTTTTAACAGGAGCCGTAACAGGAACGGAACTAGTTTTTACTTCATCTTTAGATTTTACAGAAGGCTTAGGTTTAGCATTGCTAATATTTTCAGGTTTTATAACGGTTGTTTTTGGGGTTGAAAGATTTGCATTTTTTCTTTCCTGAATAATATTATTTGATTTTATAACTTCCGGTTTTTTAATTTCCACATCAGTTGAAGTTAAATCATTTATTGCCTGTACCGTTTCTTTACCAGGAGTTAAATTATTATAATTAGTATTTTCATCAGAAGATATTTCTAACGGTTTACCAATATAGAAATCAAGAATTTTTAATCTGAATAAAAATGAATATTTAGCTTGAAGCATTTGAGATAATGCGTTGAAATAATTATTTCTTGCAGTATTTAAATCGTATATATTAATTTTTCCTGCAGTGAAACTCTTTTGTGCAAATTCATATGATAATTCGGTGGATTCTACCAATTCTTTTGCAGAAGTAAATGTTTGATAAGCAGAATTTACGTCAAAATAAGAAGTTTGTATATTTTGCTTTAAATTTAATTTTTCTTGGTCGAGCTGATTTTCTTGGATCAATTGATTAATTCGGGATTGCTGAACTTTTATTTTATTTGTTCCTTTACTAAATATGGGAATATTAACCCCTACAGATACCATTTGAGAGTGATTGTCATACCATTGGTCGTCTATAGATTTACTGGAACGATCGAAATAATCCTGATAAAAAGTACTTACTTTATATCCGCCGGTAATTGAAGGATAAAAAGCGGTTTTAGCAATATCAATATCTTTCTTTGCTGATTCAACCCCTAATTCGGCAGATTTAATAACCGGTTGATTATTAAAAGCATAATTGATGATATCATCCAAATTGATAAGAGGCATTCCTATATCATCGGAAACTTTAACATCCTCTATCTGAAAATCTCGATAATCTTTTTGAAGTAACATGGCTAAAACCATTAGTGAACGATCTACTTCAATTTTAGCATTTTCATACGTTTGTTTAGCATTCGCAAGATTGGATTTTGATTCGTATAAAGTGCTTAAAGGTATACTACCGGCATTATATAATTTTTCATTCCTGTCTTTATCTTTTGCTTGAGTATCCATGGAATTTAATTGAACTCCTAAAAGCTCTTTATTCAATAGAACGGTTAAATAATTTCCTACTAATTGTAGTGAAATATCATTTTTGATTTTTTCAGTGGTATATTGATTTTGTTGAACCAAAAAAGAGTTTTTTTCCTCGGTTAATCGTAAACGTCTGTTGTTATAAAGTATCATGGAGGATTCAAGAGCAAGATTGTTTTGATATCCTTCTGTATATTTATAATAGGAGTCTATGGTAAAATCTGTTACACCATCTTGGGTAACCTTTTGTGTAGCCAATGGACCAAAAGTTATACCGTTGGTTATAGTACCTTTAAGATCGGGTAGTTTTTCTTTTTTAGCAATTTTTAAATTACTTTCTTGAACTTGTTCATTTAGTTTAGAAGCAAGTACTTGCAAATTGTTTTCTCTGGCGTAAGATAAACAATCATTGAAAGACCATACTTTTTGCGCTGAAATAAATCCGACTATGAAAAAAGCGATTATACTGTTGTTTAGTTTCATTCTTATGTAAATGAATTTTCAGTATTATAAGTAGAATAATTATTTATTTTGTTACAAACTTATCTAAAAACATTTTTTAACAGGTTTTATTTATAGATCTATCTTCTAATATGATAATATACTAATTAATTTTAAATGATATCATCATCTTTAAATTTATGTATTATTAATTAAGATAGTAAGTGTTGAATACTAAATATAAGAAGTAAATATAAAATAAAAATAATATGAAGTACTTTTATTAACTGAAACCAAAAAAGGGTATAAATTATATACCCTTTTTTTAATTTAATAATGTATTATGATTTATGTATTCTTATTAATTTTCTTTTCTAAAAACTAGACCGGTTTCAGGAAAATAATCTGCAACGATGGTATCATTATCATTAATTTTTCCACCTAAAATTTCCTTAGATAATTGATTTAAAATTTCATGTTGAATCAATCTTTTTAAAGGTCTGGCGCCAAAAGTAGGATCATAGCCTTTGCTCATTATATAATCTTTAGCCTCATCGGTCATGCTCATGCGAATTCCTTTTTTATCTAATATTTTATTAAGAGAATCTAATTGGATATCTATTATACTTCTTATTTCATTTTTATTTAAAGGCTTAAATACAATAGTTTCATCAATACGATTTAAAAACTCTGGGCGAAGTGTTTTTCTTAACAGTTCCATAACTTGCTCTTTGGTCAATTCTAAAATTTCTTTGTAATTATTTCCTTCCAGTTTTTCAAAATTTTCTTGAATTAAATGAGATCCCAAATTGGAAGTCATAACTATAATCGCATTTTTAAAATTAACGGTTCTTCCTTTATTATCTGTAAGCCTACCATCATCCAATACTTGTAATAAAATATTAAAAACATCCGGATGAGCTTTTTCGATTTCATCCAATAAGATAACAGAATAAGGTCTTCTTCTAACGGCTTCGGTTAACTGACCACCCTCATCGTAACCCACATATCCCGGAGGCGCACCTACCAGTCTGCTAACAGAATGTTTTTCTTGATATTCACTCATGTCAATTCGGGTCATTGAATTTTCATCATCAAATAAAAATTCGGCTAAGGCTTTTGCTAATTCGGTTTTACCGACACCTGTTGTTCCTAAGAATAAGAATGATCCAATAGGCTTTCTTTCATCGTTTAATCCCGCGCGGTTTCTGCGTATAGCATCTGCTACTGCTTCAATTGCTTCTTCTTGTCCGACAACCCTTTTGTGAAGAACAGATTCCAGATTTAATAACTTTTCACGTTCACTTTGTACCAGTTTAGTAACCGGAATACCGGTCCATTTGGCTACTACATCAGCAATGTCTTCGGAATCAACTTCTTCCTTGATTAATTTAGGTCGATCATCAGAAAGTTCGGCTTCAGCCTTAGCAAGTTCAGCCTCTTGTTCTTTTATTTTTCCGTAACGTAATTCAGCAACTTTACCATAATCACCGGATCTTTCAGCCTTTTCAGCTTCAATCTTAAATTCTTCAATATTTTTACGGATTTCTTGAACTTTATCCGCTCTTTCTTTTTCTGCTTTCCAGGAAGCGCTTAGCTCATTTCTTTTTTCATTAAGTTGTGCTAATTCTTCTTTAACATTTTCTAACCTTTTCTCATTAGCTTGTTTAATGCTTTCATTGGAAGTAGGACTTTCCGCTTCTCGTTTAACCGCCTCTAATTCAATTTCAAGCTGCATTTTTTTACGGTCTAAGGCATCCAACTCTTCAGGCTTGGAATTCATTTCCATACGAAGTTTTGCCGATGCTTCATCCATTAAGTCTATGGCTTTGTCCGGTAAAAATCGGTCGGAAATATAACGATTGGAAAGTTCCACAGATGCAATTACGGCTTCATCTTTAATACGTACTTTGTGATGGGCTTCATACTTCTCTCTAATTCCACGTAATATTGCTATGGCATCATCCACATCGGGTTCTTCAACCATCACTTTTTGAAAACGTCTTTCCAACGCTTTGTCCTTTTCAAAATATTTTTGATATTCATTTAATGTTGTAGCTCCAATTGAACGAAGTTCGCCACGTGCCAATGCGGGTTTTAAAATGTTCGCTGCATCCATGGCTCCTTCTCCTCCTCCGGCACCAACTAATGTGTGAATTTCATCAATAAATAAAATAATATTTCCGTTGGAAGCGGTTACTTCTTTAACTACTGCTTTTAGACGTTCTTCAAATTCACCCTTATATTTTGCCCCTGCAATTAAAGCTCCCATATCTAAAGAAAAAATAGTTTTATCCTTCAAATTTTCAGGAACATCCCCGTTAATGATTCGATGAGCTATTCCTTCGGCAATTGCAGTTTTTCCGACACCGGGCTCTCCAATTAATATGGGATTGTTTTTTGTTCTTCGAGAAAGAATTTGCAAAACCCTTCTGATTTCGTCATCTCTTCCTATTACAGGGTCTAGTTTACCGTTTTGAGCTAATTCATTAAGGTTTTTGGCATACTTGTTTAATGAATTATAGGTATCTTCTGCTGATTGAGAGGTTACTCGTTCTCCTTTTCTGATTTCTTCGATCGCTTTAAGTACGCCTTCTTTGGTGACTCCTTGGTTTTTTAATAATTGTGAGGTTTTGTCATTTACAGAAAGTAGTCCTAAGAAAATATGCTCTAAACTTATAAATTCATCTTTCATCTTAGTTGATTCTAATTGGGCTTCATTTAAAGCTTTATTAGAATTTTGAGACAAATAAATTTGTCCGCCGCTAACTTTAGGTAAAGAATTTAGTATAGATTCAAGTTCGGAGTTAATATATGCTAAATTTGAGTTTTGTTTTTTTAATATGAAAGTAATCACACTGGCTTCGCTTTCCAATAAAGCTTTAAGCAAATGCGCAGGTTCAATGGCCTGATTTTCTAATCCTTGTGCAATCACTTGGGATTGTTGCAAGGCTTCTTGTGATTTGATGGTTAATTTATTAAAATCCATTTTATTTAATCTCTTACATTTTTTCTCAGCAAAATATAAACCAAAATCGTGGATAGGTTTTTATAATCTATATATAAGAAAATAAATGAATAAAACGAGACAATATGACATATTTATGTTTTAAATACCAAATTCAATGACATAATGACATGGGTTTTTAGACTTTTAACTTTTAAAAGATTAGATTATTTTTTTTGATTACTACATCTTCAAAAAAATTACGTGAAATTCATATATAATTAAAAAAATAACAGATGCATAATATGTTATAAATAAATTATAAATTTTATGTAATATTTAATGATATCGAATACTTGCACGTATCATGCCGATAGCATTTATGGTATCTAAGGAAACATCTTTAGGTTCAAACATAGGATTGGTACTGACTAATTTTATGTAATTGTTACCTAAACTGGATTTCTGAATATGTTTAACGAAGGTAAGATTGGAATCTTCCGATAAGGCGATTTCAATTATATATAATTCTCCCCAAAATATATTATCTATGGAAGCATTTTTGAAAATAACAATGTCACCATTTTTTAAAAGTGGAAGCATAGATTCTCCTTTTATATGAATAGCTCCGTCACAGTCAGATAAACTAGGTATTTTTATAAATTCTGAAATGAATGTATTTTCAGATTTTTTATGAACAATATTTTTTAATCCACCATTGGTGTCTAAGTTATATAGTGGTATATTAAAATTACTTTTATCTTCAAATCTAACTAATGGTTCTTCTAATAATGGTAAAGAAAAATCATTATCTAAAATTGGTGATTTTAACATAGGACCTTCTCCGGTTAATATCCATTCAAGGCTAATTTCAGGGCATTTAGCGTGGATTAATAAAGGATTAAAGCTATTTCGTTTTTTCCAATTTGAAAAAGTTTGAGGTGAAATATTAAGATATTTAGCCAATTCAGAATCTTTTTTAAATCCATAAAATAATTTTATTTTACTTAATAGGACAGATTTTTTCATAGCTTATTAATTTAAATAAATAAATGATCAAAATAAACAGAATGTTTATATAAGTATTTGGTTGCTAGACAAATATACTAAAAATTATTAAATTGTCACAACAACATTACAATAATCTAACACAATTAGTATAAAAAAATTATATATAAATTATATTGAGATAAATAATGTAGGGAGAAGCATTTAGAATATTCGTAAGCTTCCACGGATAAGGGCTATTGCATTGATTTTAGAAATAGGAATATCATGGGAACTACTTTTATTATCTTGCCCTGTAAGTTTAATAAATTTATCTCCTTTTTCAGATTTTTGTATAAACTTAATTAATAAATAAAATGAATCGTCATCCATGCATATTTCGACTAAGTAAAGTTCTCCCCAAAATAAATCATTAAGGGAAATAGTTTTAAAAATAACAATGTCACCGTTTTGGATTGTTGGTAGCATGGAATTGCCTTTAACATATGTTGCCCCATCACAATCAGCTAAATCCGGTATTTTGATAAATTCTATAATTAAATTTTGATCAAATTTTTTTACAAAAATATTTTTTAACCCCCCATTACGGTCCAAATTATATAAAGGAATATAATTTTTTTGGCCTTTAAGAAAAATATTTTTTGATTCTTCAGCTATAGAATTATTATTATTTGTAATGGTATTATCTTTTTTCAACATAGGGGGGTTTCCTGTTAATAGCCATTCATAGTTGAAAATTTCACATTTTGTATAAATTAATTTAATGTTATATGAATTACGTTTTTTCCAGTTATACAAAATTTGAGAAGTTATTCCCAAATGTTTTACTAACTGAGAATCTTTAGTGTATCCATAGTGTTTTTTAATTTCATTTAAAATAATAACTTTATCCATAGCATGTATAAAAATATACATTTCGTGTAAAAAAATTTTAAGATAAACAAAATGTATATATATTTGTGTTGAGATAAAACAAAGATATCAAAAAATATATTATTGTTATGACAGTAGAACAAATAAAAAGAAAAATTGAAGTGGGAGATTATATTTTGGCATCTAAATTATTGAATATAACTCCTGAAAACGTAAGAGCTCGTTTTTCCCGTGAAAAAAATGATGTATTAGAGGCTTTAGAAGCAATTATTAGTAATAGAGAAAAGTTTATTAAAAATTATCAAAAGAAAATTTCAAATTAATTTAGGATTAAATAAAGTTATTTTTAATATAAGAAAACAATAATCAATGTAAATAACTACTTTATCGGCACGAATGAAATGAAATAAACTTATGAATTATGCTACTTAATATTTGTTAAAATTTATATTAATTAATATATCAATTCTGTATATATATAAACATTTACTTAAATAATCAATTTATAAATTTTTAGGAGTGTTAAAATAACTTTACGTCTTTTGATAATGATATAAATTGATATAAAAAGAATGGATCTTTTAATATATAAATGCTATTATATGCATACTTTTAAATTTATATAAAGTAAATATTTAATCAATATAATTTAAAAGATTTATATTTTAAAAATTATTAATATGAGTTAGCTGTATACTTAAAAAATAAATTAAAATTACTTTATTTGATTTAAATATATAAAAAATATATATGTCATATAAACTTTGTGATTGTATATTTTTTTTGTTTATCTTTACCGCCATAAAGTTAGTGTTAAAGTGTTATAAAGTTTAAAAAATTAAGCGTTCATCTATTTTTAATGCCCTTGTAGGTACTATATTTTTATAATGAAAAAAGAAAGATGATCATTAAAAATAGGATAGATTTTTTAAATTAAAAAGTAGAAAATCAATTAATAAGTAATATGTTAATTAATAATTCATTATGAAAAAGAGAGTTTTATTATGTTCATTACTCGGAGTGATTTCCGTTTGTTCTTTCTCTCAAACCAAAAATGTGGGAATAAACACAGAAGATCCTCAAGGAGTTTTCCACATTGTAAGTGGAAAAGAAGGCAATTTAAATCAAGAATTTGATGAATTTATAGTAGATTCAGAAGGAAATGTAGGTATTGGTACCAGAACTCCGAAAGCAAAGCTCGAAATTATAGGGACAAAAGGGCAAGCATTACGAGTAAAACCGGCCGGTGTACAGTCAAAAGGTGAAATTATTGCTTCTGATGCAGAAGGTAATTTTGTAGCTGAAACGAGGCCTATGCCGGAGATCAAGGAAGGTTCTATTATTCAAATTAAAACAAGACTTGATGCAACATCAACATCAGCACCTAATTTTGTAAATACATCTCCATATATACCCGGTGATCCCAATATGCCTAGTGGTTATAAGCCTGCCGTAAAAATTTCAGATAAGCCATTAGAGCTAACAGAAGGTACATGGCTAATTCAACTCAAATACACTACACGAACTTCAAATAGTTCAACAGGATTTGGTGGAGGTTGTGGAAAAATGTATGGTTTTGATCAATATATCTGGACCCTACTTTATGACGAAAATCAGTCACCCGATAAAGGAGTATTAACAACTGTTGGTTTTGCAACAGAACGGGGTGGAGCTTGTGCCTGTACGCCTCAGCTAACTCATGTGGTTAAAATAAACAATGGGCAAACTATGAAGGTTAGCGCTTATGCCAGTACCAGTATAGATCATAATACAATCGTATATGTAGATGGAGATTATACTGGATTTTCAACAGGTAAACCTTATTTTAGAGCTGTACGAATAGATCAATTTAAATAAGATCATTATTAATTATAATAATAATTTTTATATAAAAAAATCATGAATAAAATATATTTAACTATATGCATTTTGTTGTTAGCAACAGGTATAGGTATTTCGCAAAAGAAGGCAATAGGAGTAGGAATCAATACCGATCATCCTCAAGCGATATTTCATATTGATGCAAAAAAGGATAATGGCGATATACCAAATCCGGTAAATACTTCTGATGATGTGGTATTTACAACAGAAGATAATATTCCTTATTATGGAAAGGTAGGGGTAGGTAAAATTAATCCTGATGTTAGTCTGGATATAAACGGAAATATTCGTTTGGAAGATGGTCATGAAACTAATGCAAACATATTGGTCAGCATAGACTCTTTAGGAAATTCCAAATGGGTAGTGCCATCGAGACCTTTAATTAAAACTGGTAAAATAGGGGATAATATACCTTTACCATTAGATGAAAGTGCCGCAGATTTAACAGAGCAGCCCGTAATACTATCTCAGGGAAGATGGCTGATTCTTTCTAAATTCGTAATTAAACCTACAGTATCTCCTCCTAATGAAAAGCCAAGAAATAATGTGTGGATTTATTTAAAAAATGTTACTAAATATCCTGATATAAATAAAAAGGTTTATAATACTATTTTAGGTGTTCCTTTAGAACAAGATGGAGGTCTAGATGGGCTTACAGGAACTCCGCAATTAGCAGCTTTGGTTAATATTCCTAAAGGGGAAAATCATGAATTTAGAATATTTGGAAGCACAAGTAATGTTAAATTCGGATATGTAACATCAAATACAAAATTTCAAGGTTCTTTCTTTTATGCTGTTCGATTAGATGCGGATCTTATTGATTAATAAATTATACGAATTTTAAATTTATTATATGAGAAAATTATTTTTATTATATATGTTAGGAGGAAGTGTAGGAATTTCCTCTGCTTTTGCACAAGTAGGTATAAATACAACAGAGCCTAAAGGGGTTTTTCATGTTGATGCAAAAGGTAATACTCAAGGAAATTCTAATACTTCCGATGATGTGATAGTTGATAGTAATGGTAACCTGGGTATTGGTACCCTAACACCTCAAGCTAAAGTCCATATCTATACGGATGGGACCGTACCAGGAATTCGTATCAGTGATCAATCTGAAGCTGCAGGAAGCATGTTAATGTTCCATGATGATACCGGTATGGTTAACTGGGTGCCCAAACCATTTAGTATTAAGCGGGTTGAAACAAAAGATCTTAGAACAGACTTTGTAATGAATAATAGAGATGAGGGGGATCATGTAGAAATTTCAAAACCTGGTAAAGGATTAAAATTACCTCCGGGTGTTTGGATGATAATGGCTAAATATATGATTTATAATAATGGAGACGATGGGGGATTTTTATTCTGGACATATCTTCATGATTTAGATGATTTAAGCAAATTAAAAGTCGATGAATTTCACATTAAAAATAAACGATCTCCTTGTATGAATCCTGCTAGCTCACCTCTACCTTTTGATCAAGGGGGTAATCTTTGCGATAACGGGAAATATAATAGAAATTGGTATTTAGCAAGTCAAAATAGTTTTGTAAATGGAAATCCATCTGAGCATGCAATGACTATGGTTGGAACCTATCCGGAAGCTAAAAGCCAAGGGTATACTACTCCATATGTAAATTATATTGCAGTAATCCAATCTCCAGATAAAAATCCGGGTGATGAAGGATATGAGCATGAAATTGCTTTAACTTTTAGTACCAGTTTAAAACGTCAACAAGTATTGGAAACCAGATCTTCAATACCTGGAGCGGGTGATAATGGTGGAGATCTCCCGGTTGGTGTTTATTTCTTTGCTATTCGTTTAGATATAGATGAATCATCTCTATAAATTTTAAAAATTAAGTTATATACTTAGTATTTATATAATACCTGCCGAATAGGCAGGTATTTTTATTCAATACCAGTAATTCCCATTTTCTTCATTAAAAAAGTGGCATTCATATTTTGAGCTACACCTTCTTTTAATTTATAATCAAACACTAATTCATCCTGAGCAATTTCTGCTTCAAATCGATAGTTCTTTATATTTTCGGGATAGTTTGCTTCCAAGGTGCCTAATACTAAATCATGCGTAGCAATAATGCCATTTCCTTTTAGCGAAATAAGCTGTTTCATAAGCGCTAAAGATCCTTTTTGCTTATCTTCAGAGTTGGTACCTTTTAAAATTTCGTCTAAAATGATAAATAAATGTTCTCCGGAATGAAGTCTGTCTATAATCATTTTCAATCGTTTTAATTCAGAGAAAAAATAAGATTCATGATCAAGTAAGGAATCTGTAGTTCTTAAATTAGTTACCAAATTTCCTGGGAATATCTCTAATGACTTAGCATATACCGGAGCACCAATACAGGCTAACACGTGATTAACCCCTATAGTTCTTAAATACGTACTTTTACCTGCCATATTAGCTCCCGTTATTACTAAAAAATAATTTTCTTTTGAAACTTTAACATCATTGGTTACACAATTAGATCGGTTAAGTAGAGGGTGGCCCAATTCTTTCCCATCAAATATAAAATGTTCAGTATTTATTTTAGGATATGAATATCCGGGGTGAGTATATGCGTATGTTGACAGGGAGCACCAAGCATCAAAATGAGAAAGAGAATCAAACCAATTCGGTAGATACTTTTTATAGATATCTAACCATTTTTCTATCTTAATAGCATAACGAACACTCCAACATAAGACCGGATTGAAAAATAAAATCATCGGATAAGCCATACACATATTTAATTGAGAACAATATCTATTTAATTTATAGATAGCTTTTGATGCAGGAGTTTTCTTGATAAGGGTTTTACGATTTTTTTCTAACAAATAACTATCAAAATTTTGCTCTTCTATGGCATTAAAAAGTGAGGTATAGGTATTTAAAACATCTGTTTTTTTTTCTATGTTATTAACTATATTATTTACATGCTTACTCGCAAAGGCATTAATTGAATAAGTTATGATCCATAAAGGAATAAAATATAATGCAGATACCCTATTAAAAGCTGTAAGTACAAGTAAGATTAAATACAAGCAGGGAATAATATTTATCATTATTTCCCAGAATTTATTTTTATGCAATAAAAATGTTTCCGGAAATGTATTTGAATCAAAATTTTCTTTATTTTCTAATTTTCCGTTTAAAGACCCTAAAACTCGGAAATGGTTTACCCAATCTTGTTTTGAAGTTAATTCTTGGATGCTTTCCTGATTTTCCACAATGGTTTTTTTGTCTAAATAGGGAGTAAGGAACAGATAGGCAAGAAATTTTTTACCTTGATAGGTGCATGTTCGATTAATAGCCTGAAAAAGCGATCGATCGCCAAATAAATCTAAATCGTAGCTGAAGCTGTGTTCAGTCGAAATATATTCTGGGCCTCCATCAAAAGATGAAAAATCGTAATTAAGAGCTTTACATTCATTTTCTGCTAAAGTTATTAATGAATCTGAATAATTTTTTTTATAAAACAGTTTTTGATGTAACTTTAATAACAAGATAAATATTGAAAAAGATACAAAGATGATACCGCCGGTAAGGTAGCTGTTTTTCCAAGTAAAAATACAAAGTAAAGCAGCAATAAGAACTACTGATAATCTTAAAGCAGCAATAATAAATATCTTTTTTTTAAGTGATTGTACCGTTGAAATCTCTTTATTAATAAGAGAACGGTATGAATGTTCAATATCTTTTATTTTCATGATATCAAAGGTAAACAAAATAAAATAGCTAATTTTAAAGTCTATATATATCTAATAGTACTTTACTTTCAAATTTTAACAGTAAGCAAAAAAAATTAAATTTTATTATTTGATAAATGTTGCATTTTAAATATATTATAATTAGAAATAAAAAGCCTGATGAAAATCAGGCTTATAATTATTATAATTTTATTATAGAGCTAAATCAATTACTTCAGACATTTGAGTTACATAATGTATTTTTAAGCCTTTAATATAATCAGGATTGATTTTTTCAATATCTTTTCTATTCTCTTCACATAATATGACATCGGTAATACCGGCCCGTTTAGCAGCTAATATTTTTTCTTTAATGCCGCCTACCGGAAGAACTTTTCCTCGTAACGTAATTTCACCAGTCATTGCCCATTTAGACTTAACCTTTTTACCGGTAAAAGAGGAAACAAGAGAAGTAAGCATTGCTATACCTGCAGATGGTCCGTCTTTAGGAGTTGCACCTTCAGGAACGTGAATGTGTATATTACTTTCTTCAATTTTTTGCGGATCGATACCGAATTCTTTATAATTAGATTTTATGTATTCCAAAGCAATAGTAGCCGATTCTTTCATTACATTACCTAAATTTCCGGTCATGCTTAAGTTTCCTTTGCCTTTAGAAAGAATACTTTCAATAAAAAGAATATCTCCTCCTACTTGAGTCCAGGCTAATCCTGTAACAACTCCTGGAACTTTATTAGTTTCAGACATTTCAGGCATCATAGGCGGACCTAGGATTTCGATAATTTTATTTTGACTCAATTTTTTGTTGTATTCAGTATTGCGAGCAATTTGTAAGGCAATATTCCTTACAATTTTTGATATCTTCCTTTCTAAGCCTCTAACACCGGATTCTCGAGTATATGCTTGGATAATAAATTCCAATTCTTTCTTACTTATTGAAATATCTTTTTTGGTAAGTCCATGTTCGAGGATTTGCTTTGGTAAAAGATATTTATTAGCTATTTCTACTTTTTCCTCAATAGTATATCCGGAAATATCAATAATTTCCATTCTGTCCAACAACGCCGGTTGTATGGTAGCTAAATTGTTGGCGGTAGCAATAAACAATATTTTAGATAAGTCGTAATCTACATCCAGGAAATTATCATGGAAAGTACTGTTTTGTTCGGGATCTAATACTTCAAGTAAAGCAGATGACGGGTCACCGTGTCCACTGGTGCTAATTTTGTCTATTTCGTCTAAAACAATAACGGGATTCGATGTTCCAACCTTTTTTATGGATTGAATAATTCTCCCCGGCATAGCTCCAATATAAGTTTTACGATGTCCTCTAATTTCCGATTCATCATGCAACCCGCCCAATGATATACGAACGTATTTTCTTCCTAAAGCAGAAGCAATGGATTTACCCAATGAAGTTTTACCGACACCGGGAGGACCATATAAACAAATGATGGGAGATTTCATATCTCCTTTAAGTTTTAGGACCGCGAGATACTCTAAGATTCGTTCTTTAACATCTTCTAAGCCAAAATGGTCTTTATTTAAAACTTTTTCAGCATGATTAATATCAAAATTGTCCTTAGAATATTTTTCCCAAGGCAAATCCAACATTAATTCTAAATAATTCCTTTGAACCCCATAATCAGGTGTTTGCGGGTTCATGCGAACTAAGCGATTAAGTTCTTTTTCAAAATGTTCATTTATAGACTTGCTCCATTTTTTTTTCGAAGCTTTTTCTTTCATTTCTTGAACTTCAGCTTCATAAGAAACGCCTCCCAACTCTTCCTGAATGGTTTTCATTTGCTGGTGTAGGAAATATTCACGTTGTTGTTTGCTGAGGTCGGAGTTAACCTTATCCTGAATAGAATTTTTTAAAGATATTTTTTGAAGCTCAACGTTCAGGTACTTTAACGTTTTGGAAGCACGATCTAACAAACTGTTAACTTCCAGCAATTCCTGCTTTTTTACTAAAGGCAAATCAAGATTAGAAGCAACAAAATTTACTAACAAGGAGCTGCCTTCAATATTTTTAATAGCAAAAGAAGCGTCTGAAGGGATAGCTGGATTTTCATTAATAATTTTAATGGCTGTTTCACGAAGGCTTTCCAATAAAACATTAAAATGTTCTTTATTTTTATTGGAAACCTTTCTTTTGTCTTCCAATAAAGTTATTTCTGCTTTTAAATAAGGCTCCTCTTCAAGTATATTATTAATAGAAAATTTACGTATCCCCTGAATAATTACCATGGTACTTCCATCAGGCATTTTAAGTAATTTTAATATTTTACCTATAGTACCTACCGAATACATATCATTTATAGTCGGATTATCTGCATTTACATCTTTTTGTGTAATGACTGCTATTATCTTGTCGTTTTGCTGAGCATCTTGTAATAAATTGATGGATTTATTTCTTCCGGCAGTAATTGGTATAACAACCCCGGGAAATAAAACTACATTTTTTACCGGAAGTAAGGGTAAAACTGTAGGAAAAGTTTCATTCATCATTTTATCTTCTTCATCCTGGCTTAGTAAAGGAATAAATTCACTATCATTTTGCATAACTTGATCTAATGACAATATGTCGAACTTCATAATGTTTCGTATTAAAGATTTAATGACAAACTTTCAGATATCTAAAAAAAGAGAACTGCTTTTTTTAAATCTTAAATGGGTATAGTATTGATTATTAATAAGAAATGTTGCAACCTCCAAAGTTTGTACGTGTACTAAGGTCAATTAATATGCCAAATAAAAACTTACTATAATTGCTAATAAAGCTTAGAATTATAACTTGATAAGGGTTAGAATTTCTCTGCTTCCATCGGAATAAGTAACTTTAACAAAATATCTTCCTGTAGGAAGTTTTGAAATATTAATTTCCTGATTAAGATTGGAGTCAATTATATCTTTATCAATTAAATTGGTACCAACCATGGATAAAACAGAAATATTATCGATTTTATAAGAACTTGAATTCTTAACAAGTATAAAATTTACTGCCGGGTTAGGATATAATTTTGATTTAGTATAAGGTTGCTCTTGTAAATAAAAGTTCATTAAAATACTGGCCGGAAAATCTTTTGCAGTAACCAGGTTAATTGAAAAAAGCAACGTAATAAAAAATAAAAATTTCTTCATAAGCAATTTATATCTAAAAATTATGAAAATTTCCTTGATAAAATAATAGTGTTATGTACTTAAAATTAATGTATAAAATTATAAAAAAAAAATATTCTTTACAACTTTTCATTAAATTATTTTTATTTTTATTTGGGAATAAAGATAATATTTAATTATCTTATCTTCAATAGTTTTGTATTTAGGGCTTTTTTCTGAATTATTCTATATTTTATATTTATATTGTTGTTGCTAAAGTAAATATACTTACTTGAGAATCATTGGTTTTTAACAGTTCTTGAGTACATGCAATTAAGGTTGCACCCGTTGTTAAGACATCATCAACCAATAAATAATGACTCGAACAATTTGAATTTCTTATAAAAGCGTTTTCCATTTTCTTTATACGTTCTTCTCTGTTGGACTGGGTTTGAGATTTCGTATGAGAAACTCGTTGAAGAACATGCTCGTCGAAATTGCAATTCATTAGAGTTGCTAATTTTTTGCAACAGAGCAAAATTTGATTATAGTTTCTTTTTTTATATCTTTTCGAGTGAATAGGAACCGGAACAACGGTTTTTACTTCTTTTAAACAAGGATTGTTCTCATTCAGCATAAACCAAATCTCAGCTAACCACGAACCGATTTCCGGTTTATTTTTATATTTTAAATGATGAATTAATTGTTGTGTAATATTTTCTTTTGAGAAAAATAATAAGGAAGATGCAAATTCTATTTTCGCAGAATTGTTAAGTTGGCTGTGAATTGAATTTGCGTTGTTAAAAGGAATATAAGTAAAAGGTAAATGAGCTTTACACCTTTCGCATACATAGTGTTGTGATGAAGAAATAATTGTTTCACAACCAATACATCTATTAGGAAACAGGGTAGAGAGTATTTCTTGCCACATGAGTATTTTTCAATTATCTTTGCGTAATATAAACAAATTTATTTATTGTGATAAGGCTGACTAAAATATTTACATTTGAAACAGCTCATGCTCTGTGGGGATATGATGGTAAATGTAAAAACATTCATGGACATTCTTATAAATTGTATGTTACTGTTAAAGGAGAGCCATGTAATGATATACACCATGTTAAAAATGGAATGGTTATGGATTTTGGAGACTTGAAATCTATTGTAAAAAAATTAATTATAAATCCTTTAGATCATGCCATTGTTTTAAACGCTCAAACAGAACATAAACAATTAGGAGAGCAATTGCAAAATCAAGGACATAAAGTTATTTTTATGAATTATCAGCCCACATGTGAGAATATGTTGATGGATTTTGCCGAAAAGATACAATCAGAGCTTCCTGAAAATATTTTATTAGCGAAGCTTAAATTATATGAAACCGAAACGTCATATGGTGAATGGATAAGGGAAGACCAATAGAAATTAACCTTACGGCAGGCAAAAAAGTTTATTTTGCCTCTGATCAGCATTTAGGAGCACCTGATGATGTTTCATCCAGAAAAAGAGAAAAGATTTTCGTAAAATTTTTAGAACAAATTAAACATGATGTTCAAGTATTATTCCTATTAGGGGATTTATTTGATTTTTGGCATGAATATAAAACCGTTGTACCCAAAGGGTTTGTTCGAATATTAGGAAAATTAGCTGAACTTTCAGATTCGGGGGTTAAAATATATTTTTTTACCGGAAATCATGATTTATGGATGAGAGATTATCTTCAAAAAGAATTAGCAATAACAGTTTTTAACGAAGAACAAACATTTATAATCAACAACAAAAGTTTTTTTATTGCTCATGGAGATGGATTGGGACCGGGAGATCGTGGGTATAAAAGAATGAAAAAACTTTTTACGAATCCTGTTGCTCGATGGTTTTTCAGATGGTTGCATCCGGATGTAGGAGTAGCCTTAGGTACTTATTTATCAAGAAAAAATAAATTAATTAGCGGGGAGGAAGATATTAAATTCTTAGGGGAAGATAATGAATGGCTGATTGTCTTTTCTAAAGAAAAATTGAATGAAAGACATTATGATTACTTTATTTACGGACATCGTCATTTACCTATGGATTTATTGATTGGTGAAGATAAAAACAGCCACTATGTAAATTTAGGGGATTGGATTTCGTATTATACCTATGCCGTTTTCGATGGAGATCATTTGCATTTACAGACTTTTACCGAAACTGTTTAATTTTATTTATCCATCGTAAATATTTTTCTTAATTCAACAGCTTCTGAAGGAGTAATTCTTCCGGATAGCAGCAAAGATAATTCCCTTCTGTGAAGGGCTGAGTTATATCTAACTATTTCTTCTTCAGTTTCAGGTACTAAGTCAGGTATTTTTTTAGGCTTCATAAATTCATCTAAAGCTACAAAAGTATATATCCCTTCATTGGTTTTGGTTTTTGTATGATTTATTGCATCATCTACCCATATATCGACAAATACTTCCATAGAAGATCCAAAAGCTCTAGAAACCTTAGCTATGGCTTCTACGGTGCTTCCTAATGGAATAGGTGTTGAAAAGGAAACATGATTAACAGAAGCAGTCACAACTTTAGCTTCCGCATGTCTTTGAGCGGCTATGGCACATGCTCGATCCATTAAAGAAAGTAAATCCCCGCCAAACATATTATTATAAGCATTAGTTTCATTCGTTAGTACAATGGTGGTCATTATGGTCCTTGAATCAGAGGGAGTTTTAGCTTTCATGAATTTCAATTCAATTATAGAGGAAGTAAACCAAAATTTTTGTAAGTAACAAAACTCTTTTCACTCAAACTGAAAATAATTTTTTCTTTTTCAGCTGTAAATGTTCCTAAATTTTCAATGGTTAAATATGGTTCCGATTTTAGAATTTTTTTCCACTCCTTAATTGTCTGATAAACAAAATCTTTAGCTCTCTCAACATCTATTGAATGCAATTCCGCAATTATGCTAGCTAAAGCGATATCATTGAGATTATGTTGCTGAGTAAAAGAAAGGGAATAGGAGGGGGGGAGTAGTTGATTAGTTTCCTGATCCTCTCTCACCGAATTAAATTTTAATTCAAATTTTCCAAAAGAAGGTAAAGTAACTTGATTGGTTTCTTGTAATAATAGTATGCAATATTTTATTAGGTCCATAAAGTAAATTTAAAATAAATACATTATTTATCAACTATCTTTATCTCCTTTTTTAAAGCTTAAATATATTTTCACAAATTTAAATAACTTAAGAATATATAATTAAAATTCCTCAACGCATGTTTGCCTGTCTTTTAATTTTTTTTTCATAGCGCTAAAAAATTCAGGAGTAATACCAATATATGAGGCAATATGTTTTTGAGATATTGAATTTTTTAATTCAGGAAACATAATACAAAAATTTCTATATCGTTCTTCTGCAGATAAACTTAATATTTCATATAAACGATTACGTAAGAAAATTACAGAGCGGATTAAACTTTCATTATAATAAAGTTCTAATTTTGGAAACCTTTTAACAGATTCTTCTTTTGCTTTTTTAGATAAAATAAGTATTTCAGTATCTAAATCTGCAACAATATTGAATTTAGCAGGTTGATTGTATATAATACTTTCATTATCTGCAATCCACCAACCTTTAGATGAAAATTGAAGAACCTGCTCCAATCCTTTTTTGTCGTTAATATAGCTTCGTAAACAACCGGAAAGTACATAATAATAATTATCTTCAACCTCCTCTTGATGCAAAAGAGAATCTCTTTTGTTTAGCTTTTTAAATTTTAAAATAGATTTTAGATACTCTTTTTCCTCTCTGGAAATAGGCACTACCTCATTTATTTCTTCCATTATTTTTTCAAAAATCATAGTATATAAGAGTTTTAAATCGCTATGTAAAAATTTTTTAAATATGTAATACTATATCCATTTATAATTGTAAGAATGCTATTTGTAAAATTGTCCTACTTGGTTAGAATTCTCTTCACTATTTTTTTAATAGAGATAGATAACAATAATATAACCGATGTTAAAATTTTATAAATACATTGTCTTAACTGTGTTAAATGGTAAAGAACACGTAATCCCTTTTTACTATTTGTAGTATATTATTAGGATTGGTTACGAAAATTAATCTATAAAAAAATTTTTCACAAAAATAATAAACAATTTGTTTATCTATTTAAAATTAAATGGATTTTGAATCTTACATAAAAACTAAACATATTTAGATTACTATACTTATTTAATTATTTAAAAAAATATTGAAATATTAATTTAAAAAATTTTTATTAAATATAAAAACATAAAAAATAATATTCAAATAATTTTTATAGATAAAAATAATAAACAATGTTTATAAAATAATAATAATTAGAAGTTTAATTTATATAAAAAAGATAATATCTATGAAATAAATGTGTTTACCTTTTATAAAAAATATATGTAAGTATATATCCTATAATTTATTAAGGCACAAAATAATTATAGAAGGTAAATTAATCAATAATCCAAACAATTATCATAACATGATACTCCTATAAAAAAATACAATAAGCATAAATTATAGTCTATAATCTATAAATAAGTAACAAAACACTTAATCCAATTTTAAAACCGCTAAAAATGCAGATTGCGGGACTTCCACTCGTCCAATTTGTCGCATTCGTTTCTTACCTTCTTTTTGTTTTTCTAGTAATTTTCTTTTACGAGATATATCACCTCCGTAACATTTGGCAGTAACGTCTTTTCGTAAAGCTTTAATAGTTTCTCTAGCAATAATCTTAGCTCCAAGTGCTGCTTGAATAGGAATATCAAATTGTTGTCTCGGAATTAATTCTTTAAGCTTTTCACACATTTTTTTACCTATAGTATAGGCATTATCTTGATGAATCAAAGCAGATAAAGCATCCACAGGCTCACCATTTATAAGTATGTCAACTTTCACCAGCTTGGAAGTTCTCATTCCGCAAGGCGAATAATCAAAAGAAGCGTATCCTTTGGAAATAGTTTTGAGTCTGTCATAAAAGTCAAAAACCACCTCAGCTAAAGGCATTTCAAAAAATAGCTCTACTCGGTCAGTAGTTAAATACGATTGGTTAGTCAGTTCGCCCCTTTTATCAATACAAAGGTTCATTACAGAACCAATAAAATCTGATTTGGTGATAATTGAAGCTTTAATATAAGGTTCTTCTACACGATTTAATGACGTAGGTTCCGGAAGTTCCGAAGGATTATGTACTACAATCGCTTTTTCAGGATCCTTATTTAAATAGGCATTATAAGATACATTGGGAACGGTAGTAACTACAGTCATTTTAAATTCTCGTTCCAAACGCTCTTGAATGATTTCCATATGAAGCATACCTAAAAATCCGCAACGGAAACCAAATCCTAAAGCAGCGGATGATTCCGGTTCAAAAACAAGAGAAGCATCATTAAGTTGAAGCTTTTCCAAAGCAGAACGCAACAATTCATATTCTTCCGTATCCACCGGATATATTCCGGCAAACACCATTGGTTTTACTTCTTCAAATCCGGCAATAGCTTCAGATGCAGGGCGTTCAACCGATGTGATGGTGTCACCTACCTTAACTTCACGAGCTTCTTTAATACCACTTATAATATATCCCACATCACCGCAATGTATAACATCTTTTGGGACTTGATTTAGTTTTAAAGTTCCTATTTCATCGGCATCATAGCTTTTACCGGTAGCCATAAATTTCACTTTTTGACCTTTAGTTATGCTGCCGTTTACAACCTTGAAAAAGGCCTCTATTCCTCGAAAAGGATTAAAAACAGAATCAAAAATCAACGCTTGTAATGGAGCATTAGGATATCCGGATGGTGCCGGGATTCTTTCCACAATTTGCTCCAACAATTCTTCAACCCCCGCTCCGGTCTTGCCACTGGCGCGTAATACGTCTTCAGGTTTGCAACCGAGAAGATTTACAATTTCATCGGTAACTTCTTCAGGATTTGCAGAAGGTAGGTCAATTTTATTTAAAACTGGAATAATTTCCAAGTCGTGTTCTAACGCTAAATAAAGATTGGATATGGTTTGTGCCTGAATACTTTGTGCGGCATCAACAATTAATAAGGCACCTTCACAGGCAGCAATAGAACGAGAAACTTCATAAGAAAAATCAACATGCCCGGGAGTATCGATCAAATTCAAAACATATTTTTCCCCTTTATATTCATACTCCATTTGAATAGCATGACTCTTAATAGTAATACCCCGTTCGCGTTCTAAGTCCATATCATCTAAGGTCTGTTCTTGCAGCTCACGATCAGAAATAGTTTTGGTTTGTTGTAAAAGTCTGTCTGCTAAAGTGCTTTTGCCATGATCTATATGGGCAATAATGCAAAAATTTCTTATGTTCTTCATATTTTCTACAATAGTGCAAAAATACATTTTTTATAAACAATATAAGGGTGTATTTGCTACAAACTGCGAATCTGGGTAAAAAATTTTGGTTGAATTCCTATTATTTCGATAGGAATTATTACATTTGCGGAGTTTTAATCTAAAATAAAACTAAAAAACTTTATTAAAGAACATCAAAAATAAGAAATGAAAAAACTGAGTTTAACAGAGGATTGGACAGCCACAATAATTGGTGGATTGGTCATAGTATTAGGTATTATTTTATATTCTTCATTCGGGTATACACTAAGTTGGCCTACATTTAAATGGAGCACCGGTGACGATTTATTGTCCAATGTTTTAACAGGTAAAAATTTTATAAACATTTTTATCATTTTTATTGTTTCTTATATTTTATTATTATTGGCAGATCTATTACAAGGAAAACCTATGAGTTCAGCAAAAGGGTTTCCCTTACTGTTTATTCTTACTATAGTCGCCATGGTGATTGGTGGAAACTCGGTAATGAATTATTGGGGATTTGAAACCGTAATATTTTGTTTGCTTATAGGATTAGTTATCAATAACTTTATAGGTACTCCTCAGTGGATGAAAGGATGTTTATCTTCTGAAATGTATGTGAAAATAGGATTGATTTTTTTAGGCTCAACCATTATTTTTCAAGATATTATGCAGGCGGGTGCTTTGGGATTAATACAATCAGTAGTAGTAGTTTTCTCTGTTTGGTATTTTTCTTTTTGGCTGTGCAAAAAATTCAATATAGATAAGGAAATGTCTATGATGCTTTCCAGTGCGGTATCCATTTGTGGAGTTTCAGCTGCTATAGCAACGGCAGGAGCAATAAAAGGAGATTCCAAAAAATTATCTTATGTAGTATCACTAGTTTTAGTAGTTGCTGTACCTATGATTATCATTATGCCGGCATTAGCTAAATTATTAGGATTAGGAGAAGTAATGGCCGGTGCATGGATTGGTGGAACAATTGATACTACCGGAGCAGTAGCTGCAACCGGAGCCGTTTATGGGGAAGAAGCACTTAAAATTAGTACAATAGTTAAATTTTCACAAAATGTTTTGTTAGGTATTGCTGCCTTTTTAATAGCTGTTTATTGGAGTTATACTAAAAAAGAAGGAAATGAATTTGCTGATAAACCTAATCTAAAAGTAATTTGGGATCGATTTCCTAAATTTGTTATAGGTTTTATCTTAGCTTCTTTGTTATTCTCATTTGTTATTCCAACTGAGCACTACAAACCGGTTCTTGCTGTATTGAAGAAATTTCAAGGATTATGGTTTGCCTTAGGGTTTACCTCCATAGGTTTAGAAACTAATTTTAAAACGTTGATTAATAAAGAAAACAGAAAAGCTACTTTAGTATTTTTAGGCGCACAAACTTTTAATGTTGTATTTACCTTAATTATCGCTTATTTAGTTTTTGGTATCGAATGGACTAAAATATAAACAATTACTTTATTATTTTTATTTTGGGAGAGATTAGCAAAATAGTTAACTCTCCCATTATTTTTATAAATATTTTTATTGGGAAAAAAGTTACTTTTTAATTTAGTAGAGAAAGGTAATTGACCCGTTGGTTTTTCATATATTAAAATAAACTTTTCCCTTCATAAAGATTATATATTTCCATAATCTCTTTTAGAATCTTTTTGAAATTAATTTTCATGTCAATTAATTTTCCGGATCGTATGTCAAAAATCCAGCCATGAACCTTTAGATTACTTTCTATAATAGCTTTTTGTACAGCAGCGGTTTTAATTAAATTAATGCATTGTTCTTCCACATTCAATTCAATAAGCCGATTGTATTTTTCCTCTGAGTCGGTAATTAAATTTAATTCATCTTTATGAATTCTATAGACGTCCCTGATATTTCGCAACCACGGATTTAAAAGTCCCAGGTCTTTAGCCTCCATAGCCTCTTTAACTCCGCCACAATAATAATGTCCACAAACAATGATTTGTTTAACTTTTAAATGATCGATAGCATAAGTTATTACAGATTGAACATTAAAATCTGTGCTAATAACCATATTGGCTAAATTTCTATGGACAAAGACTTCTCCGGGTTTAGCTCCAAGTAATTCTTCAGTTGCTACCCGACTATCAGAACAGCCAATATAAAGAACTTCAGGGTTCTGTCCTTCTGATAGCTTCTGGAAATACTCCTTATCCATAGATAACTTTTCAGCTATCCATGTTTCATTGTGGGCAAATATTTTTTCAAAATTCATGTATGGATTAATATAGTAGTAAAAAAATAATGAACAAAAATTAGAAAGAAATCATTTATATCATAATTCCTTTGTTACCTTTATATACGCTATATTTTCCTGAACCTAAGAAGAAAAGCGCTAATGAAGTTAATAAATAGAATAGGTTAAGTTCAACTTTTAAACCTCCGGTTTGCGATAGTGAAAAACCTTCCATCCCATGCACTAAATAAAAAGTCATAAGCATAGTAAATGCTACTAAAAGGGATGAAATCCTTGTAAAAACCCCTAATAAGATACAAATAGGAGCAAATACTTCCCCTAAAGGAACTCCAAGCCATAGATATTCAGGCAAATTTTTTGAAGTAAGCATTCCTTTTATAAAATCGTGTCCATGATATAATTTAGATATTCCATGAAAGACCATTAATCCGCCTATTGAAACACGTAATAGGAGTTTTCCAAGATCAGAATTCAATTCTTTAGCCATAATTATAATGTAAATTTGATCAAAAATAAATTTTTTATTTCATAAATTCTGTATCTTTTGTAAATAAAATCAAATTTACTATAGTAAAAAATGTATTACAATAAGTTTTACGATAAACGTAATTAAGTGATATAAAATGTATTTTACTAGATAAAAATAAAGCTTGTATAAGCGATACTTTTACCATATTGTGTATTTATATTAGTCGTAATCAGATATGAAAAGATACTATTATAGAAATAAAAACAAACATCGAAAAACTATAAATACAAAAAAGCCCTGTTTTTACAGGGCTTTTTTGAAAGTATATTTTATAAAATTTAAATTTAAAAAGGTTTAATATCAAATACTATTGATTCTAATACTTGAATTACGGCTGCGGTAGTATCCAAAGAAGTAAAACAAGCTACACTGTTTTCAACAGCATTTCGTCGAATTAAAAAGCCGTCTTCTTGAGCTGTACCGTCATTAGAAAGTGTATTAATAACAAATTGAGCTTTCCCTTGTTGCATAATTTTAACAATATTGTTGTCTTCACTTTCAATCTTGTTAATTTCAACAACAGGAATGTTATAGTCGCGGAAATACTTGGCAGTTCCTTCGGTAGCCATAATTGTATAACCTATATCATAGAATCTCTTCGCTAATGGGAGAGCCTCGGCTTTATCCTTGTCTGCTACTGTGAATATGGCATTACCTAAAATAGGTATATTGATTTGCCCCGCTCTTAAAGCTTTATAAAGAGCTCTTTCATAAGTAGTATCTTTTCCAATAACCTCCCCGGTCGATTTCATTTCAGGGCCTAACGTAATATCTACAGAACGTAATTTAGCAAATGAAAAAACAGGGGCTTTAATGTATATATTACGAGGTTCCGAATAACAATCCATAGCATACCCTTGCTCTTTCAAAGATTGGCCTAAAACAGCTTTTGTTGCTATTTTTGCTAAAGGAATACCGGTTACTTTGCTCATGAATGGAATGGTTCGGCTGGAACGCGGATTAACTTCCAGAACGTATATTTTTCCGCTCATTAAAACAAACTGTATATTCATTAATCCAATGATTTTAAATCCTCTGGCTAATGCTTGAGTTTGTCTGATAATTTCTTCTTTTTCTTCTTTTGTTAACGTTTGGGATGGATATACAGCAATAGAGTCTCCGGAATGAACTCCGGCTTTTTCAATGTGTTCCATAATTCCGGGAACAAAAACATTTTCGCCATCGGAAATTGCATCCACTTCAATTTCTTTTCCAATTAAATATTTATCAATTAGAATAGGTTGTTTCTCATGAACATTGATCGCTTCTTTCATATATCGTTCCAATTCAGAATCTTGATATACAATTTGCATGGCTCTTCCTCCTAAAACATAAGAAGGACGAATAACAACCGGATAACCAATGGAATTAGCTACATGTAAGGCCTCTTCTAACGTAAATACCGTATCGCCTTTAGGACGAGCGATATTTAATTCGTTTAATTGTTCTTCGAATTTTTTACGGTCTTCAGCTCGATCTATATCTTCCAGCGTAGTACCCAATATTTTTGCTCCGGCATCTATGGCAGCTTGAGCCAAGTTAATGGCCGTTTGACCACCAAATTGAACTAAAACACCGTCCGGTTTTTCTAAATCTATAATAGAAGTGATGGATTCTCTGGTTAAAGGTTCAAAATAAAGTTTATCAGAAATGCTGAAATCTGTAGAAACGGTTTCCGGATTGCTGTTGATGATAATAGCTTCATATCCTGACTCTTTAAGGGCTAAAACACTGTGTACGGTAGCATAATCAAATTCCACCCCTTGTCCAATTCGTATAGGTCCGGAACCTAATACAATCACTTTTTTCTTATCAGAACGTACCGATTCATTTTCAATACCGTAAGTACTGTAAAAATATGGGGTTGTGGATATAAATTCAGCAGCACACGTATCGACCATTTTATACACCGGAATAATAGAGTTTTCCTTTCTCAAAGAATACACTTGCTTTTCTTCCATATTCCATAATTGGGCAATTTCCCAATCAGAAAATCCGTATTTTTTGGCTTTTGCTAAAACCTCAATATCTTTTGGTTTTTCTTTAACTTCTTTTTCAATATTGATGATATGTAATATTTTAGCCAGGAAGAATAAGTCTATTTTGGTTATTTCATGTATTTTTTGAATACTTACACCGTTTCGTAAAGCTTCGGCAATTAAAAACAGACGTTCATCATCGGCATTTTTAAGTCTCTTTTCCAAAGTCGAAGGATCATACGGCGTCATATCTTTTTTAGTTAAATGCAAACAACCTATTTCCAAAGATTGTACAGCCTTTAATAATGATTCTTCAATTGAAGTTCCTATAGCCATAACTTCACCGGTGGCTTTCATCTGAGTTCCTAAATGCCTGTTGGCACTTTGAAATTTATCAAAAGGCCATCGAGGGATTTTGGCAACAACATAATCCAGCGAAGGTTCAAAACAAGCATAAGTAGTATTAGTTACCGGATTTTTCATTTCGTCCAGAGTTAATCCTACCGCAATTTTAGCCGCTAATTTTGCAATCGGATATCCGGTAGCTTTAGAGGCCAATGCAGACGAACGGCTAACTCTTGGGTTTACTTCGATGACTATATAATCTCTACTGGAAGGATCTAAAGCAAATTGAACATTACACCCTCCTTCAATTTTTAAAGCGCGGATTATTTTTAATGCAGAATTTCTAAGTAATTGATATTCTTGATCTGCTAAAGTTTGACTTGGAGCGAAAACAATAGAATCTCCGGTGTGTATTCCCACCGGATCAAAATTTTCCATATTACAAACTACTATGGCATTGTCATTGGCATCCCTCATTACTTCATACTCAATTTCCTTATATCCGGCAATACTTTTCTCTATAAGACATTGATGAACCGGACTGTATTTTAATCCGGAATCAGTAATTTCCCTTAGTTCGGTTTCATTTTCTGCTATTCCACCTCCGGTGCCTCCCAGAGTAAAAGCAGGTCTAACAATTATCGGATAACCAATTTGTTTAGCGAATTCCACCGATGACTCCACGTCATTAACAATTATACTTTCTGCAATAGGTTCATTAATGTTTTCCATTAATTGTTTGAACAAATCTCTGTCTTCGGCCTGCTCAATGGAAGATAATTTGGTTCCGATGATTTCAACATCATATTGGGCTAGAGTACCTGCTTTAGCTAATTCAACGGCAAGATTAAGTCCGGTCTGTCCTCCCAAAGAAGGTAACAATGCATCGGGACGCTCTAATGCAATAATTTGTTGAAGAAAATCTAATGTTAACGGTTCCATGTATACCTTATCGGCAATTTCTTTATCGGTCATGATCGTTGCAGGATTCGAATTAACAAGAACGACTTTGTATCCTTCTTCCTTAAGAGCCAGGCAAGCCTGGGTTCCTGCATAATCGAATTCGGCAGCTTGTCCGATAATGATAGGTCCTGAACCTATTACAAGAATTTTATTTATATCTGTGCGTTTTGGCATGTTGTTTTTTAATTTTTAGTTTGAAGTAATGACTTCAGTTTATATGAATTTTTACTAATTCTTTTACATTAATCCTTTTTAACCTAGTAATAATTCGATAGTGCTTAACTATTCGGATATAAAGAATTTTATTATTTATTTTTAAATTCTTCTACCATAGACATAAAGCGGTTAAATAAATATTCGTTATCATGAGGCCCCGGACTGGATTCGGGATGGTATTGGACAGTAAATGCCCAATTCTTTTTATCCTGTAATCCTTCTATAGTTCCGTCATTTAAAGCTCGATGCGTTACTTCTAAAGTTGTGTTTTGTAAAGATTCTTCATCAACTACATATCCGTGATTTTGAGAAGTGATATACACTCTGTTAGTGGCAAGTTCTTTTACCGGATGATTTGCACCTCTGTGTCCGAATAACATCTTAAAAGTTTTAGCTCCATGTGCAAGGGCATATAATTGGTGACCTAAGCAAATTCCGAATATCGGGGCTTTTCCGCTCAATTCTTTTATAGTGTTTATAGATTCGGTTAATTCTTCCGGATTACCGGGACCATTGGAGAGCATAATTCCATCGGGGTTTAATTCTAATATAGAGCTTGAATCTGTATTATAAGGTACTACCACTACATCACAATTTCGTAAGCATAATTCTTTCAAAATGCTTTTTTTCATTCCATAATCTATCAATACAATTCTGTGTCCTTCTGCTGGAGCACTATAGGCTCTTGGTGTAGAAACTTCGGGAACATGATGTCCTAACTTGGTCTCTTGTAGAGATTTAATTACTTCATCAATGTTTTCATTTTCATCACAGAATTTACCTTTCATGCTGCCTTTGGTTCGTATGGTTTTTACCAAGGCGCGGGTATCAATACCGCTTAAACCGGGAATATTTTGTTTTTTCAAAAAAGAATCGATGTTCATTTGGCTTTTCCAGTGAGATTCTGTTTCAGCGTATTCATGAACGATAATTCCACCTACAAAAGAATTAAGGGATTCAAAATCGCTGGAATTAATTCCATAATTCCCTATTAATGGATAGGTGAAAACAATAATTTGTTTGTGGAAGGAAGGATCTGATAAGGTTTCTTGGTAACCTGTCATTCCTGTGGTAAAAACAACTTCACCGATTGTGAATTGGTCACTCCCAAAGCCTTCGCCATTAAATACTAATCCGTTTTCTAATACTAATTTTCTTTTCAAGGGTTGTTAATTTATTATAGTGGTTTGAATATGGTTATGAATTAAAAACATAGTTAAGCACAGCAATTCTGGCAAAAACTCCATTCGTCATCTGCGTAAATATTCTTGATTTTGAAGATTCGATAAGATCCTCATCAATCTCAACATTACGGTTAATAGGTGCCGGATGCATAATGATTGCCGAGGATTTCATTTTATCGGCTCTCTGTTTTGTTAATCCATATAATTCTAAAAAATTTTTTTCGTCATATTGTTTCGCATGTCTTTCGTTTTGATTCCTTAATAACATCACAACGTCTGCATCTTGTATTACTGAATCAAGAGAAGCATAGGTTCCCATAGTCATGCTGGAATCTCTCCAAAATTCCGGAGTCGCAAATGTTATAGAAGATCCCAGTCTTTTTAAAATTTTAGCATCTGAATGAGCTACTCTGCTATGTATCACATCGCCAACAATTACTATATTCAGATCTCTAAAAGTGCCGAATTCCTCATATATGGTTACTAAATCCAATAAAGATTGGGTAGGGTGGTCTCCGCAACCATCACCGGCATTAATGATAGGCACCTCTATTTTTGTAATTAAATCATCATAAAATCTATCTTGCATATGTCTTATAACAAAACATTCAACCCCTATGGAATTTAAAGTTTTAACTGTATCATAAAGAGTTTCACCTTTTTTAACACTTGAACTTTCTGCATCAAAATATATAATTTCCATTCCTGTTTTTTTCTCAGCCATTTCAAAGCTGAGTTTGGTTCGAGTACTGTTCTCGAAAAAAAGGTTGGATATATAATGATTAGACAGATTTGGAAAAGCTTTTTTCTTTTTAAAGCTTATCGCATCATCCACTAATTCCTCAATCAAACTTAGATCAAGATTTTCTAAAGTGATAAAATGATTCATTATTTATATATTAGTTTAATTGGTGTTATAATAGTATATTTTTTATTATTGCTTTTTAAAAATAAAAAAAAACATCTTAAATAATAAGATGTTTTAAATGAATATTTTAAAAAAATATTTCCGATATCTTCTAAAGATGATTTCTTGCCCTGAATCTGGAATAGTAGAGGGATAAACTTTTTGTTAAAAGTAATTCTTCCTTTTTTGTTTATTGTTTTAGGTAATGATTCAGAATTATTCAAAAGATTTAATTAGTGTGATTATACAAACTTTTTTATTAAATCGATTTTTTAAAATCCTACAAAGATAAGTTGTTTTTTTTGATTGTGCAATTTAAATTTTTATTTATTTTAAATAAATATGTTTCTAAAGCAGAATAAAAATTTATATACCTCATGTTTTAAAATTAGTTTAAAAAAATATTAAATAAGCGTTAAAAACTAAGATATTTAAAATTAACTACTTATAATTTTAAATGAGATATAATGTACATTTAATGTATATAATGCTTATTTTCTTTGTTAATACTTTGTTACATTTGCAGGTTAAAAAACATACATTATAATTGATTAGATAATATATTGTTAATATCATTTTTATTCTTTGCAGATAAATAATAGATCATTGTTTATTATAGAAGATAAATTAAACCCTAAATAATTTTTTAAAATGTATTACTATGATGAATTGATGTATGGCTAAAATTCTATTTAATTCAATAGAATTGTAACTGTATAAAAAACTAAATTATATGAAAAGAAAAGCTAATTATGGATCAATTACTTATTATTCATTATTGTTTTATTTTGTAATACCCATACTTTTGTTGGGACAAAGTCCCGGTGGGTTTGATAGCAATGTAGAGTTATGGTTAAAAGCAGACCAGCCTCAAGAAGGGGGAGTCGGCTCATTGGAGGATAATCAAACGGTGGATTTATGGAAGGATGTATCCGGTAATGGAAGAGATCATAAGAAATTTAATAATTTATTGCCGGTCTATAAAAAAACAGGGGATTTAATGAATTTTCAACCGTCTATGTATTTTGCGCCAAGATCAAGAGCCTTTTTAGTAGGGCCGGATTTGAAAATCTCTGCAAATAAAGCGTATTATGTATTTTACGTATCAAAATTAGAAAAAACAACAGGTATATCTTACGTTTATACATTAAATGCCGGAAAATATAATTATTCGGGATGGTATTCGGGAATCCCATATTTTACTACAGCGGCTGGAACTTATAGAAGTAAAATCAGTCAAGGCAAAAATTATGGTATAGTCGGGATAATTCGTCCTAATAGTACAACTTTAACCCAGATGCTTTATTTCAACTCTATTCCCGAAAACACTTTAAGATCTTATTCTATAAGGCTGGGAGACGGACAGAGTTTGATTGGAGCTTCAACTACAGCACCTGCAAATTCGTTTGAAGGTGATATACAAGAGATAATTGTATTATCTGCCCCTCAAAATACCTATTTAACAGATATGGATTTACAAAAAATTCATTCTTACTTATCCGTTAAATATGGTATTTCTTTAGAGCCAGCTGACGAGATATCTTTTCCAAATTATGTTAATTCAAAAGGTGAAAAAATTTGGGACGGAGAAAATTTCATGTCCTATCAAAACCATGTGTTTGGTTTAGGAAGAGATGATCAATACGGTTTATATCAAAAACAATCTACTAACTATGATTTATCAACTTTAACCGCTTATGTCGGAGATGAATTAGTAGAATTAAATGATAACAATAATGGAATTCTAGACAATAACACTTTTTTGATGTTTGGATCTAATGATGAGATTGGTGTAGAACGGTATGAACATTTGCAAGGAGAAAAATATTCTAACAGCATATTGAGTGAAGATATATTTTTTAAATTAAAAAGAACTTTAAAAACAAAGGTAACAGGAACCAAAAGTCTAACTGTCAACATGAAATTAAATGTTGATGCTAAATATGTTATAGTTAGTTCTGTAGAAACGTTTGATCCGTCAAAAACTCGTATTTATCCTGTTAATGAAGGAATCGTTAAAGGAGTTGAAATAGAGAATGATGATTACCTTTCATTTACCAGTGAACGACCTAATCCGGGAGGTGTAAATTTACTAACAGAACTTTGGTTACGAGCTGATGATATACCAAGCACTGAAAGAGATAGTACTGAAATTAGTACTTGGCAAGATATTTCAGTATACAAACGGGACCACTCGGTCATTGCTGATGCTAAAGAGTTTAAAGGACCAATTATTCGTAATCAAAATGGATTAATGAATTATCATTCACATTTGCAATTTACTAATACCGGTCAGTCAAATTCTACAATTCCGGTATTAACTGCACCAAGTTTTTTTAGTTCAGATAAATCTTACTACATATTCTATGTATCTGAAATAAATACAAGCGGATTATCGGTATTATATGCTTTAAACAGTAATTATAGTAATACCAATAATGATAATAACCAAGGATGGTATTTTGGAAATCCCGCATTAACCAATGGGTATAATCCGTCTAATACTGTTCAAATGCATTCCAATAGTATAAATAAAACGTATGGAGTGGTAGCAGTTGAACGAACCAATGATAAATATGTTGAACAAAGAATCATATTCAATGGTATTTCCAATTCGTTTAACGGATTTGCAATGGACAATAAAATTCCGGCGTTAAGTCTTATCGGAGCTCGACAACTCTATACTAAAACTTTAAATTATTTCAATCCTTTTGTAGGTAATGTTCAGGAAATAATTGTTCTTTCTGGAAATAAAGGAACACCCATAGATTCCAAAGACTTTAATAGAATTAATTCTTATTTAGCGATTAAATATGGAATTACATTACATAGTGAATCTGAACCGGATTATTATGACTCTTATGGGAACAAAGTTTGGGATGGTAAAATAAATGCAGGATTTAATCATGATATTTTTGGTATAGCCAGAGATGATAGTTCTGATTTATATCAAAAGCAATCTGTAAGTTATGATAGAGACCTTATGACCATTTTTGTTGGTAATGAAGTCGCAGATATGAATAAGTTAGCTAACGGAACCTTAAAAAACAAAGATTATTTGATGTTAGGTTCTAATGGATTAGAAGATTATTTATTAGATTATAATTATCTTGAAGGCACTGCTTATGCAAACGGTAAATTGCCATTTAGAATCGATTATAGAAATCAGGTGACCTTAAAAGCACAGACATCAGGATCCGGTTCCTATGTAGTAAATATACAACCAAGTTTGACGGCAAAGATTTTGTTAGTTTCACCTGATGGAAAATTTGAGCCCCAAAACACCAGATTTTATCTAGTAGAAAATAAAGTTGCCAGAAATGTTGAAATTAATGATGGAGATTATATAAGTTATGCTTTATACGGATTTGCTCCGGGGGGAGTATTGAATGGATTAAGATTGTGGTTAAAAGCAGATGACAAGAAGAGTTTAGTGTTTGATGGTGAAAGCTCTAAATTATTGATTTGGAAAGACCAAACCGTTAATGAAAACGATTATTATTTTTCATTAGTGGATAATAACTTTAAAATGGAGCCGGTGTATGATTCATGTAATAGTAAAATGAATTTCTTTCCAAGTATATATTTTAGTCAAAATTCCGCACTTGCTATAAAGAAGGGGCCTATGAGTACTAATGCGCCGGAACATACCACTTCTTTCATCATTTATAATAGCTTCGCGTCTCCATCAACAGTTAGAACCTATACCCACGGCTTTGGTGGAGTGGATCCAGTTACGGTGAAAACCAGACACCCGGCGGTAGGTTTCAATCCTAATTATGGAACAGGAAGAATAGCAACTTCCATAGCTATAACTCAAGGTACAGTAAAAGGATTTGAATTTGGAGCTACAGCCTTGCATATGACCAGGCTTAGTAAAGCTTATAAAGGTATAGATCCGAAATTTCCTTTAATCGAACATGATTTTGGAGGTATTGTTGATACATTATCCAGGCCGGAAACTAACTTTGGTTCGGATTTCTTAATGGCTAGTGGAGGAACTATAGGTGCAGCGAGTTTAAATTCCGGGCTTTTTGATGGATTAATTTCCGAATTGTTTTTTTATGAAAGAAAGTTAAGTAAGAATGAAAAAGTTCGTATACAAACCTATTTAGCAATGAAATATGCTATTACTTTGTATACAACTAAGTATATAAATACGGGTACGGAAATAGTAAAATTACAAAAACAACCGACTGATTACATATTATCAGACATTAAAACTAAAGTTTGGAAAGGATCAACACAGCCTTATTCTGACTATCATAGAAATATTGCCGGGTTAGTACGTGATGATAATTCAAATATATTTGTTAACAAAGCTCGATCTACTGACATACAATCAATTGTGACTATTCAAGCCGGTGAAAGTACCGAATGTGGACAAGGTAAAAAGTCTGTTTTAAAAAATGATCTAAGTGGATTATTTTGGGGAAATAACGGAGATACGGGAACTACAGATTTAAGTGAGCTTTCACAATCTATTTGTGGAGGATTAGACAGAAGAATGAATCGAATATGGTTAGTAAATAAAACCAATTTAGATGAACAATCGGTTATTATTTCAGCTGATGAATCTGCAGATGAATTCGTTTTTAATCAAAATTATAGAGTTTATTTATTAATAGCCAATTCAGATGATGATATTAAAAATGAAAATTGGGCTTATACTATACCCGGCGAATGGGTAGATAACAAAGTTCAATTTAATTATAAATTTACAGAAGATACTACCTATTTTACCTTTGGGGCTGTTAAGTCAGATGGAGTTTGTACAAATTGCAGTTTCAGCGGATATAAAACCATTGATCTACCTCAAATTTGGAAGGGAGCGGCAAATAATGGTCAGCTAGATAAAACGGTTGATTTAGGAGATGATTTCTCTGCCAATATTAATATTTCAGATCCGGGCAAAGTTCTACGATATAAATACCCGAGAAGAAGTGGTAAAACCTTGCAATTTTACCGATATGGAAATTTTGATAAAGATAAAGAACCTATCACTACTACCATTTCATTTACTGGAGGAGCTGCTGCTGCAATGTTTGAAATATTTGATATTGATACCCAGGCGTACAGATCAGATGAAATTAATGTTTACGGAATTTGCGGAGGAGGAATTGTTAAACCAAAGCTTATACACGTAGCACCTAAAAAGAAAAGTTCTTATACTATTGATAAGAATATAGCAACAGCAAAAGCTACGGGTGGTTATAGATCTTCAGGATATACCGCTGCCAGAGGAAAAGTTTTAGTAGATTTTTCCGTAGCTGTCGAGAAGATAGTTATTGAATATAAAGTTCATTATAATAGACGTCCTGCGACGGGATCACAAATGGTAGGTATTGGGGCTATAAAGCTATATTGTCCAAAACCGGTGGAAGTTAATGAGGATGGTCTTGCTTTTACACTTAAAGTTGCTGAATCCACCCTTACCTGTGAAGAAGTGCCTTTTATATTTAAAATCATGAATACCAATTGCGAATCCAAATTAATAGATTTGACAGACCAACTACCGCAAGGTATGCAATGGGTGAAAGAATCTTTAAATGTTGAAGACGGAGATTTTACTACTGAAACTAAAGAATATGGAGACAGTGATTTGCTTTCTATAAAAGGAATAAAAGTTCCCGGTGGAACTACAACTATTATTACGGCTAGAGCAAAATTTACAGAAGATAAAACAGCATCCTATTTTACAAGGGCTTCTATACAATATTTAAATCGTAATGATGAAAATGTAACCTATGAAAGTTGTGATGTTATAGATGGTTGTGGTAATACCACTGTAAATGCTGTTGCAGCAGGTTTACCAAGTCCGGTTATAATAAGCGATCTTAGAGTGGATAAAACTTGTATTGCAGAAGATGATGCCATTTTAGTTACAATGGATATAAACAATCCTAATTCTTTATTGGATAATGTAACCTTAAATGCATCATTTAGTGAAGGATTTAAATATGTAAAAGGAAGTTTAAAAACTTCTTTTAAAATGACGGACGGTACAATTAACACAGAAGATATTGAAGATAATGAGTTCGAAATAGAAGACTTTAGCTTACCGAATGGAAATCATACATTAAGCTTTAAAATTAAAGCGCCTGAAATTCTGCCTAATAATTTTACGGAAATGGAAATAAATATAGATATGACGACATCTTCCGAAATTGATTGTGCCTCCATTGATATAGACGGTAATAACTTTGTTTTGGTTTCATTCTGTACACCTGTTCCATTTTGTACATTAGATCCTAATCTGGAACCTTCAACTGAAGTTTCTAAAATTGGAATTACCACTCTTGAAAAAGAATTGAAAGGGTGGCCTTTTAATACATACAATGGATTTATAGTTTTGGAATCAAAAAATAAAGGTTTTGTAATTACAAGAACAAGTTCTGATTTAATTCCTCAGGAAAAACTAGTTGAAGGAATGGTTATATATGATACTACGGATAAATGTATTAAATTGTATAACGGTGAGGAATGGCATTGTATAGAAAGAACTTGTCCTCAATAATTTTTTGACGAGCAAAATTGAAAATAACTCAAAAAATGAAAAATGATATGAAAAATAAAATATTGATCTTATTTATATTGCTCCTAACAGTAACTTCAAATGCGCAAGTTGCTATTGGTAAAAAGAAGGTGGATAAAGGTGGAATTTTAGATTTTAGTCAAGGGACTACTAAAGGTATACTATTGCCTATCGTTGAAACGTTACCGGAGAAAGCGGTTGATGGAACTTTTCTAATGGATAAAGAAGATGCGGTAGTTAAAGTGAAAGTAAATGAAAGTTGGATGGATTTATCCGGAACGGGCAGTGTTTCCAATGTAGAGTTTAATAATTCTGTTGAAAAAGGAAATGGGGTTGTCATCGGAGATTATACGAGTTCAACACCCGAAGGAGTATTAGTCTTAGAGGCGGCCGATAAAGCTTTAATTTTACCAAAAATTTCCGATCCTCATTTAAATGTAAAAAGTCCACATCCGGGGATGATTTGTTATGATACAGCAAGTCAATGTATAGCAATTTTTGATGGTTTACAATGGAATTATTGGAAGTAAAAGAAAATTTTAGTGGATACATGCTAAATAAATTTAAATATGATTAGAATTAAATTTTTTTCATTCTCTAGATTTCTTATTTGAATAGATGAATAAATCTTTTACTAATCCTTAGAATGGATAAATTTAATAGATAAAAAAGGGTAAATTAATTTACCTTTTTTTATATCATATAATTGATAAAAAATTGTAACTTTTATTATATAATGCTAAAAATATTAATTAATTCAACAAGATGTTAAATTGTAAATAATTTAAATTATTTCAAATTAAGAATTTATAAATGTAAATATTAATTTAAGTTAATATTTATTTACGTAACAGGAATAAAAAATGAAAATATTGCTAAATTTATTTATACAAAATGTGAATTAAAATATTTTTTATGTTTGATCATATATTATAACTGAAAAGAATTATATTAGTAGAAATAATGATTATAATATTGTTAAATTAAATTATTTGTTTTAATTAGTATAAAAAAAAATAATATTTTTCATTTTATAAATAACAAAAAATTAATAGAAAATATAATAAATAATTAATGAGAAAATTATTAGCGCCATTTATAAAGATTTCAAGTTTTTACATAATAGTTGGTTTAATTTTAAGAATTGTTCTTCTCTTTTCACCTGTTACGGATTCTAATTTTTCATTTATTGATTATTTAAAAATATTTTCTGTTGGCATACTTAATGATTTTGGTGTATCAATTATAATATTTGCGTTTTTTTGGATACACTTAATCTTTATTACCGATTCAAAATTTAAATCACCTTTAAAATACATTATATTATGTCTTTTTTTGATTTTAATTGGTTATTTGTTTCTTTTTAAAACGGTTTTTGATGATTATGGAAGTGCTGTTCCTAAAATAATAAAGACATTTGTACTAATAAAAGCTTCATCATATATAATATTACTATTGATCCCTAAAATAAGGCAAACATGGCGTTATTGCATATACTTTTTTATTTTCTTTTTATACATTTTTTTAATTAATTTCAATGTAATCAGTGAATTTTTATTCTGGAATGAATTCGGGGTAAGATATAATTTTATAGCTGTTGACTATTTAATATATACCAATGAGGTAATCGGGAATATTTTAGAATCCTATCCTATTATTCCCATGTTCTCTGCATTAATAGTAATCTCAGTATTGATTACCATATTTTATCTCAAAAAATCCAAAAATTACTTTGAAGATTTACCTAATTTTAAAACAAAATTAATAAACAGTATAGTTTATATAATACTATTTATCGGTGCGATTTTTCTTTTAAAAGTAAATGAAAAGTATGAAAATTCAGATAATGCCTTTGTAAATGAATTACAAGCAAATGGATTAGTTCGATTTTGTAATGCATATAGCGACAGTTCCTTAAACTATGATAAATTTTATGCAAAATTGCCCTTACAAAAAGCATTTTCATTAATTAATAAAATTTATGAAAATCAATGGTCTGCAAAAAATAATACCAAAATTATAAAGGATACTCTTCCGGAACTTCATAAAAACGTTATTCTTGTAACCATAGAAAGTATGAGTGCCGGTTTTCTAAAGGAATTTGGAAATACTCAAAATTTGACACCTAACTTAGATAAGTTGGCAAAAGAAGGACTTTTTTTTACTGATATGTATGCTACCGGTAATAGAACCGTTAGAGGTTTAGAATCTGTCACCCTATGTATCCCGCCATCACCCGGTGAAAGTTTAATAAAAAGAAATAACAATGATCATATGTTTTCTACGGGGTATTTATTCAAACGCAGAGGATATACCGTTCAATATTTTTATGGTGGATATGGATATTTTGATAATATGAATACTTTTTTTGAAGGAAATGGGTATAATATTATAGATAGAAGTTCTTTTAAAAAAGATGAAATAACTTTTGCTAATATATGGGGAGTTTGTGACGAAGATATGTTTATGAAAGCCATCCATGTGTTTGATGAAAATAGTAAACATAAGTCTCCCTTTTTCGGACATATTATGACAGTAAGTAATCATAGGCCATTTACCTATCCCTCAGGGAAAATAGATATATCTAATACCAGTAAATCCAGAGAAGGAGGCGTAAAATATACGGATTATGCTATTGGTAGATTTATCGAAGAAGCAAAAAAACGTCCTTGGTTCCCTAATACAGTATTCGTGTTTGTAGCAGATCACTGTGCCTCAAGTGCCGGTAAAGAAGATATTCCTTTGGATAAATACAAAATACCTGCAATTATATATTCTCCGGGATTTATAAAACCGGAAAAGTTTTCAAAACTGGTTTCCCAAATTGATCTTATGCCTACACTTTTTGGTAAATTACATTTTTCCTATTCATCACGTTTTTATGGGCAAGATGTATTTGAATCTACTTATCAACCACGGGCATTAATCGCAACCTATCAGAAATTAGGATATTTAAAAGATAATAAATTAATTGTTTTATCACCCAACCAAAAAATTGAACAATATAATGTGATAGAAGGAACTCAAATGAAAAAATCAAAATCCATTGATACTTCTATGGCTGATGAAGCAATAGCTAATTATCAGACATGCTTCTATTTTTTGGAAAACAATAAATTGCGGGTAGAAAATAAATAAACAAATTTATTCTCTTTCAAGAACGGATTCATATCTCATTTTACGAAATACATTTATAAGCGTTATCACATCATTTTCACAGTATGTTTTTATACGTTCTAAATTTTTATCTTTATAATATACATCAGATACCTCATTGCCATTCATGTCATCTTTAGGAGAAGGCAATCCGAAAACATGAGATAATAAATCCAGTGATGTATAGTGTTTATAATCTCCGAATTTCCACAAATCCATAGTATCAAGATGTTGAATTTCCCATGGTTTTTTACCGTGAAATCTTAAAATTTTAGGCAGCTCTATTTGATGAATCATCATTCGCCGGGCGAGATAAGGAAAATCAAATTCTTTACCGTTATGAGCACATAAAATCAAATTGGATTTAAAATAATTTGATTTTAATAATTCATTAAATTCAATTAATATTTTTTCTTCGTGATCACCATAAAAACTTTTAATACGAATTTTTTTATCCTCGATAATTAATCCACAAGATAAACATATAATTTTACCAAATTCAGAAAGTATTCCTGCTCTTTCATAATAATACTCTTCCGGGGAAACATTTTCTTTCCTTTGAAATTGAGTTTTTTTCTCCCATAAAACTTTAGTTCTTTCAGATAATTCGTTCCAATTTTCATGTTGAGGAACGGTTTCCAAATCAAGAAATAAAATTTGTTTTAAGGGTATAGAAGATAACATACTAAATATTTAATATCTCAAAGGTAATCAAAACTTATAATTCAGATAATATTGATTAATTTTAAGAAATAGTAAAATATTATGAAAAATATATTTGTTACAGATATTGACGGAACATTAACTGATCCATGCAAACCTAGCTTAGATGCTTACGGAATTAAAGCTTTACATAAAGCTTTAAAATTAGGTGAAGTTATATTAGCTTCCGGCCGCCCTTTTCAAGGAATTATAAGCATGTATTCACAGGAAGACCTTATCATTGATTATATAATTGCATTAAACGGAGCACATATTTTATATAAAAACAAGACATTTAAAACCTATCCCATATCTCTTGATATCATAAAATATTTTTTGCAAGTCAAGCAGCAATATTTAAACTTATGGTTTTACACAGAAGAAGCTTGGTATGCTTCATCTTTAGAAACAGAAGTTTACTGCAAAGAAGTAAAAGGAGTTAATCATCAGGCATTGCCTTTAAAAGATTATAATTTTCAAGAGGTATTAAAAATATTAATTGTTGAAGAAAAAAATTTAAAAGAAGTAACCGAAGATTTAAAAAACAATCTTAAAGGGGTTCACATAACTACTTCATCAAATTCTTACATAGAAATATTTTCTTCAAATATAAATAAATATTTAGCTGTAGAAGAGGTAGTAAAAAATACAAAAAGTAGAATTTTTTCATTTGGCGATTCTTATAATGATTTGGAAATGATTACAAATTCTTTTTTTGGATGTGCAGTAAACAATGCGGTAAAATCTTTACAAGAAAAAGCACATTATATTTCTTCATATAAGTATGGAAAAGGAGTTTATGATTCGCTAAATTACATTGAAAGAAAATTTTTTAAATGATACTTTATTGTAATTGTTAACTATAATTTAATAAAATATGACAGAAAAACATAAAAATTATTAATAATTTAAGTCCTATTTAAATGCATTTTAATGCGTTGATTTTAAGGTTAATAAAATTGCAATAAATTCTTTGAAGAATGAGCATTTCAATCAAAAAGTATTAAAAAATATTATTATAGTAAAAAAATTTTTATATTTGCCGACTGAACTATAATAAAAAAATAAAAGGTTATGTCTGACATTACATCAAGAGTAAAAGCTATCATCGTAGATAAACTAGGAGTAGATGAAAGCGAAGTTACACCAGAAGCAAGTTTTACAAATGACTTGGGGGCAGATTCATTAGACACAGTAGAATTAATCATGGAGTTTGAAAAGGAATTTGATATTCAAATACCTGATGATCAAGCAGAAAAGATTTCAACAGTTGGTCAAGCCATTTCTTATATTGAAGAAGTAAACAAACAATAATTTACACAAAGACACATTCAAGTATGGCTTTAAAACGAGTAGTAGTAACTGGACTGGGTGCAATAACTCCAATCGGAAATAATTTTAAAGAATACTGTAAAGCTTTATTAAGCGGAGTTAGTGGGGCTAGTCCAATTACTCTATTTGACGCAACAAATTTTAAAACAAAATTCGCTTGCGAAGTAAAAAATTATAATCCAGAGGATTATTTTGAAAAAAAAGATATTCGCAAATATGATCGATGTGCTCAATTTGGATTAATTTCTACCAAAGAAGCGGTAATCGACAGTAAAATATTAGAATATTCTGATTTAAATAAAGATAGAGTAGGAGTTGTATGGGGATCCGGAATAGGAGGTTTAAACACTTTTGAGCAAGAAATTACCGCTTATGCTTTAGGAAATGGAACTCCTAGATTTAATCCATTCTTTATTCCAAAAATGATTGCAGATATGACCGCAGGTCTTATTTCAATCGAATATGGATTTAGAGGGCCGAATTATGCAACTGTTTCAGCTTGTGCTTCTTCTTCCAATTCTATAATTGATGCTTTAATGCTATTAAGATTAGGTAAAGCAGATGTAATTATAACAGGAGGTTCTGAAGCCGGGATAGTAGCGAGTGGTGTTGGTGGTTTTAACGCTTTACACGCTATGTCTACTCGTAATGATGATCCTAAAACTGCCTCTAGACCTTTTGATAAGGATAGAGATGGATTTGTTCTTGGAGAAGGAGCAGGAACCCTTATTCTAGAAGAATATGAACATGCAGTAAAAAGAGGAGCTACTATTTATGCCGAAGTAGTTGGGGGAGGATTAAGTTCCGACGCCTATCATATGACAGCCCCTCATCCTGAAGGATTGGGAGCATATAATGTTATGAAAAATGCTATTGAGGATGCCGGAATTGAATTAACAGATATCAACCATATTAATGTCCATGGGACTTCAACACCATTAGGAGATTTAGCTGAATCAAAAGCTATCCTAAAATTATTTGGTGAACATGCATACAACATCCAGATCAATTCAACCAAATCAATGACCGGACATTTATTGGGTGCTGCAGGTGCCATTGAAGCCTTGGCTTGTATTGTGGCTATCAGAGAAAATAAAGTTCCGCCTACAATCAATCACTTTACTGACGATGAAGAGTTTGATAAAAGATTAGATTTTACTTTTAATGTAGCAAAAGAAAAACAAGTAAATTATGCAATGAGTAATACTTTTGGTTTTGGTGGTCATAATGCATGTGTTATTTTAAAGAAATTTTAAAATAAGAGATTACTAACAAATGAGTATTTGGAAAAAAATACTTTTATGTTCATATTTATTTAAACAAAATTCTAAAAAAAAAGAGGAAACAACTTTTAATAAGAAAATTGAAAATCTTATTGGATATAAACCATCCAACCTGTCGATTTTCTATGAGTGCTTTACTCATTCCTCAATTAATACAAATGATAATAAGAATTTCGAAAGATTAGAATTTCTAGGAGATTCCATATTATCAAGTATAGTATCTGACTATTTATACCATCAAGCACCTGATAAAAAAGAAGGTTATCTTACTCAGATGCGTTCCAAACTGGTAAGTCGAAAATCCTTAAATGTTTTAGGAGCAGATTTAAAATTAACCTCTTTTCTTCAAAAGAGGCAAAATACAAGTTTGGGCGAAAATATAAATGGAAATTTATATGAAGCGTTGGTTGGTGCAATTTATATAGATAGTGGATTTGAATTTTGTCGAAATTTTATAAAAGAAACACTCATTAAGCAAGAAAACTTTGAACAGCTTGAAAAAAGAATTGCAAGTTACAAAAGTCTGATTATTGAATGGGCTCAAAAAAATAAACTCGAAATTATTTTTAATACATTTCAAGAAGAAAATGCAGAAGAATCATTAATCTTCAATTCTATAATTCAACTGGATAATAAGATTATTGCTAAAGGAAGAGCTACTTCTAAGAAAAAAGCCGAAGAGAGCGCTTCCAGGAGAGCCTATCACAGTCTTAGCAAGTATTATAATTCTCTGCAAAATAAATGAGTATATTAAAAACATATTCTTTAGATTGGGAAGTAAATGATCCAATATTTGATTTTAATTTATTAGGATTTAAAACCTGTATTAATAAAGATTATGATTTTGTATTCTATTTAAATAAGAATTGCAACCTTAATTTTAAGCGAGTCAATGACCAACAAATAATAGAAGATGGGATTACTTATATTTTCTCAATTTATAGGTTTTTCCATGAAAAAACTAAACAAAAATTAGAATTAATAAGTAACTTCTCCTTTCCTCAAACCATACATGAAAATGATAGTTTTTTTGACCAGATCGAAAAAGTTAAAATTTTAATCCCCGAATATAAATATTACAATTATTTCTTAAAATCAGATGTCATATTAGATGAAGAATTCTATATAAATTTGGGAAATCTTAAAAATATTTATAAATTTAGTGAAATAAATATAGATAAAATTAAAATAAAAAATTTAGAAAATTTGATATTACCTACATAATGAGTGGATTTAGAAAAAAAACGAAGATAGTAGCTACTATTGGTCCTGCATCTGAAGATAAGAATACATTATTAAAGATGTTCCAAGCAGGTGTAAATGTAATTAGAGTGAATTTCTCTCATGCAGAAGAAGAAGTTGTTGAAAAATGGGTACGTACAGTTAGAGACCTTAATGAAGAACATGGCTTTAGCGTAGCCTTATTAGCCGATTTACAAGGGCCTAAACTTAGAGTAGGTATTGTTAAAGAAGGAACAATTGTTAATGCTGGAGATACAATTACGTTTACCAATGAAAATGTAGAAGGAGACGCAAAGCAGGTTTATATGAGTTATCCCCAATTTGCTAAAGATGTCAAAGTGGGAGAAAGAATATTATTGGATGACGGAAAATTAATTTTTGAAGTTTTAGAAACTAATTTAACAGATAAAGTAGTAGCAAAAGTTATTCAAGGAGGTCCGTTAAAATCTAAAAAAGGAGTTAACTTACCAAATACTCAAATTTCTTTACCGGCTTTAACGGAAAAGGATATTAAAGATGCGATAACTGCAATAAAATACGAATTTGATTGGATTGCGCTTTCTTTTGTTAGACATAAAGAGGATGTTATAGATTTACAAAATTTAATTAAGAAACACTGTGATCATAAAATCCCAATTATAGCAAAAATTGAAAAACCGGAAGCTATAACTAACATTGAAGAAATAGTTCATGTTGTAGATGGAATCATGGTGGCCAGAGGAGATTTAGGAATTGAAATTCCGATGGAAAAAGTTCCTTTAATTCAAAAGAATTTGGTTAGCATATGTAAAACTCACTGTAAACCTGTGATCATAGCAACTCAAATGATGGAAAGCATGATTGACGGGTTAACACCTACCAGAGCGGAAGTTAATGACGTAGCTAATTCTGTATTAGACGGCGCTGACGCGGTTATGTTAAGTGGAGAAACCTCAGTAGGTAAGCATCCGGTTGAAGTAATTGAGAACATGTCTAAAATTATTTTAAGCGTAGAAGATGATCACCGTATTCAAATACCTTTGCATTATCCAAAAAAAGGCAGTGAGCGTTATATAACTGATATGATTTGCTACAATGCTGCAGTTATGGTTGGACAAGTAGGAGCGAAAGCTATTATTACTTTAACTCAATCAGGATATACAGCATTTCAAATATCATCCCATCGTCCACTAGCTAATATTATAGTTTATACATCCAATAAACGAATAATCAATATGCTAAGCTTACTATGGGGCGTTAAAGCGTATTTATATGAAGGAGCGAACAGTACTGATGAAACAGTTGTTGAGGTTAACAATAATATTAAGCAAAAAGGGTATATTAAATCAGGTGATTTTGTAATCAACCTAAATGCAATGCCTTCTTTTGCGAATAGTTTAACAAACACATTACGCCTTACCCAAATTTAACATATTTAAATTTTTACCATAAAAAAAGAGTTCAGTTATAAACTGAACTCTTTTTTTATGGTACCCTAAATAAATATTTATGGTTTTTTCTTATATAGAAAATAAATATCAACTGATCTTTCATCAATTGTATTAATGATCGTATCAGTAAGAATTAATTTATAATTTTCCAATAAAAAAGGATTTCTTTTTAAACTATACGGCGTATCAATAGGATCCATTTTATCATAATACCCATTACTAGGTATGTATTGCTGTATGATAACAAAATCCGTTTTTTTATCTTTTAAATATTGTAATTGTTCGTCTCTTAATTGAGGATAAAATTTATGAGAAAGATTAGGAGTAACAAAATACTTAATATTAGGCACTATATTACATGTAGTAAAAAGATTATTTGCCAGACCAAATCCTAAATTTAGTAAAGTAGGATTATTTTCTTTCATAATTTCCTTTTTTAACCTCATGGTCATTAAAGCTTTTCGGTCATAATTTTGATCCGTTAATATCCATTCTTCTACGCGCGTATTATCAAGTCCTGAAATCCCCGCACAGGTAAATACGAATATCAACATAGTAAAAAATAATGTTTTACTTGAATTTAAATAAAATGAGCCAAAATATCTTTGGAATATAGTTCCAACATATATAAATCCTATAAATCCGAATATTAAAAAAGGTATAGGATAATAATATTGAAATTTCCCCATAAATATAGCTGTATATAAAATAATTCCGGAAAATACTATACCTACTTTAGCAAATATATTTTTAAGATATTTAAATGGAAATAAAAATATTCCCATAAAAGCAAGTAAAAATAAACACGTGGGTTCTAAAAATAAATAAAGTATTCTTGCCAATAACCTTAAAACAATATCCTTTGGAGTTCCTAATTTTGCATAAGCACCATTTAACTCAATGTATATTTTATATGCTTCTTCTAAGCAATTATGTGTATAAAGATATCCTATAATTGGTATACTAATGAATAAAGACCCTAAAATAAAAGCTAAAATATTATGTAAAAGGTTTTTGTATTCCTTATGATATAAAATATTAATAAATATCGCTGAAAGAGGAAAAATCCAAAATGCTATAAGATTTAATTTTGTAAATAAAACAGCTGTTATTAACAGACCATTAATAAACATATATAAGGGTTTGTGAATAGGATTGCCTGATTTAAAATATTTTAAAAATAAATATAAGGTAACCCCTTCCATACATAAAATAAATTCTTCAGCAGACCCTCCCGCTTTCATAATCTTAATTAAAAAAATAAAGAATGCGGTGGTAATAACAAAAGAAATGAATTTACCTAAAAATAATCTAGCACTTGAATATAAAGATAATGCTAAAATAAACCAGGAGGCTAATTCAATTAAAAACATTCCGAAGAAATTTTCATTGGAAATTATATATCCGGCTGCATAAATAAAAAATATAAAAGGCCCCTTATGATCAAAAATTTCTGTATATAATGCCCTACCATTTACCATTCCCTTTGCAACATTAAAATATATGTTAGGATCTGCCCATTCATTAGTAATATAAAGAGGGGACATCTTTGAGCAAATGAATAAAACACTTAATACATATATAAATAGTAAAAAGTAAATATTTCTTTCAGAAGTTTTTTCCATTTTATAAAAATTAAATATTTTATTTAAACCTTATTCTTAATAACTAGATTTTCAATGAGCTCTGCAGCTTTTTTATTTCCTCCGGCTTCAATGAAAGATTCTTGAATTTCTTTTGCTGCTTTTTTATATTTATCATTATATAATAATTCGTCAACCGCATGATCTATATCCATAATTCTCATGCGTTTGTATTTTAACCGTATACCGCATCCGTATTGTTCAATTAAAGTGGCGGTATGAGATTGGTCAAAAGCTATAGGTATTATGAGCATTGGAATACCATTCATATAAGTATCACAAACGGTATTCAATCCTCCATGACCAATTACTACATCAATATGCTTTAAAAGCTCAAGCTGTGGCACATAACTTTGTACAATAAAATTATCCGGCCATTTTTCTATAATAGAAGGGTCTGTTGCCGCAACAACAGTTACGTTTTTATCTTTAAGAGCCTCAATCATTTTAGTGAAAAACTCTTTTCTGATATCTACTAAGACAGTACCTAAAGATATATATATTTTAGGATTATTATCTTTATTTAATCTGTCCCAATCAAAAGGAGTATTATCCGGGCGACCGGTTAAAGCTCCGATAAATTTCATATAAGAAGGATATTCTCCATCATTATATCCTGCAAATTTTTGAGAGGTATAAAACATATTAACTTCTTTAGAAGAAATTAATTCTTCATCACCCGTTATACCTAAAGATTTTTGCAAATTTATGATGGAATCATGCACCCATTGAGTCACTTTTGGTGCTGTCCCCGGATCATGAAGTGTATTTGGGGTAACAGGAGTGATCGTAGCCAATGGAATTTTTTTAACATGAGCTACAAATGCTCCCGCAAATGTAATACAGTCATTGATAATAACTTCCGGTTTATAAGTATCTACTAACTTAGAAAGCTCGGCATACATTATTCTGGCAAAAGGAATATAAGTACCCTGAAGACCCAATTTTAATGCTTCTAAAGCAGGTAATTTAGCCCCTCTGTCTTGTAGTTTAATAATATCTTGTATTTCTTCTTTATTTTCTTGATATGATTCTTTTAATATAAAAAAAGTACCGCCTGCGGGTATAGTTTCAGGTTTTATTTCGGTTAATCCGGCCCATGCAACTTCATGACCGTTTTCTAATAAAGTTCTACCTATACTTAGACTGGGATTGATATGCCCAAAAAAAGGAGGGACAACAAATAAGAATTTTGACATAATGTTTAATTTTTTACTAATGTTTGTAAATAGTCTGCTCCTTTACTCACTCCTCCTGCTTTTTCAAATGAACTTTGAATCATTTTTGCATTTTCACTAAATGATTTCTGATTTAATAGTGATTCAACAGCTTCTTTTAGATGAGAAGTTTTAAAACGATTAAAATTTAAACGTATACCTGCACCACTATCTGTAACGCAACTGGATACAAAAGATTGGTCGTAAGCAATGGGAATAACTACTAAAGGAATACCGTAAGACAGAGATTCACAGACCGTATTATTTCCTCCATGACATACCACTGCTTGCATCTGTTGAATTATTTCAAGTTGGGGTATGTTCTTTTGAATAATAAAATTATCTGGAATATTTTCAAATAAGTCAGGATCGGATACTACAATAACAGTAATATTTTCTCCTTCAAAAGCCTCAACAACTTTACTGAAAAATTGTTTCTTTTGTGTATGATCAAATGTGGTTCCTATACTTACTAAAATTTTGGGACGATCTTGACCCATTTTTTCTAGTTTTTCCCAATCAAAATCAATTTTTTGAGCGCGTGGTGATAATACAGGTCCTATAAATTTGTAATTGGATGGCAAATCGGTTTCACCGAAAAATTCTCTTGAGGTGTATACCAAAGTTAATAATTGAGAACAATCAAGGCGATTATATCCGGAAACACCGTATTTATTTTGAAAAGCTATAACCTGTTCACCTTCCCATTCATGAATTTTTGGAAACGAAGGATTAACTTTAATTGATGCTGGTGCAGTAACGGAAGTAGCATAAGGAATATTTTTTTTGAATGAAGCAACAGCCCCGGCAAAAATTTGATGATCGGAAATCACCACATCCGGTTTATATTCATCTAATGCATTTTCAATCCCATTCATCATTAATGAATTCATGGGAGTGAGAACTTCTTCATATAAAAATTTAAGACTGTCAATTCCGTATACTTTCTTTTTTTGAAGCTCTTGAGCATGTTCAAAAAGCTTTTTTTTTGCCATTTCATCCATTTCTAAAGGAAGAACAACTAATTGGCCTTTTTCAGGCAATTGAGCTTTTAAATTAGCATCTAAACTATACCAGGTAACTTCATGGTTTCTTTTTAAAAGTTCATTGCCAAGGCTTAATGTTGGATTAATATGACCAGTAAGGGGAGGAACTATGAAAGTAAATTTTGCCATCTAGTAATTAATTTATTAAGTAAAAAATTCACTCAGTTTTTCGTTAATCCATTCAGGGTTTTGAATTGGAATGTTATGATCTCCTGTTCCTGAAAATAAGGTTGAATCAGGAATATAGGTATTTAATAACTTCCCATCCGGTAAACAATCCGATTCATTCCCATAAAGTAATAACGTTTTATTTTTTATGAGACTCATATTTTTTTCTGTTGAAAAATTCTTATCCTTTATTAAATCTTGAGGCATCGAAGTTTCATGAAGTAGAAAATCAAATAATTTTTTACTTTTTTCAAGCTGTTTGTTATTAGGAGTAATATTTGTTGAAATACTATAATTTTTCATATAGTGTTCGATATACTCATTACCATATTTTTCAAGAATTTGCTCTGTATCTCCATTTTTATCTGTAATAGGAGAATCGATAATAGCAAGTTTTTTTATTTTATCCTGATGATGAATTGCAGTATATAAAGCTATTAAACCACCAAAACTATAGCCTACAAGATCAACTTTCGATAAATTTAAATGATTCAAAAGATCCAACAAATCATTAGAAAGAGTTTCTAAATCATATCCATTATCAATTTTGCCGCTAAGGCCGTGGCTACGTAAATCATACATAACCACGTGATATTTTTTAGCAAGTTCCGGAGCTATATTAAAATAAAATATGGATAAATTGGTAAACATACCATGAACCATTACAATTGTTTCGGAAGCTTCCGGATTGAGTTCTAAGATGTGAGTTTTTCTGTTATTTATCTGAATTATTGGCATCTACAATATAATTAACAACATCGTTGATTGATAAATTGATTAATTGATCCATATCCATACCTGATAACCATCCATTAAAATCTATATTGTCACCATAGGTAGCTTTTACTTTCTCCGCAAATGAAACAATTTCAATACTGTCCATTTCCAAATCTCTGGTAAAAACACTTTCCGGCTCAATAGTTAATTCTTCCGCTACGTCTTCGCCAATTACTTCAGTAATAAATTTTTTAAGTGATTCAAAAATAGTTTCTTTTTGTTTTTCTATAGAGTCCATCCGATTATGAATTTATTATTATGTTTAATTGTTTTTATTATAGTTTCATTGATAGTTAAATTTTCACCATCAATAGATGTTACTTCATATTGCTTAGGATTTCCGTTTAATCCAACACCAAGCATTTTTCCATAGGCTTCTTTAGCCACCCAAAAACGAGTGCTCCATTCTGCAATATTTTCTTTTGATTTAATAAGAGTAAGTTCTTTATCTGTGAATGCAATATCTAAAAAGCCTTTGTCACGTTCCTCAATGGTTTCTATATCAATCCCTACCGGCTTATTAGATACCATACTTACCGTATTGCTTCCTTTATGAGCAATTGAAATTTCTAATGACTTAGTTTCCGGAACCCCGTGTATGGATGGCTTATTTTTTTCGTCGTGCTGAATAGAAAATTCAATAGGGAAATATTTTATACCATTTTGTTTATTGATGTAATCTCTAACACTATCCTTTACACATACACGACTGATTAAGAAATCTTTTTTCTTATTTAACATTAAAGAATCATATCGACGTTTTTCTTCAGTGTTTAAATATATATGCATCAAGAAATCTTGATTTACAGCTTTTTTATATCGGTCATCGAAGAAATAAACATTCGGTGCTATTTCATTTGCCAAAATATGATCCGCCGGACTCATATTCGTATTCCATAGTCTGGTGTCAAAACCTTCAAATATTTGATTTTTCCAATTTTTAATTATACACCAAATTTTTCCGTCGCGTTTCATGATAATATCGGCAGTTGCCAATTTATCTACATAGGAGGTAGGAAGACAAATACATTCAAAAATTCCTTCTTGATCTTCTACATCTTGATAGAAATTAATTTCTTCAATTTTTACCGGAAAACTAACTTTAGATTCTCCCTCTAACATCAATTGAAGATATAAGCCATAAAGTTGACCAATAGTATCCATTAAAGAACCTTTACCAAAGGATTTCTTAACAATGGCTCTTAATCCTTTTTTAGAAATGTTTGTAACTTCTAAAATACCTTGATATCCGGGACCATGGAACATATGATCTTTATAAATAATTTCCGGAGTAGGGAGAGCTACCGCATTTTCTCCAAAATCAATATTTTCAAGATAAGCAGGGTCTACACTTGGATATGCATCGCCTAAAGTTACATCTCCATTTGCGAAATTTTTGATTTTTAAAGAAACTACATTTTCAGTTTTCCAAGTTCCTTCAATGGTATGTTGGAAAGGTTTATATACTTTCATCCATTGGAAAACACTTACAGGTCCCAAACGAAGAACTTTTTTATTTAAGTTTTGTTTATGAGCCGCTTCTATTAACAACTCAAAAGTCATGGTCATAGGTATAACCGGACACATATCTTCAACAACTTTCCAATTTTTAGGTTGTCTGAATAAAGAATGATCTATTATATAAGGATAATTCTTTAAGTCGATATCTAATTTTTCTTCAAAAGAACTTCCAACTTTTATCTCTTGAGTAACCGTATTTGGAATAATTGGTTGAGGAGCATATTCTTTTAAGGGTACAAAATCAGTAACTAAATAATCAGAATTTGATGCAAATGCTTTTCTTGTTTCAACCATTTCAGTAAATTCCTTTTGCATGAGAATAAGTTCTTGGGTATACTCATTCATCGCTTGAATAACCGGATGATTGGATTTAATGAAAAGAGAATTTATAGAATCTGATTCGGTAGTTTGAATTTTATATTTATTGGATAATTCCTGTAATAAAGGAAAGTTTTTTACTAAAGATTGGTTTTCAGTAACTTGAATTTCTTCGATAGAAGAAGTTTCTTTATTTTTAAGACCTATGAAAGAAGTATTAATTTCTTTACCTTCAATGAATAATAAAGAAAGTACCCTTCTCAATTGTTCCAAAGTTGAAAGTTTAGGAACTGTAGCCGATATTGCAGCATATTCTTTATTTTTAAGAATATCATCCACAAAACCAATTAAACTTCCACTTCCTATTTGTATAAAAAATCTAACATTTTCTTTTTCATATAATTTTTCAATTAATTCACGAAAAAGAACGGCTTGAGTTAGATGTTGCATGGTTAATTCTTTGAAAGATTCAAAATCATGCGGGTAAACATCTAGGGTAGTGGCCGACCAAACCGGAATGTCATTTTTTTCAATCTTAATGTAATTAAGATCGTCCAGTAAATAAAGCTTCTTTTTTAGGAATGGTGAATGAAAGCCGGATTTAAAATCTAAAACTTGATAAAATATACTTTTAGATTTTAAGATTTGTATTAATTGATCTTTTGCTGTTTCTGTTCCACACAAAAGAACTTGGTTGGGACAATTATCATTGGACAGGTAAAGATCCTGGATTCCATCTAAAATGGGATTTACTGTTTCTGTACCGGCACCTAAGGCGATAAAATACACATCGTCCATATTGTATTTTTCCGGATCCATTGAATTTAATAAATTTTCAACGGATTCATCAGAAACCAGACCACCTGATTTTGCTGCGAACCATTCTCCTAAACTATGTCCTGCAGTTAAATCGGGTATTATACCCATTTTTTTTAACGCTCCGTCTATAATTTCACCTCCGTGAAATTGTTTAAAAGACTGGTCAAGTAATAAATTACCTGTAATTCTTTCTTTAGGTATTTTATACCCAAAATATTTTGCAATACTTTCTACTTCCGGATTAGATGAAGGATCGAATCCCGGAAATAAGAAAGCTATTTTTTCATTTTTTCTTAAAAGAGGTTTGTTTGAGAACCAAATATCTTGTCTTCCTTTCCAGGGCTTATCTTTTGAAATTAATTTTTTAGCTTTTTCAATACGATCCGATGTCGGATTAAAAAGAACTAATCGATAAGTACCGTTTGGATCAGATAAGGAAAAATCTCTTTTATCTAAAGCTTCAATTAACGCCTCTTTAGATGAAGCGGAAATAGCAATCGCTTCGTTGTCAAAAACCGGAATTGAAGAGTTGTTTTCCTCGGTATGACTATGTGCTTGTAAAACAACGTGTGCACTCATACCGTCAATACCAAATGCGCTAACACCTGCATGCAACGGAATTTCTTTTTCATTCCAATCGATTATTTCAGTAACAGGTGAAATTTGTGTATTTTTTAGTGAATTATTAGGATTTTCACAATTCAGAGTTACAGGAATTTTCTTATTATATAAAGAAAGTGCAGTTTTAATTAAACCGGCCATACCTGACGCAGAAAGAGTATGTCCGATATTGGATTTTACCGATCCGATTAAAACTTTTCCATCCTTGAATAGTTCAGAAAGCACATCAATCTCAATTTTATCATCGCTTTTAATAGCTGTGCCGTTAGCCTCTATATATCCGATATTTTCAGCCTTAACTTTTGCATTTTTCCAAGCCTCCTGAATAGCAGTTTTTTGTCCGTTTGAAAAATTATTTCTATTGGAAGCAATTCCCACCCCTTTAATTACAGCATAGATACGATCATTATCGGAAAGAGCTTTACTTAATTTTTTTAGTACAATAAATCCGGCTCCTTCGCTTAATAAAATACCGTCAGCGTCTTCATTAAAAGGTTTAATTTCTTGTTTATGAGATAATAAACCCGAGTTTGAAAACATACTCCAATAAGGAGAATTTTGGCTAAATTGCATACCTCCGGCGATTGCAATTTCGACCTTATTAGCAAGTAATTCCTGTATTGATTGTTCTACGGCAAGTAAAGAACTTACTTCGGATGCATCGATGGTATAGGCAGTTCCTTCAGTATTAAAATGAGAGGAAACTATTCCCGCAATTGACTTTGTCGTATGTTCAAGTTGTAATTTATTTTCTTGAGCCCCTTTATCCTTTTGAAAAGCCTCTTTAACTTTTTCAATGTCTTGATCGGAAATGGACGGAAGTATATTTTTAATGGCTAAAGCAAGTTGCTCACTGGTACGAACAATATCGATCCATTTTAAGTCATTGGAACTAATGTAATTTTCTTTTCCGATTATAATTGAAGATTTCTTTAAAGAAATATTTTTTTCAAATACAGAAGCATCCTCTAATGCTTGATAGACTAATTTTATTACTAAAAGCTGAGTAGGGTCTAAATGCTGTACCTGTTCCGATGTTATTCCTATTTTAGATGGATCAATTGTAATAGGAGGAATAAATCCTCCTTTATTACAATAAATATGATCTAATTTATTTAAATTATTTTTAAAGTAGATTGAATCAATTTTTTCTTCAGGAACCTCGGTTATGGAAGAAGTTCCTTTCAATAAATTGTTCCAAAAATCATTGATATTATTTGCTCCTGGAAGGAAACAAGACATTCCTACAATTGCAATATCTGTATCTTTCATAGTTATACTCAGATTCCGAAAAATTGTTTAACTCCTTGATCACTTCCTCCCATAATTAAAACTTGGTTATCATTACCATATTTTAATTCGTTAACGAATTCACGAGCTCCTTGTTTTAAAGGAATCATAGCAACACCTCTTTTATTAAATTCATTTTCCAAAGAGCTGGATACCATTCCTGCTCCTTTCCAAGGTCCCCAATTAATAGCTAAAACTCTGGCGTTGGTTTTTCCTTGGATAGCCCACGAAGTCATGTCAAACACGCTGTTGGCTGCAGCATAATCAGTTTGTCCTCTGTTACCGTATACAGAAGCGATGCTGCTGAAGAAAATAATGAATTTAATATCACTATGAAGTTCGTCTAACAGTACGTGTAAAGGATTTATTTTAGTAGAATAAACTTGTTCGAATGCTTCTAGGGTTTTATGTGTAAATAACTTATCAACTAAAAGTCCTGCTGCATGAATGCATCCGTCAATTCTACCGTATTGTTTGTACGTATCTTTTATAAATTTCCTTAGTCCTTTTTCATCTGTTACATCTAAAGAAACATATGTTACTTTAGATCCTGATTTTTCAATTTGGGCTATGGTTTGTATAATTTGATTGGTTTTATCAATTTTTTGAGCTTTCTTCTCTATTTCAGTAGGAGTTTTCATTTGCTCTTCATTGATAAGATATTTACGGATTTCATTTTTATCTTTTAATGAAATGTATTTTTTATCTTCCTCAGTAGGTTTAGCGGAACGTCCTACCAAAATATAATGACAAGGATATTCAGATGAAAGTTGATTAGTTAATTCAGCGGTAATTCCTTGAGCACCTCCTAAAACAAGTACTACAGATTCTTGATCCAGGTCTAATTTAGAACTTCCATTTACAGCAAGAGCTTCAGGTACTAAATTAAGACGAAAACGTTCGGTATCTTTATAAATGACTTCAGCAGAAATGTCTTTTGCTTGTATTTCATTTAAAACAATTTCCGTTAAATTTTTAGAAGTAAATACAGTATTAGATATAATGGCTCTACAATTTATTTTAGAATATTCACGAGCTAAACTTTTGATTAATCCCGGAAAACCTTGAATTTTCTTTAATTCTTTGATATCTTTTTTACCTTCTAAATCACCCATCAGATCACTGAAGCTATAGATCCATTGAATACGATCCATATCAGCACTTTTTATAAGAGTAAAAGCATCTTTAATAGTATAATGCTTAGATGATTCTGAAACCTCTAGAATAAGAAGACCATCGTAGTTTGAAAGATTTGTGTTACTTTCTGAAATGATATCTACTGTAGCTCCTTTTGCTTCTAAAGCTTTTTTAAGATCTTTAGCCATAGATTTTCCATCATCAGTAATTGCAAATTTTTTGCCTTCTATTTCTATTTTATCTGATCCATTAATTGGATATTTTTCAAGTTCAAAACGAGTTCTTAAAAGAGGTTCGTCTTTAGCTGAATCAAGGTTTTTTTCTAATTCTGAAATTGATTCTGCATCAAAAGATATTTCATTTACAGCCGGTGAAGCTGCAATTTGATTGTATGTTTTTTCTGAAGAATCCCCATTTGCTAAATCTTCAATCCATCCGATAACCCCGTTTAATGTTTTTATAGAGGCCATTTTTTCGATAGCATCTTCAGATTCCTCAAAATCAGAAGTAATATTTAATCTTTCTCGTAATGCTCCAATTATTTCCATTCTTTTAATGGAATCGATACTTAAATCAGCTTCTAAATCTAAATCCAAACCTAACATATCAATTGGATATCCGGTTTTTTCACTTACGGTATTAAGGAGAGCATCTTTAATCACTTCCAAAGAAAGGGCTTCTTTCTTAGCACTTGGAGTTGCTGCAGGTAATATATTTGTAGCTACAGTAACTTCTTGTGATACGGGTTGATCTGATTTTACTAATTCTTCAACCCATCCGATAACCCCGCTAAGTGTTTTAATAGAAGCCATTTTTTCGATAGCATCTTCAGATTCTTCAAAATCAGCATTGATTTTTAATTTTTCTTTTAAAGCTCCAATGATTTCCATTCTTTTAATGGAATCTATACTTAAGTCAGCTTCCAGATCCATGTCTAAACCTAGCATATCAATAGGATATCCTGTTTTTTCACTTACTGTATCAAGCAAAGTGTCTTTGATTACTTGAATTGATAAAGCAGGAGCTGAACTTTGAGCAACCGTATGTACCGGTACGGCGACTTGAGCCGGAACAACTACCGTTGGTTGAGGAGTAGCAATTTGATTGCTTTGAGTAGGCACTTGAATAGTTGTTGTTGCTTGAGGAGCAGCAATAGTTGTTGGATTTTGACCAAAGTATCCTAACATGACGTCTCTTTGGTTTTGTATCATAGATCTCATGTTTCCTAAATATTCAAGGATAACATGATCCGCTTGAGTAAGATTGTTATTCATGGTATAAGTATCGGAAATAGCTCCAAAATTTAAATTTATCGGTTTGCTAATTGGAAGTGCTCCGTTGGGAGGAAGACTTCCTACGGAAGGAATAGCATAATGGCCATTGATAAGCCAGTTTGTAGCTCTCTTTTTATATTTTTCCGGATCATCAAAATTTATTGTAGTAATTTTTCTACCTTCAAATAATTTCTCAAGATTTATATTTCTTCCGGTAGCTATATATTTAGCTAATGCATTAAGTAAAAAGGTAATTCCTTCTTTTTCTTTTTCTTCGGTTTGAATTGTAGTAATTTCTTGAGCACCTAATGTAGATTGAACAAGATTTATGAGAACTTTACCCGGACCGGTTTCAATGAATACTCGCGCACCTTCTGCATACATATTCGTAACCTCTTTGGTAAAGTATACTGGATTAATTAAATGCTCAGCTAAACGATTTTTAATTTCTTCAGGTTTGGAAGGGTATAATTCTGCAGTTGTATTAGACCATATGGACAACGTCGGAGAAGTAAAATCAACAGAAGAAAGCTCTTTCAAATATAAATCTTTAGATTTATTCAATAGTGGACTGTGGAAAGCACAATCTACGGCCAATTCTCTGTAAGTGATTTTCTTATCCGTAAGTTTCTTCATAAACTCACTCATTGCAGCAGTAGAACCGGCAAGAATGGTTTGTTTGTTAGAATTGAAGTTAACGGCCCAAACTTCTTTTTCTCCTTCAAGTAATGATTTTATTTCTACTTCCGGTAGATTTAATGCAATCATTTTACCCTTATCTTGTCCAACAGCATCTAAAATTGCAAGGGCTCTTTTTCTACTTAAAGAAACTAATTCTTCAGGTTTGAATACTCCTGCAAAACAAAGCGCAGGAAGTTCTCCATAGCTGTGTCCTGCAACCATATCCGGTTCAATTTCTAAAGATCGTAAAAAACTAGCGATCGCATAATCAACGATACCTAACGATGGTTGTGCATTTTGAGTTTTCGTGATCGTAGTTTGCTGTAATTTCTTACTTTCATCATCAAAAACTGCATGAGGGAATAATATTTTTTCAACCTCTTTATTTTGAATTAATAAGGATCTCATAGCAGGAAATGCCACAAAAAGATCACGAGCCATATTAATTCTTTGACTTCCTTGTCCTGAAAATAAAAAGGCAACTTTACCTTCCTTAGGATCCCTTAGATAAATCCCCGCTTCTGCTTTATTGGAAAGAAGAGATTCAATTTTATCTTTTAATTCAATAGTATTGGAAGCTACTATAGAAGCTTGAATATCTTTATTGTTATCAGTTGCTAAACTATAAGCTATATCTTTTAAGTTTAGAGAACTGTTTATTTCAATTAAATTTTTAACTTTTTGAGCAATTTGTTTGGCTTCTTGTAAGTTATCCCCTTTGAAAACAAATAATTCGGAAGGCCAAGAAGTTAAGCTGCTTGTCGTAGGAATTTCTGATTTATAATTTTCCATAACAACATGGAAATTGGTTCCACCAAAACCAAACGCACTTACACCGGATATTCTTCTTTCACTGCTCCAGATTCCCGCTTTAGTATTGAATTTAAACGGACTGCTTTCTTTGTTATAAAAAGCATTCGGATTAGTTAAATTGATGGTCGGCGGTTGAATACCGTAATAGGTTGCTAAAGCCGTTTTAATTAATCCGGCCATACCGGCAGCACATTTAGTATGTCCGATTTGAGTTTTTACAGACCCTAAATGAGTTTGTCCCACTAAAGCTCCGGACTCTAAAAACATTTCAGTCAATGCGCTTAATTCCGTTTTATCACCTACAACAGTTCCTGTTCCATGAGCTTCAATTAATTCAACTTCTGAAGGTAAAACACCTGCATGTTTATAGGCTCTTTGTAGAGCTTTCATCTGACCTCTTTTATTTGGAGCGGTCATACCTAAGCTTTTACCGTCACTGCTGGCACCTGTTCCTCTTATTACGGCATAGATTCTGTCTCCATCGCGTTCTGCATCTTCCAATCTTTTTACCACAATCATTCCAATTCCTTCTCCTAAAGCAATTCCATCAGAATTAGCATCGAAGGAAGCACATTTTCCTTTTCTTGATAAGGCATGTGTTGCAGAGAACATTAAAAAGTCATTTAAACCATTATGTAAATCTGCTCCTCCTATGATGGCAATGTCTGTTCTGTAATTTTGTAATTCTTGGCATCCAATATCTACTGCTGCAAGAGATGCACCACAGGCAGCATCAACAGTATAGTTGGTACCCCCTAAATTTAACCTGTTGGTAATTCTACCGGCCACCACATTGGATAAAACCCCCGGGAAGGAATCTTCATTAAGTTTAGGAAGCATATTTTTAAGTTCCTCAGGAAGATCTCCGAAAACTTGTTTAGCATATCCTCTAAACCCGTAACTTGAAGCTAATTCGGTTGCTCCTTCAGCACCGATGATAACAGATGTATTTTCTCCATCGAAAGTTTTCATGTCATAACCGGCATCTTCCAATGCTCTTTTAGCCACTAAAAGGCTTAATAACTGCACCGGTTCTATAGAAGCTAATGATTGAGGAGGGATACCAAATTCTAACGGATCAAAATCTATGGTTGGTATAAAACCACCCCACTTAGAGGAAACGAAATCAGTATCTCTGGTGTCGGGGTTATAGAAAAGTTCTTTATTCCATCGGTCATCAGGAACTTCGGTAACACAATCTTTACCGGACAAAATATTTTTCCAGTATTCCTCTAACGTTTGGGCTTGAGGAAAAATACCTGCCATACCTACAATTGCCAATTTAGAACCACTAGGTTCTTTAGTTGGTTCTGTAAGATTTTCTAATTTTGAAAGAACTTTATTGTTTTCTATTGCTACGTCTTTGTGGAGTTCTTTTATGGTAGTTGAATTGCCTCTTAATGCACCAACCTGTCCAATCATAAATACCCCTTTATTTAACTGGTCTTCATTGGATAGTTTGATAAGTTCTTTACCCTGTCTTTCAATTCCTTTTGCAGCAATTCTTTGACGTCCCAAGTTCATTTCTTCAAGTTTCAACCAAACTTCTTTGGAATCCAAACCTTCTGCAAATAATCGTTGTTTTTCTTGATCGAATAATTTGGTAAAAGGGGTAGGTAGAGCTCTGGTTTCTTGACCTGGAGCCGCTTCTAGTAAAACGGTTTTATCATGTGCTACGGATTGTTTTTGATATTCATCTGAGATAGCACCCGTTTCAACAGCTTCTTTTGTAAATAAGTAAGAAGTTCCCATTAATATACCAATTTTAGCTCCTTTAGCTGCTAAGGATGCAGACATAATAGAGATAAATGCGGAAGAAAATGCATCATGAATTCCTCCTGCAAAGAATATATTTAATGTACTTGGTTGGTCGTCTTTTAATAAACGATAGATTTGTTTTTCCCAAAGAACCATACTTGGTAAAGGACCAACATGTCCACCGCTTTCTCTTCCTTCAAAAATGAAATTTCTGGCACCTTCTTTTAAGAACATGTCCAGTAATGATACAGATGGTACATGTAAAAATGCTTTGATACCTTCTTTTTCATAGGGTTTAGCTAATGAAGGTCTTCCACCTGCAATGATAATAAAAGGAGGTTTATTTTCGAGGATGTATTTCATTTGCTCTTCGCGCAATGGTGCCGGAGCAAAACCTAAGATACCTACTCCCCAAGCTTTATCTTTTAATAGAGCATGTGTTTTTTCAACAGCATCTTTAGCTGCTTGTCCAATCATCAAGCTCATTGCTATAAATGGAACCCCACCTTCATTGGCAATTTTTTCAGCAAATTCAGGTACGTCACTAACTCGGGCCATAGGACCTTGAGCTATTGGAAATCTGGTTCCTAATTCTTTCGCAAGAGGGCTATTCTCTCCGATTATATTTAAATTTTTAGCTTGCAATAAATGCCCATAGGCGGCTTCTTGAAAAGCTATAATTAAATTTTCAAGCTTTTTGTATCGTTCTACAAAATCCACGGATAAGCAAATATCTTGCCCCATAGGAATTATATTTTGAGAAAGATCCAGTCCGCCTAGAAAAGGTAAAATATCTTCATATTTTGCTTGTATTGGTAATACCGGTGAATTTTTTCTAAGTAAGATTCTGAAATTGTCGATAATAACAGTTTCGCTTCCACTCAGCTTGTTAAAAATATTTTTTAAATCTTTAGATATACTACATTCTGGAAAAAGAGCGATTTGACTATCAAGTATGATACCTTGTGCCCCCATTGCTAAGGCAGCAGCAGAGGTATGAATACCCATTCCACCTTGTATGTAAATTTTAGCTTTTAATTTTTTGTGCTTGTTTTTAATTCCTTGAAAAAGAACGTATGAGGATTCATAAGCCACTTTCCCTGCTCCTTCATTTCCTTTTAATATAATAGATTCTACCCCTTTTTTGATGGCTTCTTCTGCTTCATCCAGGGAGTGAACTTGATGAAAAATTTCTATATTTTTTTTAACAGAAATTTTAAAATTAAAAGGAATAAATATTTTTGTTACATTTTCAGGAAGTGTAAGGTCAGCCATTGATTCCGACACAAAACATACACCAAATGATTCTCTTGTTTTTTCAGAAAGTTCATTTAAACTTTGAATAGCTTTGTTTTTATCTCTTCCTAAATGTAGGATTGGAAAAGCCCCGGTTTTAATAGTTTTTAAGGCTAGATCAACGTCAGGTAATTCAAAAGGAGAAAGAACAAATAACTCTTTTTTTTCTTGCATGGCTTAAAAAAATTGTATTTAGTAAATATTTAACTTATCAATGTTTTTTACTACTTAAGATAATCTAGGATCATATAGTATTAACTAAACATATTCCCCGTATTATTAAAAGGAGAAATCGAATCGCAAATATAATCAAAAAAAAATAATTTTAACATTTTGTTAATATTAATTTATATTAAGTTTTTGATCTTGCGAACCTGCCAAATAAAGATAATTATAGCTAAAATAGTAGAGATTGTATCGGATAAAGGGATAGAGTACCACACCCCGTTTAATTTTAAGTAGTTAGGTAGAATAAATAATGAGGGTACAAGTAGTAAGAATTGTCTGCTCATACTTAATATAAAAGCAATAACAGCTTTTCCAATACATTGAAAAAAATTGGAAATAACCATTTGTATACCGCTTAATGGTAAAGTAATGGTCATTATTTGTAAAGCTAAAGATGCTTCTTTAGCTAATTTTGGGGAAGGATTAAAAGGTTTAACAACAAGTTCAGGGAATAAAAAACCGAATAAAAAACCTAGACATCCAATAAAAAGTCCGGTTTTAAGGCTGTAAGTTAACGTGTCCTTAACCCTATTCATATTTTTAGCTCCAAAATTATACCCTATAATAGGCTGCATTCCTTGGGTTAAACCTACTATTACCATTATAAATATCATGATCAGGCGATTGGCTATGGTATAAGCTTCTATGGCCGTGCTGCCTCCGTAAACATTCAGCCTGTTATTTATGAAAAAAACGACAACAGATGCAGCAAGTAACATGAAAAAAGGAGCAAACCCCACATTAATTATGGACCATATGATCTTGTAATTGGGTTTTAAACTTTTCCAGTGAAAATATACAATGGAATTAGAATTAAAAAAATGTTTCAATACAACGCACAAGCCTATCGCCATAGAAATATTGGTTGCTATGGCAGCACCTTTCATTCCCCATTTCAATACAAATATAAAGATGGGAGCTATAATAATATTGGCGACAACTCCTATAAGCATCATATACATGGCTTTTTTAGGATATCCTGATGCTCGCATGATACTGTTGAGAGCATAATTAACGGTTAAAAATATATTTCCCGGTAGATAATAGAGTAAAAATTCTTTTGCAAATGGGAATGTTTGAGGAGTAGCTCCAATACCAATAAGTATAGAATCCATGTAGGTATACATGCCTATGATTAACAAGAAAGTTAATACGGTAGCTAATAAGATGGAATTTCCCAATACAATATTGGCAGATTTCATATCTTTTTGGCCTAGAAAAATTGAGGTACGTGTAGACGCTCCGGCTCCAACCAGCATACCTATTCCTGAGATAAGGTTCATTATGGGAAGAAGAACTCCCAGTCCTCCTATAGCATGGTCTCCCAAATTTTCTCCATGACCTATATAAATACTGTCAATGATATTGTATAAAGCAATTACTATAGTTCCTATAATAGCCGGAACGGCATATTTCCAAATAAGTTTGCCGGGTTTTTCATTCTCCAGCTCTGAAATGTTTTGAGATTTATCTATAGCTTCCATTCGTAATAATAAGATCGTCTATTTTTTTTTAATAAATAGTTAGTTAAGTAAAGGACAAGAATAGGTTATTAATCTTTTTTATGAAGATTAATAATCTATTCCATATAGTTTTTGAGAAAGGTTAATCTTTCACTAATAAGCGAAAACCTTCTCCATGGATATTTACGATTTCTACATTGTCGTCATCTTTAAGTAATTTTCTGATTTTAGCAATGTAAACATCCATGCTGCGAGAAGTGAAATAATTATCATTATGCCAAATTTTAGTTAAGGCTTCTTCTCTTGGCATAAGATCATTTTTATACTTGCAAAGAAGTTTTAACAGTTCATTCTCTTTAGGAGATAATTTATGCATTTTACCGTTAACCTCTAATTGTCGTAATTTGGTATTAAATTTAAAATTGGAAATTTCATAAATTTCTTTGTCTTCATTTTCAGAATTAACGGAAGAATTGGAATTCCTTTGAAGAACGGCATTAATTTTATACAATAAAACTTCAGAATCAAACGGTTTAGTTATATAATCATTAGCGCCAAGTTTATATCCGGTAAGAATATCCTCACGCATATTTTTAGCTGTTAAAAAGATAATCGGAACATCCGGATTAATGTCAATAATTTCTTTAGCTAATGTAAAGCCGTCTTTTTTCGGCATCATTACATCGGAGAGACAAATATCAAAATTGTCTGCTTTAAATTTTTCTAACCCATCCTCACCATCAACAGATAGGGTTACATCGTAATCGTGAATAGAGAGGTAATCTTTTAAAACAGCACCAAAACTTGGATCATCTTCTACTAATAATAGCTTTACTTTTTTATCCATGATATTTTTAATTTAGAGGAATACGTACAATAAAAGTGGTTCCTTTATGTAATTTACTAACAACTTTAATACCACCATTATGTAACTTAATAATATTTTTTACGTAGGTCAAGCCTAATCCGTGACCTTTTACATTATGTATGTTTCCGGTTTCTTCCCGATAAAATTTTTCAAATATTTTTTTTATAACGTTTTCAGACATACCTTTTCCTTTATCTGAAATTTCAACTACGTAATCATTTTTATCGTTGTAAGTTTTTACCGAGATTTCAGGTTTTTCTAATGAATATTTGTTCGCGTTGTCTAATATGTTAACAAAAGCATTGGTGAGATGAAATCCATCTACATTTCCAATATATTTATCTGCTAAATACTCTTCTTTGATTGTTCCCCCCCGTTGTTCCACTTGTACCCGAACAGTTTTAATGCTGTTTTTCAGGATTTGACGAATATCTGTTTCTTTTCGGATCAGTTGAAGTGCATTTCGTTCAAGTTTCGACATTCTCAAAACCATCTCTACTTGTTTTTTCATTCTATCATTTTCTTGCTTGATTAAAGAAGTATAGAATTTCATCTTTTCCGGTTCTGATTGAACTTTCTCCGAATTTAGCGCATCCGTAGCAATATTAATGGTTGCTATAGGAGTTTTAAATTCATGAGACATATTATTTATGAAATCAGTTTTTATTTCAGAAATCTTTTTTTGCTGGGACATATAATATATGGAAGCAATATATATAGCAATAATAACCAAAGTAGAGGCTATGGTTACTCCAATAGCTCCCAAAATAGGATTTAGTACGGAATATTGTTTAGAAGGGAAATAAACGGATAAATAATATTGGGTATTATCTTTTCCGTCAGAAAATAAAACTACATTGTAATTTTGAGTAAACTTATTACTTAAGATAAAATCATCACTATGGATTTTAGTTAATTTAAGTTTATTGTTGAGCACTCCACATTTAAATTCAGTATTAATATTGTGCTTTTTAAGTTCTAAGCTAACCACTGAATCTATTAACTGCATGTTAATCCTGGATTCCAAACTCATCTGGTTTACACTCAATCTTGCAAATTCGTCCAAGGTAAATTTAGGGCTTACAAAACTATTTTCAATATTTTTTTCAATCGGTTTAATATTGGTTTGAAGCGAATCTTTTTTAATTTTTAATACGCCTTCATCCGTTAGTAAATTGGTGATTTTTAAAGTATCTTTTTTTGAAAAAGGAATGATGAGAGGCTTTTTATTAACGATTGTTTTTTTATAAATGATGTATTTAACAGACTGAGAGTCAATAACACTCATGGCTGTTTGAATGGTGCTGGAATCTTTTTGATTATTGATGTCTTGATAGAAATTAGTAAATGGTTTGTAAAATTTATTAATCTCTATAGTATTAATTTTTTTGGAAGAATTATTTAGTGCTTTGTATACACGAGATGAAAAATCCTGTTCACCTGCATCTATAGCCTGTTTCAGCCAAAAAATCTGCAATCCCACAAAAACTATAAGGGAAATGGTCATTAATCCCGATAAAATAGGGATGAAACGTTCCTTCATAGTACAAAATTAATCATTTTAACCGATGAAATTTACGACATATCGAAAATTTTCAATATTTTTAAAATCTTATCTGATTAAAAATAAAGCTAAAGAAATATTTAGTACGTTTAAAATATTATATGGAGAATAATTTTAAAAATGATTTAAATTTGTACGTCTATAACTATATTATATTATGCACCAAGAAGAAAAAAAATCTTTAAATTTTTTAGAGCAGATAATTGAAGAAGATTTAGAAAATGGTTTTCCTAAAGAGAAATTAAGGTTTAGATTTCCACCTGAGCCTAACGGCTATCTTCATGTAGGCCATATGAAAGCCATTTGGATAAATTTTGGATTGGGGCAGAAATATAATGTACCCGTTAATTTACGATTTGATGATACTAATCCGGTTAAAGAAGATCAAGAATATGTTGACGCGATTAGAAAGGATGTAGAATGGCTGGGATATACTTGGGATAAGGAATGTTATGCCTCTGATTATTTTCAACAGTTATATGAGTGGGCTATAAAATTAATTAGAGAAGGAAAAGCATATGTTGATAATCAGACTTCAGAAGAGATGAATGAGCAGAAAAAAAATCCTTTTGAAGAAGGTATCGAAAGTCCTTATAGAAACAGGAGCATAGAGGAAAACCTTGATCTTTTCCAAAGAATGAAAGAAGGAGAATTTGAGGAAGGAAGTTGTGTACTTCGCGCAAAAATAGACATGAAATCTCCTAATATGAATATGAGGGACCCGGTAATGTATCGTATTTTAAAAAAACATCATCAAAGAACCGGTAACGAATGGTGTATATATCCTTTATACGATTGGACTCATGGAGAATCAGATTACATAGAGCAAGTTTCTCATTCTTTATGTTCTCTGGAATTTGAAAATCACCGACCTTTATATGAATGGTTTTTGGATCAAGTATACGATCCGTCAAAAGTTAAAAGTAAGCAGCGTGAATTTGCCAGATTAAATTTAAGTTATACGATTACCAGCAAACGAAAATTATTGCGTTTAGTAGAAGGAAATTATGTATCCGGTTGGGATGACCCGCGAATGCCTACCGTATCGGGTATGAGAAGAAGAGGATATACTCCTGAAGCTATTAAAGATTTTATGGAACGAGTGGGAGTGGCTAAAAGAGACAACATTATTGATTTTGCTTTATTAGAATTCACGGTACGAGATCACCTTAATAAGATTGCGCCAAGAGTCATGGCTGTGGTCAATCCGGTGAAAGTTGTAATTACTAATTACCCGGAAAATTTTGAAGAAAATGTTACTATTGAAAACAATCCGGAAAATAAGGATGCAGGAGAAAGAGAAGTTCCTTTCTCAAGAGAAATATATATAGAAAGAGAAGATTTTATGGAAGAAGCTCCTAAGAAATTTTTCCGATTGACCTTAGGAGGAGAAGTCCGATTAAAAGGAGCTTATATAATTAAAGCAGAATCTGTAGAAAAAGACGAAAACGGTGTAATTCAAACCATTTATTGCACATATGACGATAAAAGTAAAAGTGGAAGCGGAACAGAAGAAAGCATGCGAAAAGTGAAAGGTACTTTGCATTGGGTATCCGTTAAACACGCATTACCTATAGAAGTGAGAATCTATGACCGATTATTTAAAGAAGAATCTCCGGATACGCAAGAAGGTGACTTTTTAAATTTTTTAAATCCGGATTCTTTAAAAACTATTTATGGTTTTGCAGAACCCGGCTTAAATGGTACAAAAATTGGAACAAAATATCAATTCCAAAGACTTGGGTATTTTGCAGTAGATGACGATACAACAGAAAATCATCTAATTTTTAACAGAACTGTAACATTAAAAGATACCTGGGCGAAAATCGCTAATAAATAAAGTTTTAAATTATGAAAAAAATAATCTTTCTAATTGCTCTTTCTTCTTTTTCACTTTTCAGTGAAGCTCAACAAGTAAAAACTCCGGCAGCAAGTTTAAAAGCAGAGGTTGAACAAATGGTAGGTTTAACAGATGTTGAATATGAATATTCTCGACCTAATAAAAAAGGAAGGGTAATTTTTGGCGGATTGGTACCTTACGGCCAAGTTTGGAGAACAGGGGCTAATGAAAATACAACCATTAAGTTTGGGGATGATGTTGAGATTGATGGAAAAACTATTCCTAAAGGTAAATATGCAATTTATACAATTCCCCATGAAGATACCTGGGATGTAATTTTTTATTCCGATTCAGAAAATTGGGGGACACCTGAAAAATGGGACGATAAAAAAGTGGTTTTAAAAACAACGGCACCGGTTAAAAAATTGGCAGAATCAGTGGAATCATTTACTATAGGAATAAATAATCTTTCAGATAATTCCGCACATTTACAATTTATGTGGGATCAGGTTTTGGTAGATGTAACTTTCCATGTACCAACACAAAAAATAGCAAATGCAAGTATTGACGGTATATTATCTAACCCAAGAGCAGATGCTAATGCTTATTATGCTTCAGCCAATTATTATTTACAGTCTAGGAGATATGAAGAAAGCTTTAAATTGGATCAATAGAGCCATTGATTTAAAGCAAGGAGAATCCCCTTATTGGTATTACAGAGTTAAATCGCAAATTCAAGCTAAGTTAGGAGATATAAAAGGGGCAATAGATTCAGCTGAGAAATCTTTAGATGGAGCTCAGAAAGAAGGTAATAAAGATTATATTAGATTAAACACTGAATCTATTAAAGAATGGAAAAAAATATTATAAATTATTGATTTAAAAATAAAAAAACAGAACAGTAAGAGATTTCTTACCGTTTTCAGTAGTATTTGTAGTTAACAGTAGATAAATTTTTTGGATTTTATTATCTATTCAAATTTGTATTTATAAATAAGGTAAATGTATAAAGTTCCGATTCATAAAAAAGCTATTATTGTTCCAATTGTATTTGTTGGGTTCATATGGTTAGTATTTCTCTTGCAAAATTTATTGGTTTTCAAAGAATGTTATGGAATTATACCTCTTAACCAAAAAGGTTTAAGAGGAATCCTGCTCGCTCCGCTATTTCATGGAAACCTTACCCACATACTCAGTAATTCTATTCCTTTATTTGTTTTAACATTTTTTACTTTTCAGTTTTATGAAAAATTGGCAAGTTTCATTTTACTAAATGGTTGGATTATATCCGGTTTTGTGGTTTGGTTATTACCCAATTTCTCTTTACTAAATTCCTACGTTTTATCTTGCCATATAGGTGCCAGCGGAATTATCTATGTTTTGGCTTCATTTCTTTTTTTTAGTGGAATTTTCAGACGTGAAATTGCTTCAATAGCGGTATCTTTTATTGTTGTTTTTTTATATGGAAGTTTGGTTTGGGGAATATTTCCCAGAGAACTTTTAGGCATATACGATAATCACCCAGTTTCCTGGGAAAGTCATTTGTCGGGAGCAGTAACCGGGTTTATATTAGCTTATATGTTGAGGAAAAAAAGTAGGGGAAAAAAGAGAGGAACATCAATGGGATATGGATGAATATGATCATTCTGATGATGAAAAACTTTGGCAAAAATACCAATTGGAATATCCTGAATATTTTCAAGAAGAAGATCCATCCAAATCTGATTCGACTTCAGAGATTAATAAAACAGACAATGTTCATTACTAAGATGAAAAAGATTCTTTGAAAAATCAAGAGAAACTATAGGTCAAAAACCGAAGGTCGTTTAGTGATAATGCTGTCTTTAATCCAAAGAAAAAATGCTCCGGTAAGATATAAAGCAAAAATCCCACCTAAAGTAATAAATGACAAGTAGATAAATAAAAGTCTTAATTTAGACGCCCGTACTCCGAATTTTTCCGATACACGTGAAATTACTTCAAATCCGTTTGCTTCAAATAGGGTGCGTAATTTTTCTATCATAAAAAAATATTTATTAAGTTAATACATATAAAGTAAAAAATTACAATTTTTTATTTACAAACATCAATTTGCTAAAATTGAACCAAAATACCTCCCAATACTTGAGCTCCTAAGACTTTATAACCTTGAAAGCGTTCGTAATTTTTACTGAATAAATTAGTTCCGTTAACAAATAGTGAAAAATTCTTATATAATTTATATGAAGCCGAAAGATTAAGATCTACATAACTATCTAAAGTAGTTATTCCCTCCCTAACAGATGAAGAAGCAGGATCGTAATAAAAATAATTACTCTTACGCTCACCGGTAAAAAATAATTTTGCTTCTAATTTTAATTTATCTTCTAAAGTTTTATAATTACTATCTAAACCTACTTTAAAATTGGGTAAATTATAAGCATGTTTAAGCTCATCCAGATTGTAATTATGATATTCTCCTTCCAATCCAATAGTCAAATCTCCGGTCCAAAAATATTGTAAAGCACCTTTAACAGTAATAATATTACCATCATCGTACACAGCATTAAAGGTATTTAATCGGTTATAGGCCTTTAACACAGAAGGCAAGGTAAGGTCATAAGGATTTCTCATGAAAAAATAAAGGTTTTCGGCTTTACTGAATGACCCTTCCGCTTCGTACTTAATGCTTTCATCTATATCCCCTTTAACCCCTCCATAAACTTTATATAATATATTGGTAGGTCTTAACAATTGATTGGAGTATAAATACGGATTTTCCGAAAATAAGTCGGACATATTATTAAGTTTTAAACCGCCATCAATACCGGCATATACATTAATTTCTCTGGCAGCATTGAATAAAAATTCAGCCTTAGGATGGAAGAAAATTTTTGTATTATTACCTTCCAATTCGCCATTATAGGCAATATTAGCACCCACTTTCAAATAAGAACCTTGACTTGAAATTCGTAACACAGGAGAAAATCCGGCTGTTAAAAATGAATATTTATCTTTTGTGTCCAATCCAAAATGCGTATAAGTATAATTAAATAATACATCTGCTTCCACGCCAAAATTTAAACCGGGAAGCATAAGATTTGCATTTTCAGAACTCTTAGCCAGCTTTGCTTTTAAGTCTACAAAAGTTTCATTTGAATCAAATTTGTCCCACATATATCCGGCTTTTAAAGAAGCTTTGTCTAAATAATTATTACTATACATGTCATAATCGGATTTAAATGTAAGTTGATTGGTATTTTGCCTTAAGTTCATGTGGGGTGTTGCATGTATTTCCGGTGTGTTGAGACCGTAATAATTAGTTCCGTTATAGGTATAATTTCCCGCAAAATGTAATTTTCCCGTTTTTAATTTAAAAATGTAAAAAGCTTCTGCATCAATTGTTGAAGAAGAAGTTTTCCAATCGTATTTGTTTTTAGGACCATCGGTAGAAAGTGCAGACAATTTAATACCGGTCAAATTATTATTTATCGGATAATTAAAATACAAATCCCCCAGTACCGTATTTCTGGTTCCATAACCTAACTTAGCATGATTGTCATAATATGAATTAGTAAAATCAGTGTTTAAGGATTGAGGAGGCAGTTGAGAAGTTTGAAATTCAGAAACAGCAGGAACATCAATAATCGTATAATTTAGTGAATCTTTTTTTACTGAGTTTTTTTCATTAGACGGTGGATATTTATCCGGATCTGTTTTCTTTTTCTCAATATTTTTTACATTAACATTCGGATTTTTCTTTTTTCCAATGGTTAATATTTCTTCTTTAATTTGAGAATATCCTGATGTGGTTGAAATAGTTGCTATTAAAATTAAAATCAGTATTTTATATTGAGTATTCATAAACTTCAAAACGAGATATAATTATTTAATATGGTTAAGTTGAGTTTGGGCATCTTGAACAACATCCGGAAACTCTTTATAATTTTCTATAATTTGCTCCAATATATAAGTAGCCTGATAATTATCTTTAAGGTTTAGATAATTGTTGCTCATTATAAGAAGAGCTTTAGCTCCCCAATACTGTTGATCAGAATATTTAGATGTTAAATTAAATATTACGGAATTACTAGCATCGTATTTTTTATCTTTATTTTTAAATAATGCATTATAGTATAAGGCCTCAGCTTTTACCGCATTGTTTTTAGATTGTTCAAGAGTTGTAAATATTGATTTTGCGTCATTTATTTTTCCCGAATTGTATAGACTGCGCGCTTTTATCAAAGTGGCTTGTTCTTTTACAGTAGAAGGATTTTTGGAATTATTCAAAACTTTTATGGCCATTTCATTAGCCTTAGTATATTCTTTATGATCGGAATAGATATACATTAATTCTAATTCGGCGAAAGATTTATAGTTCTGATTGGAAGTAATTTTATACAAAGATTCAAGCGAATTTTGAGCAGCTTCGTCTTTTTCTTCTTTTATATAAATTTGAGAAAGTCTAACCAAAGCATCTTCCTGGAATTCATTGGATGATTCTGAAACTTCTTTTAATGCCTCTACCGCTTGATTATAATTAGTTAGCTGAAAATAACTTTCTCCTAAATAATAGAGAGAGGTTATTTTACGATTTGTAGTTGGAAACTTAGTTAAAAAAGTCGCAAATTCTTGAGAGGCTGTAGAGTAATCTTTAGATAAAAATTTCTTTTGAGCAGACATAAAAGACAATTCCTCAGCTTCCGCACGGTCCATATTATAGCCTTTTCTATTTGCCCAGTCAATATATTCATTTTCTTTACCGCTTTCAATAAATGCAGTTTTAGCTCCGGTTATAGCTTGTAAGGCATAATCGGTTTTAGGATAATTATCGGCAATAGTTCCATAATTTACAATAGCTTTTTGATATTCCTTTAAACTGGTCAAATTATCAGCAATGCCAAGATATGACATAACCACTAAGTCATTATTTTTGGAAGAACTGATAACTTTCTGAAAATAATTATTTGAATTCTGAAAATTTTCAGTTTCAGCGTACGCTGTACCTAATTCAAAATATGCATCGCTAATTTTTTCCGATTTTGGATATGCTTTAATGAACTTTTCAAGTTCAACAATTTTATTTTTATAATCTTTTTGCAGACCATATACAATAGCTTTTTGATATTGAGAATATTCTCTGTCTTCGATAGAAGAGGTATACGCTTGATCATACATTTGAATTGCTTGGTTAAGCTGATTGCTGCCTAATAATGCATCGGCAAGACGTAATTCTGCATCTGCTTTAAATTCTTGCTTTGGATTTTTAAGATATTCTTGAAATGAAACTGCTGCCAAATCGAAATTCTTCAATTTTAAATAAGAATATCCTTTTTGATACATCACTTGCGAACTTTCCGGTATGGTAATTCCGGAATTTTGCAAAAGTTGTAATTTATCAATAGCATTTTGAAAATTTCCTAATTGGTATTGACAATCGCTATACCAATAGAGTGAACGAGCATAAAATTGAGAATTATTTTTTAAAAGTATGGCTTTTTCGAATTCTTGAGAAGCCGATTCTATTTTACCCTGATTGTATAATTGTACTCCGTAGGCATAAGCAACTTCTTGCTCTTTAAGTTTCAACTCCGAAGATTTATTGGGTATGGAAGATAGAAGTTGAGAGGCTTCTGAGAAATTTCCGGAATTAATATATGATTTAACCAGCAATTCATTGATTTCCGATTGATGCTTGGAAGCGGGATATCTTTTTAAATAGGTATTTAAAACTTTGGAAACAGGCTCATAAGGATTACCTACTTCATAACTCAATTTCGCATAATTTAAATAGGCGTTTTCTTGAATTTTTTTGTCAAAATCCATTTCAGAAGCAGCTTTGAAAGCAGTTAAAGCTTCTTTCTTTTTATTTGTTTTCAGGTAGGAATTCCCCAATTGGTAATATGCATTTTGTGAAATGGGAGAAATATCTCCAACAGTTATTTTATTAAAATAAGTAACTGCTTCTTCATATTTCTTGGCTTGATACAAAACATATCCCATTTGATAATAATCGCTCAAAGTTGGAGAAGCACTATTTTTTATATAAGATGAAAGATAGGGTTCGGCTTCGGCATACTTTTTTAATTTGAAATAGCTTTCTCCTATAATTTTTATTATCTCATTTTTTAATTCAGGATATTGATTAGAGGCTAATAAGGTTTTACCGGTAGATATGGCAGAATCATATTCACCATCATTAAAATAAATCTGAACCATATAAGGCTTTATTTTTTCTGTAAATTCCGGTTGATTTAATAAGGATGTGAATTTTTTCTTAGCTTCAATATGCTCACCGTTAGCATAAGCTATATGACCTAACAAAAAGTCTATTTGATTTTTGTATTGGTTGCTATAGGATCCTTTTTCCAAGTTTTTTTCAGCATTTTCAAAATCCTGATTCATAAATTGAGCATACCCGAGTTTGATGTATTGATTGGCTCTTTTATTAGGAGGAAGTTTATCTATAGCTACTTTAGAGAGTTCTTCTGCTGCACGAAAATAATCCTGATGTATTAAATAGTAATTTCCCAATTGGAGGTGAGCTCTTTCAGTTAATACGCTTTGCGGATATTTATTGGTAAAAGCATCAAATTTCTTTTCTGCTTCTTCATCTTGTAAGATAAGGCTTATCAGAGCATCGTAAAAATTGGCAATTTCCAATTGATAAGATCTTAGATTAGAAAAGTTAATTAAATCATTAATTATATATTGAGTTCCTCTATAGGCTTCATTTTCATATAATTCCTTTGCGTTGCTTATCTGGTAATTGTTATAATAAATTTCAGATAGTTGAGCATTCACAAATAAATTTGCTCCTAATAATGGGATAAGCCATTGGATTTTTTTTCGCATAACTTTAGTGCATATTTTTAATATAAACGACTTTTTTAGTTTTAAAAAATTCCTCGTCAAAATAATCTTTTAATTCATAGAGTGTAGCCTCGGGAAAATTTTTCAATTCTTCAGTTAGATCTCCTCCTTTTAAATATAAAACGCCATTTTGTAAACTATTGATATTCTTAGATGTAAATTTTCCTTTAACCCAAGACATAAAAACAGGCATTTGGGTAACCGCTCGGCTTACTACAAAATCAAATTTCTCTTTAATTTTTTCGGCTCGTGTATGAATACCAATGACATTTTCTAACTGTAATTCTTGTGCAATTTCATTAACAACCCTAATTTTTTTTCCAATGGAGTCGGCCAAAGTAAATTGAGATTCCGGAAAAAGTATAGCTAAAGGTATCCCCGGAAATCCGCCACCTGTACCAATATCCAAAACTTTGGTCGAAGGAGCGAACTGCATTACTTTTGCTATTCCCAAAGAATGAAGCACATGTTTTTCAAGTAAAGAATCTATATCTTTCCTTGATATAACATTGATTTTTTCATTCCAATTTGAATACAAATCAGGGAGTTTTTCGAAACTATGCAATTGTTTTTCAGTTATCTCCGGAAAATACTTTTGTATTAAGTTTGTCATGGGTATTAATAGATATACAAAAATATAAGTTTTAATAATATAAGACTCTATTTTATAATAGACATTTGCTTTTATTACAACAAAAATAAGGGTTTAAGAGTATGTAGAAGACTTTTTAAAGTCATTTAACAAAATTTATAAAGATCAGATGGTAAAGATAAAATTTAATTGGAATGCTATTAATATAAATTATAATTTATTTTGAAAGCAAGTTATTTTTGATTCGACAATTAATTTATATTACCTATTTTTATAAAATAAAAAACGAGCCTACACTACTTAAATATAAAATAATTACTATAAATATGATTTCCTTCATTCAGAAACGAATTGATATCTCTCAAAAAAGCATAGAAAATACGGTAAAATTATTAAACGAAGATCATACCATACCCTTTATTGCCCGTTATAGAAAGGAAATGACCGGAAATCTGGATGAAGTTCAATTATTCAATATATTTAAGTTAAAAACAGATTTTGAAGAAATTCAAAAACGTAAGGAGTTTATTATAAAAAGCATTGACGAGCAAGGAGCATTAACCGAAGAATTTAAGCAAAGAATAGAAAATTGTTTCGAACTTACTCTTTTAGAAGATTATTACTTACCCTATAAAAAGAAAAGAAAAACAAAGGCGTCTGTTGCAATTGAAAACGGTTTAAAACCTTTAGCAAAAATCTTAATGGCGCAAAAACCGATTTCAGATTTAACCCTATTAGCTTCAAAATACACCTCAGATGAGGTGTTGTCAGTAGATGATGCTCTTCAAGGAGCCGGATATATTATTGCGGAATGGATTAACGAAAATAATTATGTACGTTCAAATTTAAGACGTTTTTTTCAACAAACTGCCGTATTGGAATCTAAGCTGATTAAAGGAAAAGAGGAGGAAAAAGAAGCACAAAAATTTTCAAATTATTTCGAATTTTCTGAAAATTTAAAACGTTCGCCATCTCATCGGTTTTTAGCAATCTTACGAGGGGAAAAGGAAGGAATTCTACGCGTTAAAGTTAAAGTTGACTCAGAGGAAGCCTTACATATAATAAGCAAACATATAATTAAAACCGATGAAAAAATAATTAAAGATCAACTACTTTTAGCAATAAAAGATTCTTTTTCACGCTTATTAGAACCGGCGCTAAGTAATGAAGTTTTCCAGAAAGCCAAAGAGTCAGCCGACCAAATAGCCATTCAAGTGTTTTCATCCAATTTAAAACAATTGTTACTGCAATCTCCTTTGGGGGAAAAAAGAATTCTGGCAATTGATCCCGGATATAAATCAGGTTGTAAGTTGGTTTGTTTAGATGAAAATGGTAATTTATTACATAATGATACCCTATATCCTCATCCTCCCCAAAAAGAAACCAAAGAATCGATTAAAAAAATTAAATCTTTAATTAATGCCTATAAAATTGAAGCCATATCCATAGGTAACGGTACAGCCTCCCGAGAAACGGAACGATTAATACAATCCATAGCTTTTGATCGTCCCCTAAAAGTTTTTGTAGTAAATGAAGCCGGAGCGTCCGTATATTCTGCATCTAAATTGGCTCGGGAAGAATTTCCATCCTATGATGTTACGGTAAGAGGAGCAGTTTCCATAGGAAGACGGTTGTCTGATCCACTTGCAGAATTGGTGAAAATAGAACCTAAAGCCATAGGAGTGGGACAATATCAACACGATGTAGATCAAACATTATTGAAAAAAGAACTGGATGCAGTTGTTATTTCTTGCGTAAACAGTGTAGGGGTTAACCTTAATACAGCCAGTAAATCCTTATTGTCTTATGTTTCGGGTATAGGAGAAAAGATGGCTGAAAATATTGTTCAGTACCGTTCGGAAATGGGAGCATTTTCAACCAGGCAAGACCTGAAAAAAGTTCCCAGACTTGGTGAAAAAGTATTTCAACAAGCATCCGGATTCTTAAGAATTCCAACGTCTGAAAATCCTTTGGACAATTCCGCTGTTCATCCCGAAAGCTATTCTCTAGTTATGAAAATGGCGAAAGATTTAGGAGTAAAATTGGGAGATTTAATCCGAAATAAAGAATTAATTCAAAAAATAAATTTAAACAATTACGTAAACGAGGATGTAGGGATTTTAACTTTGGAAGATATTTGTAAAGAATTGGAAAAACCCGGTTTAGATCCAAGAACACAGGTAAAAATGTTTACTTTCGATCCTTCTTTAAAAACCATAGATGATTTAAAACCAGGAATGAAAGTTCACGGAATAATCAATAACATCACCAATTTCGGTTGTTTTGTTGATATAGGAATTAAAGAGAATGGATTAGTACATCTTTCTAAAGTATGTAATGAATTCATAACAGACATTAGCACAGTCGTGCATCTTCATCAGCATGTTGAAGTAAAAATAATCGATATAGATAAGGAACGAAAGAGAATTCAATTATCTATGATTGATTAAAAAATTAATAAAATAATATTTAAAAAAATAAGTGTTCTATTACAGAATGTATAATTATTTTAAATATTTAGAATACAAATACTTTATTTTTTATTTCATAAAATAAAAAATATATAAAAATATAAAAGACCTAAAAACTTTTAAATTATATAATTATTCCTCTAATAGTAGTAAAAAAAAATAAGAATTAATATCTTTATCCATTCATTATCCGTATTTATCATAAAATCTGATTTAATAGGGTATTATTTAGTTAAATAATATAAATAAAATTAAAAAATGAAAAACTTTTATTCGTTCGTTATTTTAATATTTTTTATTGGTAAAATTTTTTCACAGGATTTTAAAGAACCCAATATCTTGATCAAAGATCATAATGGAAATTCTGATACTGTGTATGTTGACTGTGATTATAAGTTTTTTAGAAATAAAAATATTAAACTAAGTGTAGATTATCCTATAATCAAACAAACAGATAAATATGAAGTTTCTTCCATTCAATATCCTTCAAATATAGATTTTACCAAAGGTAATCCGGTATCAACCAGTAACTCCAATGGTAAAAACGATGATGTTTTTGGTAACGATATCATCGATATAGGTTTTAATTTTTGCTTTTATGGAAAAAGTTATAATCAAATTATTGTCAGTGATAATGGAGTAGTCAGCTTTGACCTGTCACAAAAAAATAAAGAATGCCCGTATATTATTTCAGGTAATAATCCAAATTCCGGATTACCTAAAAATTCAATATTTGGTGTTTATCATGACATGAATAATACCACGCCGAGCAAGGTAAAAGTTGCTTATGAAGGGAAAGCTCCCTATAGAAAATTCATAATTAATTTTGATAATTTAAAACAATACGGACCAGATCGAATTTATTCATCTTCTCAAATTGTTTTGTATGAAACTTTTAATATCATAGATATATATGTTGGAAATAAAAGTAAAAACCCCAACACCACTAAAGATAAAAACGCTTTAATAGGGATCATCAATTCCAATGGATACATAGGAATTTCTCCCCCGGGAAGAAATAGGGGAGATTGGGAAGCAAAAAAAGAAGCATGGAGATTTACTCCGAATGGAAATACGGATATTTCTGTTACTTGGTATGAAGGAAATTCTTCAAGTCCAAGTAATTGGGGGAATACTTGGGTAGTCACTCCCACTTCTAACACTTACTTTAGAGCAAAGGTTACTTATAATGGATGTAATAGTTTTTCACTTACTGATACCCTACAGGTGAAGTTTAGCAAAGAATTTCCTACGGCAGTAAAACAATCACCTGCACCTTTTTGTATCAATAATGGAGAAAGTTATACAGTTGATTTAACCTCATATCAACAACTGATAAACCCGGATACAACTTTAAAATTTACCTATTACCGGTATAAAAATTTAACCAATCAGATTTCAGATGAAGAAGCAAAATCCTTTACTTTTTCTAATGATATGACGGTCTATGTAAAAGTATTGAAAAGCGGAGTTTGCTTTGTTTCTACAGAGATAAATCTTAAATTAAATAAGAGGCCTGATTTAAAAGATAACCAGCAATTCATTGTTTGCGATGAAGGCAATGACGATAAGGAGAATGTAAACCTGAATAATTTTAATTATGGAATAAATAAACGGACTACAGAGTATATAATACTGGATGATCAGATGAGAGAATTGCCCGATGTGGTTATACGTAATTATCCGATTGATTTATCAGGAACTAGCGATGATAACGTAAAGTTTTACCTTAAAGCATGGAATAAATCCATAAGGGATAAGTCGTGTTATACCTTAATCGCATTTACTGTAAAATTGGTGAAAAAATTAGAGTTAGAAGAGTATTTAGCTGAAATCTGCGATGTTAGAGAAGGTCAATCCGTAATGATGGATTTAACCAAATATAACTCTAACTTACTAACAAATTCTCCGATCAATCCTTCCCATACTACAGTAAAATGGAAATACTATAAAGATTCCTATTACAGCAACGAAATTTTAAATCCGGATAATTGTATGTTGAGATTAAATAACACTATTTACATCAAAGCGACTCATCCGAATTTTTGTGGAGAAGTAAAAACAAAATTAATTTTAAAAGCCATCGTAGATTGTAGCGATGGTGGCGGAGGCGGTGGTGGCGGCATCGGAGATGGATTGCTATTTCCAACAATATGTGATGCCAATGATACAGAAGAAGTGGATTTAGAATCGTATCTTCCTAACTTTTTGTCCGGTACTTCATTAACTCCTCAAGATATTGAGATTGAAGGTTTTTATAAAGATTTGGCATGTACGGAAAAACTTAAATTAAAGGAATCATCACCCGGCTATATCTACAGTGTAGAGGCACCGGCTAAATCTACTGTTTATTTAAAATATAAGATTAAAAAAAGCGGAATTATAGCAGTAAGCTCAATAACTATCTTCGTATCTAAAAATCAAACATTATATAAGAGGGAATTTGATATATGCGACACATACAATGATGGCATCGAGAAAATATTCTTAAAAGATTACGAAGATTTACTTAAAGATCTTTATACTTATTCATATTCTCATCCATCCTTTGGAAATGATTCAGGTGATAAAATTGTATTTTTTGACAATCAACGTGATCGGGATATGTATTTGGCAGATCCTAAACATGAAAAAGGAATGATTAAAAAGAGTTTTGATCTAACTTCGGATGAAAATCCAAAAATAATATATCCTGCGGTCCGATATAACCGATGCAGCTATGCTTATGATTTGAAATTCAATTTGATAACAATTGAAGAAAAAGTATTGGGTCCCCATACTATTTGTGATTTTAATGATGATGGAATTGAGGTTGTTAATATATTAGAATTTATAAAAGGTTCTAAAAAGACTGATCCAAACAAGCTGGAAGAACTTCTAACTCAAGATCAGTTATCAAGTTTAAAAACTCCTATAAAAGATATAAAAAATTTAAGGTATTATAAAACCAAAAATGAAGCACACGAAGGGGGTAAAGCAACGATTACAGATCCTACTAAATTTCAAATTGGTCTAGGTACTTTATCGGCATTTGTCAAATTAGAATTTAAAAACCAATGTCCCATTATTGTAGAGATTAAATTTAATTTAGTGCCATCAGTACAATTACCGGAATATACAGACTTAGAGGTTTGTGACATAGGGGATGACTATAAAGAAGAAGTAGATTTGTCTAAAATCATACTTGATTCAAAAGGGACAACCATTCAATTTTATCGGTTGATATACGATGCAGAATATGAAATAGATGCTCCCGGTGAATTGTTAGGAACATATACGGATAGCAATACTCCAATTAAGTATCTGGTAAATACGACAACAAATATTACCAATAATGAGATATGCATGAGAGTGGAGGATCCGGTAACTAAGTGTTTTAAGATTATTCGAGTTACAATAAACTTAATTCCTGTACCGACAGTTAGTAATCCAAACATCTATATATGTGATTTTGGAAATAACGGAACAGAAAAAATCAATTCATCAAATTTATATCAACTGGTAACGGCCCCACTTATATCAAATAATTCAAAGTTGACGAATCAAATGGGTTATGAATATTATGTAACAGAAAATGATGCAAAAAATGGAACTAATCCGGTAAGTGAATTTGATGTAACCAACTCCTCAAAAATTTGGGTGAAGATTAAAACCAAAGATTGTTCGGATTATTATATGTTAAATTTTTCATTAATTGAATCTCCCATTTTAAAGCAAAATGTAACTGTTACCATATGCAATAATAACACGAAAAATGATCAAGACAGCATTTATGAAACTATTAATTTGGGATATTATAATAGCCTTTTTCTAGATTCCAACATAGATAATAAGGATTTTGAATTTATTTATTTTACTAGAGAGGATGATGCACTTAAAAATCAAAATCGTATATATGGAAGTGCTGCGGTTACCCGATTTCCAACCACTTTTTGGGTTAGAGTAAGAAATATAAAAAGTAACTGTTTTTCAATTGCACCTATAGTAGTTGAAGCATATCCTGAATTAGAGGTAAATCATTTTGCTACCTTATTATGTAATGAAGAAAAAAAGGTAAAAGTTAACTTAAAGGATTATCCACCCCAAATGATAGGAAGTTCTTATAAAACAAGTGATTTTACTGTTTCCTATTATGCTAGTAGATACAATGCAATTAATGGTATCGTTATACCTGAGGCAAATTTAGAAGAATATGAAGTTTTTGGTGGAGATGAAGTTTGGGTTAAGTTTATTTACAAAAAAACGGGGTGCTATATAATCCGTAAAGTAGAATTTTTAATTTCTTTAGTTCCTAAAGCCAATGTCCACTTTATAGATATTTGTGATGAAACCGATGGAACCATAGACGGCAAGTATGTAATCAGGAATTTAGATGATTACAAAACTAATATTATTACCGGAGAATCTCTATCTTTTATCAATTCGGAGTATGATTTTACCTACTTTAGAACAAAACAAGATGCAGAAGAACATAAAAATGAGGTATTGCCTGTAAATTTTACCATTAAACATAATGAATTTACCAGTGTTCCTCCTGACAATCCGTTTTATACAATCTATGTCAGAATAGATAAGAAAGATAAAACTTGTCCGACCATTACCGCTATTTCGGTAAATGTAAATCCACGCCTATCGTTGGATAAACAGGTAGTTGAAATAATAGGATGTATGGACGGTCAGGATAAATCCTTCGTTGATCTTACTTCTGTTTCCAACCTTATTAGTAGTTCTTCCTATGTTCATTTTGAATATTATAAAGATGAAAATCAAGCACGAAAAGGAGAGATCAGTAATGCTGTTGCAAATCCAAATGCTTACCAAACCGAAGTGATAACTACAGATGGATTTTATACATATGATGAAGTATTTGTCAGAGTAAAGGATAGCAAAGGAATTCAGTGCGATAGTATAGCAAAAATTAAAATAAAAGTATATCCTTATATAAAAGTAGAAAATCAATCCGTTGAAATTTGCGAATACGAACCGGATGCTACAAAATCAAAAATTAATCTTTGGGAATTATCCCGGTCAATGCTTGAATCAAATGGCATTCCTGATCCAACACGTTTAAATAGAATGTTCAATTCTTTACGAATTATCTACCAAGACAGCAAAGGAGTAGAGATTGGCAGAGTAGAAGAGACATCAGGGCCAATACCTAATACTTTAACCGATTACGAACCTCCTGTAGGAGAAAACAAAGTAGAAATAAAAGTCCTATTTGAAAACAAAGAGAACGGCTGTGGAAATGAAGGAACAATAACAATTACCCAAAAAGAAACGCCACGTCCCAATAAGGTAACCTATACCCTGTGTGATGAAGACTTAGACGGAGAGTATAATGACGTATTACTAAAAGATTTAGACAACCTGGTAATTGCCCCGGCCGCGAAACAAGAAATTACCTATTACCGCACTCAGTCCGAAGCCTTAGCAGTAAATGATCCGACGATACTTCCAATAGACAAACAAACGTACTTTACTGTGGACTTCCTGAACCCTTTATACGTACGAGTACTGAACCAAGAGAGCGGTTGTATAGGCATAAACGAAGTATGGTTTAAGAAAAATTCCAACCATGTACCGATCCCGAAAGAAGTACGCTTATCAATAAAATGCGATGATTCCCAAGATGATTCAAAAGAAATATTTAATTTACATGAATCAGAACAATTACTGGGCAATTATCCGACAAGCAGTTATCGCTATTACAGAAATGAATCAGATGCCAAAGAAGCCTTTAAAAATGAAGCAAAAGGGATTTATACACACCTGACCGAACCTGAAATAAG
>NZ_WINV01000003.1:232298-347930 GCF_009827835.1 Apibacter sp. B2912
ACGAACCCCCTGTAGGAGAAAAGAAAGTAGAAATAAAAGTCCTATTTGAAAACAAAGAGAACGGCTGTGGAAATGAAGGAACAATAACAATTACCCAAAAAGAAACGCCACGTCCACAACTGATACCTCAATTTGTATGTGATGGAGACAATAATGGAAAATATGATGACCTGTTACTCAAAGACCTTGATCCTAAAATTAAAGATAAATCAGGACATAATTATTTAGATCAACGCGTATATGAAATAACCTATCATGAAGGATATAAAAAAGCATTGAACGGAACAGGGGTATTAGATAAAAACAAATATTTTAATTTATCCGATTCAATTTATTGTAGAATTAAAAATATTCAAACCGAATGTATCGGCATTACAAAAATAGAATTTGAAACCAATGATCCTGTAGAACTTAATGATGCTACCCTATATGCTTGTGATGGAGATCAAGACGGATACGCGTATTTTCAACTTCCGTTAGTTGAACATTTATTTAAAAATCAACCCAATTCAACAATTCGTTTTTATAGAACCGAAAGGGATGCAAATAATGCCTTGAAAGATGAAGCAATGGGTAAACCTTCAAAACAAATACAAGAACCCGAATTATCTAATTATAAAAGTAATAAAGGATATGTATATGTTCGTGTGGATAATATAGATGATGATTTTTGTCCATCGGTAGCAAAAGTAGAGTTGATTCCTTATGTTTCTCCAACGCCTCCTAATGAAATAGTTTATATCTGTCCAAGATATGCTGCAACACTAGACGCAGGAGATGATGGATACGATCAAATCCGATGGTATTTCAAAGGAAAATTAGTTGGAACCGGTCAATATCTGGAAAATGTTAGAGACATAGGTATTTATACGGTTGAACATACTAAAATTTTAAATTATAATATCAGCTGTACTACTACGCATCAAATAGAAGTTAAATTATTGGAAGAACCGATTATTGTTGAATTACAGCAAGGAAAAGATTATATAACTGTAATAGCAAATGGACCGGCTCCGTTGGAATATTCCATCGATAAGATAAATTGGCAAAGAAGTAACACATTTACTAATTTAAAACAAGGAATTTATACATTCTATGTACGTTCCGTTGCCAATTCTTGTGATGCTATAACATCCAAAGGAATAATTTTCGGAATTAATAATGTGATAACTCCCAACGGTGATAATTTTAACGATGCATGGAGAGTATGCGGATTAGATTTGTTTAAAGGCGAAAATTCTCAAGTTAAAATCTTTGACCGATACGGTAAACAAGTTTTTGAAGAAACCTCTAATACATGTTTTGTATGGGACGGAAAACACTTAGGCAGAAATCTGCCGACATCTTCCTATTGGTACATAATTACTATTGCCGACGGGAGAGAATTTACCGGTTGGATTATGTTAAGGAATTACAATGAATCAGATCGATAAAAAGTTTGCTTATAAACAATACAAAATAGAAAAGACATTCATTTACGAATGTCTTTTTTAATTTAAAAAAGCCGACTGATATTATCGGCTTACATACAAAAGATAAATTAGGACAACAACTTCCTAACAGTTTCTGATATTGTTTTTCCTTCGGATTTTCCTTGTAATTTTTTTGAAGCTATGCCCATAACCTTTCCCAGATCTTTGATATCTTGAGCACCGGTTTCGGCTATAATCTCTCGAAGTTCTTTTTCTAATTCTTCAGGAGTAAGTTGTGTTGGAAGGAATTGCTCAATGACTTTTGCTTGTGCTAATTCATTTTCAGCCAATTCATTCCTGTTGTTAGCTAAAAATTGTTCATAAGCCTCTTTTCTTTGCTTAACCAATCTTTGTAATAAAGCAATTTCCTGGTCCGGAGAAATATCTTCCGTCTTACCATCTGTTTTAAGTAATAATAATTGAGATTTAATAGCACGTAATGATTCCAATGCTACTTTATCTTTATCTTTCATGGCGACTTTCATCGCATCCATTATTTTAGTTTCTAAGCTCATAATTATTTGTTTTAGTTAGGGACTAATCAACATTATCATGGAAAAAATTATTCGGTCGGATTTGAACTTCATTAGAATTTTTGTTAAAGTACATATCCGAACTTTTATTAGAATCTATATTTTCATCTAAATTAATGCCTTGTCTTTTATAAGCCGGAACTTTTTCTACTTCATCAACATTTTGTTTAGATAATCCTTGAAATTTGCTGTTCAGTTTTTTCAATCGTTCTCTTCTTTCTTGGATTTTTTTCTCCATAAGCTCATTCAAGGATTCTGAAGAATAATTTTTATCTTCAGAAACGGTTTGATCTTCTGTGAAAATTTCCTTTTTTTCTTCAGGAAGCTGAAACTTGTTATTATAAGAACTCAATTCTTCGGTTTCTGTTTGAAAATTTACTTTTTGAGTAAAATCCTCAGCTTCATCTAAAGTGAATATAGTCGATTGGTTTACAGGAGGCTCGGGAAGTTTATCTTCTTTGATTTCCTTAAATGTATTTTCTGTATTAGAAAATAAAGTTGTTTCATTATTTTGGGGAGGATATACATCCTTTTTAATAATATTTATTTCCTCATCAATGGGAAAAGAGGGAACAATCGGATCTTTTCTGTTAGATATTCCAAAAGTGGTTACCTCTTCTTCATCTTCTAGAGTTATTATTTTTTGAATCGTTTTTTCTTCGTTTTTTTCCTGAATATAATTTCCTTTATTAATTGAAGAAATTATTTGTGGTTCATCAGATCTATTATCTTTTTGACTATTGAAATTTGCAGCTTTTGCATTTCCTAAATTCAAGGGATTAGAAGTTGGAAAATCATCAGTTAACGTATGTACGATCTTCTCTTTTTCTTTACCGCTGTTTCTTTCATCGTCCACAGGAAAACCGGTTGCAATGACAGTTACTCTGATACTATCTCCTAAACTTTCATCCTCACCGATACCCATAATAATATTTGTACTGTTACCGGCCTCAGATTGAATGTAATCGTTAATGATACCTATTTCGTCTACTGTTATCTCATCATCACCGGATACGATTAACAATAATACATTCTTAGCTCCCGTAATTTTATTATCATTAAGCAAAGGAGAGTCCAAGGCTGCCATGATAGCATCCTGGGCTTTGTTAGGTCCAGAAGAAACAGCAGATCCCATGATGGCAGTTCCGCTATCTGCCAGAACGGTTTTAGCATCACGTAAATCTATATTGATGGAGTAATTTTTGGTAATAACTTCAGCAATTCCTTTAGCAGCTGTGCTTAGCACCTCATTGGATTTTGAGAATCCGGATTTATAACCCAAGTTTCCATACAATTCTCTCAACTTATCGTTTTTTACGACAATTAAAGAGTCAACGTTTTTCCTGATTTTTTCAAGACCTTTTTCTGCTTGTTCCAATCGCGATTTACCTTCAAAAGAAAAAGGAATAGTGACAATACCAACAGTTAGAATACCCATTTCTTTTGCAATACCCGAAATAATAGGCGCCGCTCCTGTACCGGTTCCTCCTCCCATTCCTGCGGTAATGAAAACCATTTTAGTTTGATCACCTAAAGCATTTTTAATGTCATCTATACTCTCTAGAGCAGCCTGTTCTCCGATTTCAGGATTGGCTCCGGCTCCTAAACCTTCCGTAATGGTATTTCCCAACTGAATTTTATTTGGGATAGGATTATTGATTAATGCCTGTGCATCCGTATTGCAAATTATAAAATCTACACCGGTAATGCCTTGATCATACATATAACCAACAGCATTATTTCCTCCACCTCCGACACCAATTACCTTGATGGCTGAAGTTTTATTTTTGGGCAGCTCAAAAAATAGCTTATTGTTCTCTGTATTATCCATTGTATTCTATCTGTTTATTCTGTATCGTTAATATATTTAATAAATTTTTCTTGAAAAGAAGCGAATATAGATTTTTTCTTTTCTTTACTTTTCTTCTTTTCTTCTTTCAAAGTTTTTTGCTCAATATTTAGGGTAGTTGTACTAGAATTTTCAGTCGGAATATCTGAAGAAACTTCAGGTTTCTTTATATTTTTAGTTTCCTGTTGAATTTTATTTTTCTTTAGTTCAAGATTATTGAGCCCTGTCATTAATAATCCTATGGCAGTAGCATATTCAGGACTGGCTAATTCTTCAGGCTGTCCTCCGGCTAAATGTTCATTACAATAACCAATGCGAACATCCATACCTGTGGTATATTCTGTTAATTGCCTTAAGTGCTTTAACTTAGAACCACCTCCCGTCATTACGATTCCGGCAATCAATTTTTTCTTTTGCTCCTCACATCCGTAATTTTTTAACTCTAAATAAGCTAAGGAAATAATTTCTTCAACCCTTGCATGTATAATTTGAGATAATTTCTTAACGGTAATTTCTTTGGGTTCTCTTCCGTGTAATCCGGGTATACTGATGACTTCAATCTCTTTATTTTCAGAAGGCCAGGCAGAACCATATTTAACTTTTAAAATTTCTGCTTGTCTTTCAATAATTGAACAACCTGATTTGATATCATCAGTAATCACATTTCCTCCGAAAGGTATTACCGCTGTATGACGGATAATATTGTCTTTAAAAACGGCAATATCCGTTGTACCTCCTCCTACATCGATCAAAGCAACTCCGGCTTCTTTTTCTTCCTGACTCAAAACCGCATCCGAAGAGGCAAGGGGTTCCAATGTTATACCAACTAAATTTAATCCTGCTTCTTTAACACATCTGGCAATATTTCTAATTAAAGAAATTTGACCAACTACTACATGAAAATTAGCTTCCAATCTGCTACCGTGGAAACCTCTCGGTTCAATAATTTCAGATTGAGAATCAACCTTGTATTCTTGAGGAAGAACATGTATAATTTCTTCTCCCGGAAGCATGACTAGTTTATGTACTTGTTCTTTTAACTTTTCAATATCCGTATCGTCAATAACATCTTCAAAGTTAGGTCTGGAAATATAATCGCTGTGTTGAAGACTTCTAATATGTTGTCCTGCAATTCCAACAGTAACATCGGTAATTTTGTAATTTGCTGCTTTTTCAGCCTCAGAAATTGCTTTTTTTATTGAATCAATAGTCTGAGTAATATTATTTACTACACCCCGATGAACGCCTAAACTTTTAGCTCTTCCCATTCCCAGAATAACCAATTTTCCATGTTCATTCCTTTGCCCAACTATAGCAACAATCTTTGTTGTGCCTATATCCAAACCTACTGCAATATTGTTGTTGTTGTCCATATTTATCTCTTTGTTGCAACTATTTGATTGTCATATTTTAAACTTATTTTCTTATAAACGCCAAAACCTACATAATCTAGATATTGTTTGTAAAATTCTTTTAGATTTGTAAGTTTCTGATGATTGTTTTTAAGATCACCATATTCTATATATACTCCGGCTACATTTAAAAGTAAATTATAACTATTTTTTTTGTCTTTATCAATGCTTATAATGTGATTTTTTAATATCTTATCTTCACTTATTAATTGAGATAATTTTACTAATTTTTTATATTCCTCTGCTTTAATATCACCACTTACAAGTAAACAAGGCAATGAAAAGTTTTGGGACAGAGGAAATTTCGTACCGTTTTGATCCAAATAAAATTCATCACTGGGAGTCTTAATTCGAACAATTGGAATTTTTTGACTCACATGTATATTTAGGGAACCATTTAAGTCTATATAAACATTACTGTTTGAAATAAACGGTATGGTATCCAAATTTTCTTCGGTTTTTGAAATATCAATATCTTTTATTTTACCGGCTTTCTTTTCATTTTTTGAAGATCGATTGACAATGTCATAAACCATGGCATTGGTAATAAAATGTATATAATCAGAATTATCAATTAGAATACTGACGTTATCTATACTTTTATCATTATGTCTTCGAACTGCAAAGTTCATCAAAAATCCTAGTACAATTAGTAATAAAAAAATTTTAATTAATCTATATTTTAATTTCATTAAGCCAATTTATAATGGGATCATATAAGGTATCAATATTACCGGCTCCTATGGTTAAGAGCACATCAAAATCTTTTGTCTTAATACTTTTTAAAACATTATCAATCGAGCATACTTCCTTGTCATCAAGTTGTATTTTATCCGCCAACCATTCCGAAGTTATTCCTTCGATAGGAGTTTCTCTGGCCGGGTAGATGTCCAATAAAATAAGCGTATCTGTTTTGCTGAGACTTTTAGCAAAATCCTCTGCAAAGTCAGCGGTCCTTGAATATAAGTGAGGCTGAAATACTGTTAGTAATTTTTTGGTAGGATACAAATTTCTAATTGTATCGATAACAGCATTGATTTCAGTTGGATGATGGGCATAATCATCGATGTAAATTTTATTATTTTCAAATATATGTTTATTAAATCTTCGTAAAACCCCTTTAAAATCAATTAAAGCCTTACGAAGTATATCGGCTTCAATACCTAGTTGTAAGCTGATTGCTAAAGCGGCTATTGCATTTTCTACATTGTGTTTTCCGGGTATGGGTACAATAAAATCTTTTATAATTTGATGAGGCGTTACTAAATCAAAATGGAATTGCCCATTGATTATCTGTATATTTTCAGCATAATAATCTGCCTTTTCATGAGCTGAATAAGTAAGGTGTTTTGCATTAATGGGTAACCCTTTTTTAACTATTAAAAATCCGTTTTCGGGAATTAAGTCCGCAAATTGATTAAAAGATTCAATTATATTTTCATGATTTTCATAAATATCCAAGTGATCTGAATCTGTAGATGTTATAGCTGCCATGTTTGGAGAAAGAGACAAGAAGGACCGATCAAATTCATCAGCTTCAACAATGGAAATCTTGGACCCATTGTAAATGAAGTTAGAATTATAATTGGCAGAAATACCGCCTAAAAAAGCAGTAGCGGGTAAATTTGCATACTTACAAATATGCCCTAATAAGGTTGAAGTTGTCGTCTTTCCATGAGTTCCTGCAATAGCTAAACACAAAGTACTTTTAGTGATTTCACCTAAAACTTGCGATCGTTTGAAAAGTGTAAATCCTTTTTCAATAAAATAGTGTTTAATTTTTAAATTTTCAGGTATAGCAGGTGTATAAATCACTACCGTATCCTCTTTGGAAATATTTTTCGGAAGTAATGATATCGTATCCTCAAAAATAATAGATATATTTTCCTTTTCCAGGTTATGAGTCAGTTTAGTAGGAGTCTTATCATATCCATACACGGTTGCATTGGAAAATTTGAAATAACGAGCCAAAGCACTCATTCCTATTCCTCCAATTCCTATAAAGTAATAATTTTTATATGTATGAATATCTTTCATAGACTAGTAAATTTTCAATTCATTTAATATATGAGTTACAATTTCTTCCGTAGCATTTGGTTTAGCCAATTTAACAATATTTTCAGACAATAGTTCTCTTTCTTTTTTATCTGTACAAAGATTTTGTATCTCGCTTAATAATTTTTGAGAAACCTCCGAATCCTTTACCATTTTTGCAGCGTTTGCGTTAACTAATTGCCGGGCATTTTTAGTTTGATGATCTTCTGCAGCAAAGGGGAAAGGTATAAGTATTGTTGGCTTTCCGGCTAAGGTTAATTCCGATATGGCTATTGCTCCGGCTCTAGATATAATGATATCAGCGGCAGCGTAAGCAACGGACATATCTTTTATAAACTCAAAAATAAATATATTGTTGTGTTTTAAGTTGTTATTGGCTTTAATGTCTGAATAATCCAATTTTCCGGTTTGCCATATGATTTGAATATTGGTATCAGCAATTATCTTGGAATTTTCCTTCCAAAAATTATTGATAGTTCTCGAGCCTAAAGACCCTCCTATAGATAAAATTGCCAATTTCGATGGATCGAGTCCTAATTCTTTTTTGGCTTGTTCTTGAGTTATAGTTCCAAATAAAGATTTCCTAACAGGATTTCCGGTAACATATAAGTTATCTTTTGGGAAATATTTTTCCATGCCTTCATAAGCAACAAAAATTCCTTTGGCTTTATTTGCAAGTTTTCTATTGGTAATACCAGGAAATGAATTTTGTTCCTGTATAAAAGTGGGAATGTTTGCTTGAGCTGCAACATATAAAGCAGGCCCGGATGCATATCCGCCGGTACCTATTGCCGCATTCGGTTGGAAAGATTTAATAATTTTTCGTGATTTTATTAGGCTCGAAATAATTTTAAAAGGAAATTTAAAGTTAGACAGCATGGACGATCGTGAAATTCCTGAGATCCATAATCCTTCAATAGCATAACCGGCTTGAGGTACTTTTTCCATTTCCATTTTATTTTCTGAACCTATAAACAGAAATTCTGCATTAGGAATACGATGTTTTATTTCATCTGCAATGGCAATTGCAGGAAAAATATGTCCACCGGTTCCACCCCCGCTTATTATAAATCTAGGCGATCTCATAATTTATATCTCCTTTATTATTTTCTTTAACTGTGTTTTCATTTGAAACAATTTCACGACTTACACTAATAATAATCCCTAAAGCCATATAAGTTACCCACATGGAAGTTCCTCCGTAACTTAATATGGGTAGAGGCTGTCCGGTAACCGGAATTAAATTAACGGCTACAGCCATATTGGAAAATGCCTGAAATATAACCGGTAAACCAATACCCACCACTAATAAAGTACCGAATATATTTTCCACCTTAGTGGCTATAACAATGATTCTCCAGAGTATAAGTAAATAAAGGAAAAAACATAAAAACACACCTGCATAACCGTATTCCTCTACTATAATAGCAAATATAAAATCCGAAGAAGATTGAGGTAAAGATTGCTTAAAAGCGCTTTTTCCCGGTCCTCTGGGTATAATACCGCCCTGAACTATAGCTGCTTTAGCTTGTTGTACCTGGTAACTTTCTTCTCCATCTTCTCCAGCAAAGTTTTCAATTCTGCTCTTCCACGTATGAACCCTGTGGCCGGGAAACATATCCGGATATTCCAACACGATTGTTATAAAAAGAATAGCCACAATTATACCAACCCCGATAATTGAAAGTAATATTTTGATAGGATATCCCCCGATAAACAATAAAGCTAAAACCATCAAAAAAATTAAAATTCCCGTTGATCCGTTTGCAGGAAATATAAGTCCGACTACCATAAAAATAGGTAGTAAAATAGGTACAAAACTATTATTGAAAGTTATTTCTTTATCTTTAATTCTATCAAGATATCGGGCAACATATATATTTAATACTAATGCCGCAAAAACAGAGGTTTGAAAGGCAAACGGAACCCCCGGAAGTTTCAACCAACGAGAAGCATTCGCTCCATCAATACTTTTTCCTTGCATTAAAGTAAGTATCAATAAAAAAATAACTACCGGTAATAATAATTTGGAAAATCCGCCAAAATATTTATAATCAATTTTTTGAAAAATAAAAACAATACCTATTCCGACTATGATAAACCCGGCATGTTTAGCAAAATGTCCCAAAACAGATCCTTGTCCGACTACATATTGCAAATTCGAACTGGCAGAGTATACGGGTAAGAAGGAAGCTAACGAAATCAGTAATATCGCTGCCCAAAGAGTTATATCTCCCTTAAAGTATTGTTTTAATTTTCTCATTTATTAAAGTTTTCTAACTTCCTCCTTAAACTGATTTCCTCGATCTTCATAATTTTTAAATAGATCGAAACTTGCACATGCAGGTGAAAGAAGTACAGAATCTCCTTTTGAGCCTAAACTATAGGCTGCATTTACGGCATCTTTCATACATTTAGTTTCAACAATGTTTGAAACTATATCTTGAAAAGTATCAATTATTTTTTTATTATCAACACCTAAACAAACTATGGCTTTGACTTTTCTTTGAACAAATGGAATCAGTTCACTGTAGTCATTTCCTTTGTCAGTTCCTCCCACAATCCAGATCACCGGTGTTTTCATACTTTCTAAAGCATAATAAACAGAATTTACATTGGTCGCCTTACTGTCGTTGATAAAATTAATTCCATTAATTTTTAAAACAAATTCCAAACGGTGTTCAACCGCTTCAAAATCCATTAAACTTTGTTTTATGAAATCATTTTTAATTTTAGATAGTTTTCCGGCAATTCCTGCTGCCATGGAATTGGCAATATTGTGTTTTCCTGTAAGTGCTAATTCGTTGATTTTCATTTTAAAAGTATCTGAGTTAATGTGGAAGTTTATATTTTCATGATTGCTGAAAGCTCCGTTTTCAATTTTCATATGTAAAGAAAAAGGAAGCTTTTGCGCTTTGGTATTATGATTTTGAAACCAATTAGTAGTCATTGGATCATCCTCATTATATATAAAATAATCCTTAGGATCTTGATTTTTAGTTATTGTAAATTTTGCATCGATATACTTTTGATAGGTGTATTCATATCGATCGAGATGGTCAGGACTTAAATTCAAAACCATAGCTATATGAGGCTTGAAGTTTTGAATGTCATCTAACTGAAAACTGCTAATTTCAAGTATATAATAATCAAAATTTTCTTCAGCTACCTGCCAAGCAAAGCTTTTACCGATATTTCCTGCCAATCCAACAGAATAACCAGCTTTTTTAAACATATGGTAGGTTAATGAGGTAGTGGTTGTTTTACCATTTGAACCGGTAATTGCAATAAGTGTAGCATCGGTATATTGTGAGGCAAATTCAATTTCTGATGAAATAAGAATTTGACTTTCACTAATTTTTTGAATTATGGGTGATTTTTTAGGGATTCCCGGGCTTTTTATGATCCAATCAGCATTGAGTATTAATGCCTCTGTATGTTGTTTTTCTTCAAATGGAATTCCCTTTTCAGATAAAATCGCTTTATATTCTTCTTTTATAGAACCCATATCGGAAAGAAAAACGTCAAATCCAACTTTTTTTCCTAATATGGCTGCACCTACGCCACTTTCTCCACCTCCTAATATAACTAACCTTTTCATTTCTTTTTATCTTACTTTTAGGGTTATGATACAGAATATGGCCAGCATAATTCCAATAATCCAAAAACGGGTTACTATTTTACTTTCGTGATATCCTAATTTTTGAAAATGGTGATGAAGGGGAGACATTAAAAATATTCTTTTTCCTTCTCCGTATTTTTTCTTAGTATATTTAAAATAAATTACCTGGAGTATTACAGAAAGATTTTCAATTAAAAATATTCCACACAATACAGGGATTAGTAGTTCTTTTCTTAAAACTATAGCTAAAACTGCGATAACGCCTCCGATCGTAAGACTTCCCGTATCTCCCATAAATATTTGAGCCGGATACGTGTTATACCATAAAAAGCCGATCAAAGCACCGGCAAAGGCTGCCGAAAATATTACTATTTCGCCCGAATTAGGAATATACATCAGATTTAAGTAATCCGCCATCATTATATTTCCGGACACATAAGCAAATAAAGCTAGTGTGGTAACAATAATTGCTGAGCTTCCTGCTGCTAGTCCATCAATCCCGTCGGTGAGGTTGGCTCCGTTAGAAACTGCAGTAACAATAGTTATAACCACCGGAATTAAAATGATCCATACCAAATCTTCTGATTCTTTTTCATCCATTCCTATCCATTTGAGAACTTTTCCGTAATCAAATTGATTGTTTTTAAAAAATGGAATAGTAGTTTTAAATGTTTTTTCTTTGGGATAGAAATCTTTTGCGAATTCTATATTATGTGAGCCTTCAATTTTTTCTTTGATTACTATATCTTTATTTGTATATAAAACTACTCCCACAAAAATACCGAGACTTATCTGACCTAAAACTTTGAATTTACCTTTTAATCCGACTTTATTTTTTTTATGAATTTTTAAAAAATCGTCTAAAAATCCAATAATTCCCATCCAAATGGTCGATATGACCAATATAATAATATAGATGTTGTTTAATTTACAAAATAAAAGTACCGGAATCAACGTTGCCAAGATGATAATAATTCCCCCCATAGTCGGAGTACCTTCTTTTTCTTTTTGTCCGCTAAGTCCCAGTTCTCTTACTGTTTCACCTAATTGTTTTCTTCGAAGGAAATTGATAATTTTTTTACCAATAATTAAAGAGATAAATAGAGATGTAAATACCGCTGCTAAGGCTCGGAATGTAATATATCTATATAAACCGCTTCCGGGTATATAATAATTTACATTTAAATAATCAAATAAGTGGTAAAGCATCCTTTTTATGTGTTTTTTAATAATTCTTTAGCTATTTTCATATCATCAAATGGAAAATGCTTTCCATTAATTTCTTGATAATTTTCATGTCCTTTTCCTGCAATCAGGATTATATCTTTAGGTGCTGCCATTTTAATGGCTGTTCGTATGGCTTGTTTTCTATCTGTTATGGATAAATATTTATTGGTATTTTGAGGTTCAATTCCTGTTTCAATTTCTTGTATTATTTCATCCGGATTTTCATCTCTGGGATTATCGGATGTTATAATAGCTAAATCGGATAATCGAGTGGCAATATTTCCCATTTTGGGTCTTTTCTCTTTATCTCTATGTCCTCCACAACCAAAAACAGTAATTAGTTTTTCATTTCTGGTACGAGATTGATTGATGGCCTCCAAAATGTTTTGTAACGCATCGGGAGTATGGGCGTAATCCACAATAATGTATTTTTTGTCATCGCTCACATAGGTTTCAAATCGTCCTTTCACTCGTTGTAATTTACTTAATGCCGTTACAATACCTAAAGAATCAAAGCCTAATTCAGAAGCAATAGTATAAGCTAAAAGTTCATTGTATGCATTGAATTTTCCTGCTAAAACTGTCCAAAATTCTTGATTATTAAATTGTAACAACATTCCGTCTAATCTATTCTCAATAATTTTCCCCTTATATTCTGAATTTGATTTTAAGGAATAGGTTACTTTTTTAGCGTTCGTATTTTGAAGCATTATAAGACCATTTTTATCATCCATATTAGTGATCGCAATGGCGGTCTTTGGTAATTCATCAAAAAATTTCTTTTTTGCAGCAATATAATTGGAAAACGTTTGGTGATAATCCAAATGGTCATGCGTGATATTTGTAAAAGCTCCAATTTTAAAAGTTAACCCTGCTAACCTATTTTGATGTATTCCGTGCGAACTGACTTCCATGAATGCATATTGACAACCTTCGTCTACTGCTTGAGCTAGTAATTGGTTTATGGTAATAGGATCAGGAGTCGTATGATTTGAATTTAAAACTTTATCTGAAATTCTGTTTTCAATTGTTGAAAGTAAAGCACAACGAAAACCTAATTGTGTAAATAAATTATAGAGTAAAGTTGTTGTGGTCGTCTTACCATTAGTTCCTGTAATCCCTGCAAGTGTCAATTTCTCGGAAGGATTGTCATAAAAGTTTGAAGCGACTATACCTAAAGCTATGCTTGAATTTTTAACCTGAACATAAGTTACGTAATCTGATAACTCTTCAGGAAGTTCTTCGCATACGACAACAGACGCCCCTTGGGTTATAGCTTGGGGTATATATTTATGACCGTCTAAATCGTATCCTTTTATCGCAAAGAAAATATATCCCGATTCAATTTTCCTTGAATCAAATGAAATATTTTTAATTGAAGAACCAACATTACCAATTAGTTTTTCAATGGATACTTTATATAATAGGTCTGAAAGCTTTTTCATGCGCTTAATTTTAAATATACAGTCATACCTTTTTTTATAGGATAGCCAATTATGGATTGTTCAATGACTTTTCCATTTCCTGAATAAACTACTTTTAATCCCAGGTTTTCCAAAGCGGGGATAGCATCTTTTCCATAATAGCCAATTACGTTTGGAACCAAGGCAGTAGATGGGCTAATAGTTAGCTTTTGGTTTTTAGTTAATAATACATTTATATTTTGTGACTCTTTAGATTTATCTTCTTTGGGCAGATTTAATGGTTTTTTAAGATATACTTTACCTGCTATTTCTTTAAATACAGGAGCCGCAACCTGAGATCCATAAAATCCTTTTTTTGGTTTATTAATGACTACTATACACGAATATTCAGGATGATCTGCGGGAAAAAATCCGCAGAAAGAGGCTTGATATAATCTGCCTTTTCCTTTATTCCAGTATTCCACCTGAGCAGTTCCTGTTTTACCGGCCATTGATAAATTCGGTGTATAAATACTTTTTGACGTTCCTGTTTCCACGGCATAGGTTAACATTTTCTTTAAATCGTTAATTGCTTTTTGGGAAGCCATTTTTTGATTTATTACTATAGGCGTAAATTTTTCGGTAACGATACCTTTTGATTCAATTTTATACAGAAGTTGAGGTTTCATTAATTTGCCGTTGTTAGCTACTCCATTGTAAAAAGTAAGAATTTGCAGCGGAGTAAGTTTTACGCCATAACCGAATGACATCCAAGCAAGGGTAACCGGACTCCATTTTTTACCGTATTTAGGTATGTAAGGAGCGCTTTCTCCGGGTATATCAATGTCAGTTTTTTTATTAATGCCCCATGAATTTATTTTATTTAAAAAATCTTGCGGATTTTTAGAAAAATATTTATCTACCGTTTTAGAAATTCCCACATTGCTCGATTGAGAAAGAACCTGTGATAGAGTGATAATACCGCTTCCGTGATCATCTCGAATGGTATGTTTGTAATATTTCCAATACCCGGGGCCAATATCAACCGTGGTATTCGGTTCTACATATCCATCATCCAGAAGAGCCAACATAGATATTGATTTAAATGTTGATCCCGGTTCTGCAGCCTCCCATACAGCAAAATTTCGTAAATCGTCGTATCCTCCGTCTTTTGTTCGTTGAAGATTGGTAAGGGCAACGATCTTACCGGTGGCAACTTCCATAACTATAGCACAACCATGATCCGCTTCAGATTTTTCAAGTTGTTCTTGCAAAGCAGAATAAGCAATGTCTTGAATCCTCATGTCTATAGTTGTATACACATCATTACCATCTTGAGGTTCTAACTCTATATTAATGGGTTTCCACTGTTTTTGATTAATTCTTTGTTGGATTTCTCTCCCGTTTTTACCTTTTAAATAACAAGAAAATGCACCTTCTAACCCTGATTTTCCTCTTTCATCATCAAATCCTAAGGTTCTGATTCCAAATCCTGAAATGGTTTTTATTCTCTCGGTTCTTCTTTCAACTATAAAGCCTCCTTTGTTTTTTCCTTTGTTTAAGATTGGAAAATTTTTAAGTCTGGCAAATTGTTCGTAATCAAGACCTTTGGCTAGTTTTAAGTATTGATTTTCTTTTTTTCTTGCTTCGTTTAATTTTGAATAAAAATAAAAGCTTGGCTTTTTAAACATTTTTTGCAAAGAATCGCATAATGCTCCAATATTATTTTGATACAATTCGTTACGGATAGTTTTCATATCCATATATATATCATATTTAGTAATCGTGGTGGCAAGTAAGATACCGTCCGACGCATATAAATTACCTCTTGCGGCTACAACCTCTACATTTCGGAAATTGGTGGTTTGAGCAAGATTTTTATATTTTTCGGTATCATGAGTTTGAATATAAATAAGGCGAGCAAACACGGATACCGCAAATAATAAAATAAGTGCGGCAACCAAGTAGGTACGTGCTAATATTTTTTTTCGCTCATTATTCATCTTTAACTTTAAGTACCAAAATTTTATAAGGTTGTTTATCTAATGCATGAAGTGAATCAGAGATGACCATGTCCTCCAATTCTGATTCTACTTTCAATTTCATTAGTTTATTATGTATTAAAGCATATCGGGCTTTATATTCTTCTGATTTTTCTTTTAACTCTGAAATTTCAACTACTTTTTCGTCAACTATATGAGAAGAAGAAATTGAAATTAGAGACAAAATCATCATAAATAAAATAAACTTCCAAACGGAAAAAGCATCGCCCTCTACTAAAAATTTTCCTTTTAGTATATCTAAAATAGTTCTACCTTTTTTATTTTTAGCTCTTCTTTTAGCCATTGTACCGTTTTGTTGCTATTCGCATTTTTGCACTACGTGCTCTTGTGTTATCTAAAATTTCTTCCTGATTCGGGATTATAGCTTTTGAATATGGAATATCAAAAGGTTTGTCCCAATTCCCGTAAATATCTCTTTCCGGCTCTCCTTTAAATAATCCTGTTTTTAAAAATTTTTTAACCAATCGATCTTCAAGCGAATGATAGGAGATAAACACCAATGTTCCTCCCGGCTTAAGCATTTCATAGCTTTGAGTTAATAGCTCTTTCAAAGCGTTTAATTCGTCATTTACTTCAATTCTAAGTGCTTGAAATAATTGAGCGAAAAATTTATTTTGTTTAAAAGGGGGAATGCTCTTTTCAAAAATTACTTTAAGATCTGAGGTTGTTTCTATATGTTTTTCTTTTCTTGCTTCTATAATTTCTCTTGAAATTTTTCTGGATTGTTTTAATTCTCCATATAAATAAAAAATTTCAGCTAATTGATCTTCTGTATAGTTGTTAATAATATCTTTTGCACTAAGGGATTGTTTATTGTTCATCCTCATGTCTAGTGGGCCGTCAAATCGGGTAGAAAAACCTCTTAACGGCATATCAAATTGATGGGATGAAACCCCTAAATCGGCAAGTATACCATCAACAGCGTCTACTTTATAAAATCGCAACGAATTTTTCAAATAACGAAAATTCTGTTGAATGAAGGTAAAGCGACTATCTTGAATAAGGTTAGCAATTGCATCATAATCTTGATCAAAAGCAAACAGCTTTCCTTCAGGAGATAATTTTTCCAAAATTAAACGAGAGTGCCCTCCGCCGCCAAAAGTGCAATCCACGTAAGTGCCATTTGGGTTTGCAATTAAAGCATCTACGCTTGGATGTAATAATACAGGCTTATGATAATTCATCTTCAGATATATTACCCATTACTTCCTCTGCTAAATTGGCAAAGTCTAAATCATTTACATTAACAGAATCTTCATAAAGGTTCTTGTCCCATATTTCAATAACATTAATAGCTGCTGCTACTACAATATTTTTTTCTAGCTTAGCAAATTGTATCAAATCTTTACTTATCTGTAAACGTCCGCTGGTGTCTATTTCCACATTTTTTAAACCGGCTGTAAATTGGCGAATAAAATCATTATTTTTTTTTACAAAACGGTTTAATTTATTTATTTTGCCCATTACCTGATTCCATTCAGACATGGGGTGAAGCTCTAAACAGGGTTGAAATACGGATCTTTTTAGAACAAAACCTTCTTGCAAAAGGGTATCCATTTGCTTCTTCAAACCTGAGGGGAGCAACATTCTTCCTTTTGAATCAAGGGTGCATTCATATGTTCCAATAAGATTTACCATATTAGTCTTCAAAATTAGAAATTATTTTCCACTTTGCTCCACTTTTACCCACTTTTGTTGATAACTTTTGTGGGCTAAATAATTCGGTAAAAAAAGGATATTTAAATACATAAAGAAGGAAAGTTATTAGTAAATAATGTTTTTATTTAGTAATAAATGATGTATTTTTGCATCTGCACAGCAATAAGATTGACTAATGATTTTTAATCTTCGTAAAGAAAAAAAATTTGCATATACGGTAGAGGGAGAAGGCAAACCAATAGTTTTATTGCATGGTTTAATGGGTAGTTTAAGCAATTTTTCGGATCAGGTTAATTTTTTTTCCAAAAATGGCTATAAGGTGTATTCTATTGAACTTCCTTTATATTCTCTTCCTACTTTGAGGACTAACGTAATGGGATTAACTAATTATGTGATTAGCTTTCTACAAAAGGTTGTTGATGAGCCATCCATTATTTTGGGGAATTCTTTAGGCGGACATTTAGGATTAATGATTTCTTTGAAAAAACCTCAATATGTTGATTCTTTGGTTTTAACCGGTAGTTCAGGATTGTATGAGAGAAGTTTTGGAGAATCCTATCCTAAAAGAGGCAGCTATGATTATATAAAAAAGAAATCGGAAGAGGTTTTTTATGATCCTAAGATTGCCACTAAAGAATTAGTTGAAGAAGTATACGAAACCTTGTCTGACAGGAGCAAAGTTTTAAAAACAATTCACATTGCAAGAAGTGCCATCAAGCATAATTTATCTAAAGAGTTAAAAAATATTCATCAACCGACATGTCTGATTTGGGGAAAACAAGACAATGTAACTCCACCGGAAGTAGCGGAAGAATTTCATGAAGGAATTCCTAATTCTCAATTATTTTGGGTAGATCAATGCGGTCATTCGCCAATGATGGAAAAACCGATTGAATTTAATGAAATTCTTTTTAATTGGCTGAAAGAGATGAAATTGTAGAAAATCAAATCATGAATATATATTCAGCAGAATTTATAAAAAGCAGTAAATTAATTGAAGATTGTCCGGAAGGCAATAAGCCTGAATATGCCTTTATAGGCAGATCTAACGTAGGTAAATCATCTTTAATTAATATGCTTACCAATAAAAAAGGGTTAGCTAAAACTTCATCCACTCCCGGAAAGACTCAATTGATTAATCATTTTTTAATTAATGACAACTGGTATTTAACAGATTTGCCGGGATATGGATATGCGAAAGCTTCTAAAACGAATAGGGCTGAATTTTCTAAGATGATTGAAAAATATGTGTTGTCTAGAAAAAATTTAGTAAACCTTTTTGTATTAATAGACGCTCGTCATTTACCTCTTAAAATTGATATAGATTTTATCAACTGGCTGGGAGAATCAGGTATCCCTTTTTCATTAATTTTTACCAAGTTGGATAAAGTCACTCAAAAAGAGTTTTCTTTTAATTTTAAAAAGTATTCTCAAGAATTACGTAAAACTTGGGATGATCTTCCTGAAATGTTTAAATCTTCATCTGAAAAGAAGATTGGAAAAGAAGAAATACTTTCTTTTATTGAAGATACCAATAAATATTTGGCAAGAAATAAAGTTTATTTTGGGGATTAATAATCTAACCCAATAATTAGTAGAAGCTTGACTAAATATTTATAAATTACCCTCATTTAAAAATATGGAAAAAGATTTTATATTCGGAATACGGCCTGTTATGGAGGCTTTAGAGGCAGGAAAAACTTTTGATAAGGTATTTATTCAAAATGGTTTATTAGGAGATAATATTAAAGTCTTGAAGATGAAATTTTCACAAGCGGGAATTCGTGTTAAGTATGTTCCGATTGAAAAATTGAATCGATTGACCCGTAAAAATCATCAAGGTGTATGTGCTTTTCTTTCACCGGTACAATTTTTTGCAATTGAGGATGTTATACCTCAATTGTTTGAAGACGGGAAAATGCCATTAGTCCTTATTTTAGATCATTTAACTGACGTTAGAAATTTTGGAGCAATTTGCAGAACTGCAGAAATTGTTGGTGTTGATATCATAGTTATTCCTGATGAAGGTTCGGCTCCAATCAATTCGGATTCTATTAAAACGTCTGCGGGGGCTATTTACAATTTAAAAATTTGCAAGGAGAAGAATTTGTTAAAAGTATTGGAGTTTTTAAAGCTAAGTGGTATAAAAGTTGTTAGTGCTACTGAGAAAACAGATACATATTTATATGATGAAGTGTTGGAACTTCCGTTAGCTGTTATTGTAGGAAATGAAGAAAAAGGAATTTCAAGGGATCTGCTTAAAAATTCTGATGCAAAATTAAAGCTGCCTATTTATGGTAAAACGGATTCTTTAAATGTATCTGTAGCTTGTGGCGCCTTTTTATACGAAGTGGTAAGGCAGAATTTAAACTCAAATAAATAAATTTTCATAAATTTATTATCTAAAATATATTATAATAATGAAAAGTTCAATAATTATTGGTATTCTATTTTTAATCCTGGGAATAGCCTTAGGGTACATCCAATGTAATGGATCAAAAGAACCCTTTTTAACAATTACATTAGTTATTGGTTTATTGGCCGGTTCCGGAATAGGTCTCATATTAGGTGCTATTGGCGGTTATAGCAGTAAAACGCAAAGTATAAAAAGAAAAGCTAGAGAAGCCGAAAGAGAAGTTATGAGAAATAAGCTACAAAATCAAGAAACCACAACCAATAACGATACTCCTAGCGGGAATTAGTGGGTAAATTCTTATAATAATATATTGCGGGTATAAGCAACAGTAAAAATATAGGCTGAATTAAAACTCTTCTTATATAAAATGTTGGCATGTAACCCAAACTAAAATTTGTTAGTAAGGAAAATAAATAAAGGGATATAAAAATAAGGAATCCAATACTTAAAATATAGGAACATACTTTCATTATTTTTTTATCATTATACCATAAATATATAATCACAAGCGTTATAATAGAATTTAATCCGTATCGAAAGATAAGAGACGTTGTAAGTTTTATGAGATTAAATTCAGGGGGAATTTGATGATTAAAATCTTTTTGTTTAAAAAATGAGAGTAGAGGATCATAAAACAAAGTGGTTTCAAATTTTCGTACCAAAATTAAAGCAAGTATGCTTAGTAGAATTCCAATAATTTTACCTGTTTTTTTCATATTTTTATTTCTTTTTAAATATGAAATATTTAATCCATACAATCCATAAAATAATTATTAATCCGTATATAATTGATGGAAATAAATAGTCATGGCTGAATTTTCCATATTGCGGATAAAAATAAAATATATAATTAATAAAGCTTATCCTTACAATGTTTATTAAGTATATAAATAAGATAGTGATAAACAGATAAATACAGGTTTTTTTGAAAGAATTAGCAAAAGCTATTATAAACGATAGGTAAAGAATAATTACTGACAAAGCATTGCAGCCCTCATTTACAATGCTAACAAATTTATTATTGATATAAAAACGCATGAAATTTTCATGATCTACATGGATCGCCTGACTGGTAATGCCAATCCATTGGAGTAAACAAGACGATTGTTTAGCAACGTTAAAAGTATAAATATCACAGGTCGCCAGGTCATTTTGATAATAAGTAAGATACCAATAATAAAGTGCTGTTAAAATTAAATAAACAGAGAAAAATTTAAGTAAACTTATAAATATGGGCCTATATTCTTTCATGAAAAAGAAACTAAAATATAAAAATATAAATTATTATAATTATAAGTATTGAAAATACTAAATAACTTATACTTTAAATATAAGTTTTAAGTTATATAGTTAAGATGAGAACTGGTCGGATTATTTCAATTTTTTGGTAATACTATATTAAATATTTTATTCAAATAATAAGTAGTTGAAAATAAGGGCTTTACCAATATGCGTAAAAAAGTAGGTAAAATCTGATTTTTATAAAATATATTTCATTCAATGAACTAAATAAAAAAAGGTTGAAATGATTTTCAACCTTTTTTTATTATAAAGTATTATTTTTTACTTTCAGAATCCTTTTTTTCAGGTTTAGGTAATAAGACTTTTCTTGAAAGTTTAATCTTTTTCTTATCGTCTACACCTAAATATTTCACTTCGATGATATCTCCAAGCTTAACGGAATCTTCAACTTTTTCCAAACGTCTCCATTCTAACTCGGAAATATGAACCAATCCTTCAACACCTTTAGAAATCTCAACAAATGCTCCAAAAGGTTTTATTGAAACCACTTTAGCTTTGTAAGTAGCTCCAACTTCAGGAACGAAAGCTATTTGTTTAATTTTTTCAATTGCTTCATCAATTTTGGCTTGATCAACTCCCGATATTTCAACTTTTCCTACATCATTACTCTCTTCAATCGTAATTACAGTGTCTGTATCTTTTTGAAGTTGTTGAATGATTTTTCCTCCGGGTCCGATAACAGCGCCAATAAAGTCTTTAGGAATTTCCAAAGATACCAATTTAGGTGCATTGGGTTTCAAATGATCATTAGGAGCGGAGATGGTTTCCAATATTTTACCTAAAATATGTAAACGTCCTTCCTTCGCTTGATTCAAAGCTTTTTCCATAATTTCAAAAGATAACCCTTGAATTTTAATATCCATTTGGCAAGCGGTAATACCGTCGGCAGTACCGGTTACTTTAAAGTCCATATCTCCTAAATGGTCTTCATCTCCAAGTATATCAGAGAGAACGCTCCATTTGCCTGAATCCTTATCAGTGATTAACCCCATGGCTATACCGGATACAGGTTTCTTTATTTTAATACCCGCATCCATTAATGCTAATGTTCCTGCGCAAACAGTTGCCATTGAAGAAGAACCGTTAGATTCTAAAATGTCGGAAACAACACGTATAGTATAAGGAGAATCTTTTGGAATAACATATTTTAAGGCTCTTTGAGCTAAATTTCCATGACCTATTTCTCTACGAGAAACCCCTCTTACCGGTCTAACTTCACCGGTTGAAAACGGCGGGAAATTATAATGTAAATAGAATTTTTCTTCGTGTTGAGATATTACATTGTCCACTCGATTAGCATCCAATGAAGAACCTAGGGTAACAGTAGTCAATGATTGAGTTTCACCGCGTGTAAAAATGGCTGATCCGTGAGACCCAGGAAGGTAATTAACTTCACACCAAATAGGTCGGATAGTTTTTGTGTCTCTACCGTCTAAACGAATGCCTTCATTTAATATAAGTTGTCTAACAGCGTCTTTTTGTACATCATGAAAATAAGTAGCGGCTAAAGATTTTTTTTCTTCTAATTCTTCTTCAGTATATCTTGATAAAAATTCTTCTAAAACAGCATCAAATTTTTCGCTTCTCTCATGTTTTTCAGAAGGTGTTTTGGCTATATCATAAATTTTTTGATAGGAAAATTCTGTAATAGCACTTCTTAATTCTTCATCATGAGTTTCATGGCAATATTCCCTTTTAGGCTGAGATTTTCCAACCTTAGCGGCTAATCTTTCTTCAGCATCAATTTGTTTTTTAATGGCTTCATGAGCTACTGAAATTGCATCGATCATATCTTTTTCAGAAATTTCGCTCATTTCTCCTTCAATCATAACGATTGAATCTTTGGAAGCACCCACCATTATATCAAGATCAAATCCTTCATCCATTTGAGCAAGGCTCGGATTAATGATGTACTTTCCATTATGGCGAATAATCCGAACTTCAGAAATTGGTCCGTTAAAAGGAATATCAGTGATGCTTATAGCTGCTGAAGCCGCTAGTCCTGCTAATGAATCGGGAAGTATGGAGCCATCGTACGAAATAAGTTGAATCATAACCTGTATTTCGGCATGAAAGTCGTCGGGAAATAAAGGGCGTAGAACACGGTCTACCAATCGCATGGTTAGTATTTCCTCATCCGTTGGTCTTCCCTCTCTTTTCATAAATCCACCCGGAATACGTCCTCCGGCTGAGAATTTATCCCTGTAATCCACTGTAAGAGGTAGAAAATCTACTCCGGGATTAGCCTCTTTTGCAGCCACTACTGTTGCTAATAACATGGTTCCACCACAGGTAACTACCACAGAGCCATCTGCTTGTTTAGCAAGTTTTCCGGTTTCTAAGATGATTTCTCTTCCATCATCCAAGACAATTTTTTCTGTAATTGCTTTTGGAATCTCCATAAAAAATAAAAAATTTGTTAATAAATATATAATAAAGCAAAAAGAAAAGGTAGTGTTGATAAAATATTTAGTTACTTATCTTAAATAGGAAAACACCAGAGAACACTCAAGTCCATTAAAATAATGAAGATTAATGGAATTCAGTGCTCAGTGTGTTAAAATATATAAAATGAATAACTTATAAAATTAAACTTTTTTCTTTTCGTGCTTTTTTCAAAAGATAATAAAAGAGGCAATTGATAAATTGCCTCTTTATAATTTCTTTTACTTACGAATACCTAATTCTGCAATAATTGCTCTATATCTGTTGATATCTTTTTTCTTTAGATAATCAAGTAATTTTTTTCTTTTTCCCACTAATGCCACTAAAGCTCTTTCAGTATTGAAATCTTTATGATTTCTTTTAAGATGCTGTGTTAAATGGTTAATTCTAAAGGTAAACAAAGCTACCTGTCCTTCTGCGCTACCGGTATTTTTTTCATCTTTACCGTGTTTAGCGAAAATTTCTTTTTTTACATCTGATGTTAGATACATGCCAATATTATTTTAATGATTATTATGTATTGAGCAGCAAATATATAACTTTTTTTTAGATGTAAAGAAAATAAGAGTGCTTTTGTGAAAAATACACTCTTATTTATATAGTTTGCTGTATCTTACTAGTATTTACTTATTTTGTTAACGGAGCAAATTCAAGTACTACTTTACCATCTTGAACAAATTGTAAAGTGTAATTGGTAAATACTAAGGTACTTCTTTTACCCATTAATTCTAAAAATCTAGGCTCTTGGTTGTATTCAGGACAAGCCATAAGAGTTGAAACCATTGGACTAGGATTATATACATTACCAATTAGAGCAAATGAACCGTTATATTGATTGCATCCTGCATTACCATTGGTTCTGTTTTTATCAAAGTCAAAATATAAAGTAGGAATTTCTCCTTTAAATGAATTTGTTGCTAACGTACCGTCTATAGAAGTTAGATACCATGTACCTCTTAGTTTAATTTGTAATTCTTTATCATCCACTTTTTGTGCAACATTTTTGGTAGAATTACAACTTTGAAATGTAGTACCTAAAAATAATAAGAATAAACTGGTAATACTAATTTTAATTAAATTTTTCATATATTATATTAAATTAAATTTTTAAGCTTTTATAAGCCTTTTTTAACTTTTAAAGCGTTATCTCAAATATTTTGCCAAAGTATAAATTCAGGATAAATTAGGAATTTAACAATTGATTAATTTCTTTAAATCCACCGCCATTATATATATCATTAAATCCTTCTTTTTTGAGGTAGTTAACTATTTTTTCGGATCGTATTCCTGATCTGCAAAATACTATAAGTGGGGTAGAAAAGTTGCGAATTTCTTCTATTTTAGATGGTATCTCATTCATAGGAATTAAAATAGCTCCTTCTACTTTTCCTTCTTTAATTAATTCTTCTTTTTCTCTTACATCCAGAAGGGTTGCCGAGCTTTTTTTCAAAAGTTCTTTTAGATCCATAATTACCAAATAATAATTCTTTCTTTTTTAGGTTTAAACATTTTATCTCCTTTTTGTACATTAAATGCTTTATAAAAGCCTTCAACATTTTCTAGAGGTGCAATCGCTCTATAATAACCCGGAGCATGTGGATCTGTTTTAATTTGGTTAACTAAAGCTTCTTCTTTGGATTTTGTTCTCCATATGGTTGCCCAAGATATAAAATATCTTTGTTGCGGTGTAAAATTATCAATTTTACCGGGATTACCTTTTTCTTTTAAATAAATTTCTAAGGCATCATAAGCAATGGCAACTCCGCCTAAATCTGCTATATTTTCACCTAATGTCAATTTTCCGTTTATATGTAAACCCGGAATGGGTTCATAAGAATTATATTGTTTTTCAAGTGCTTGAGTAGCTTTCTCAAATTTTTCTTTATCTTCGGGTGTCCACCAATCTTTTAAATTTCCATCTCCATCAAATTGAGAACCGCTATCATCAAATCCGTGAGATATTTCATGGCCGATTACGGCTCCGATTCCACCAAAATTTATTGCTGCATCTGCTTTATAATCATAAAATGGAGGCTGTAAAATGGCTGCCGGAAATACAATTTCATTATAAGAAGGATTATAATAGGCATTTACTGTTTGAGGAGACATCAGCCATTCGGTTTTATCTACCGGTTTACCTATTTTATCTTTATCTCTCTCATAATTAAATACAATAGCATTTAATTTATTTTGAAAATAAGATCCACCTTCTTTTACAGATTTTATTTCTAACTTAGAATAGTCTTTCCATTTATCCGGATATCCAATCTTAACCGTAAACTTACTTAGCTTATCTAAGGCTTTTTGTTTGGTAGGATGTGACATCCAAGTTAAATTATTAATATGGATGGCAAACGATTTTTTTAGATATTCAATCAATTCATTAGCGTTTCTCTTAGCTTCTTCCGGAAATACTTCAGCTACGTAAAGTTTACCAAATGCTTCTCCTACTAAAGAATTGATACTTGTAAGAGCGCGTTTTTCCATTGATCTTTGCTCTGATTGTCCTCCCAATGTTTTATTGTAAAAATCAAAGTTTATATCATCCAATTCTTTGGTTAGGCTATTGGCTGCAGATCTAACAATATTTATTTTTATATAATCTTTTACTAATGAAAGGTTTTGTGGAGTAATATTATTATCTAGGTTCTCAAAATATTTTTTTTCGGGAATAATTACAGTATCTACACGTACTCCCAGTTTTGTCAAATAATCCGTTAAATTTATATTTTTGGATAATTCGGATAAACTTGTAAATGAATAAGGATTATTTTGAAGTTGTGCGTTTCTAATTTGCTCTACCGTTAAGAGATTAGAAGCTAATTGTTTCTCGAAAGCAACAATAGCAGAAGCGGTTTTATCCGGTTGTTTGTGTCTGATTACCTTTAATAATTTTGATAAATAGATTGTATAATCCTGTAATGTTTTTAAGGATTTTTCATCATTTTTTTGATAATAATCTCTTCCCAAACCTAAACTTACATCTCCTAAATATACCGCATTTTTATTGCTGTTATTTAAATCGGATTGAACGCCGTATTCATAAAAAGGATTCATTTCTAACGGAGTGAACTCGATAAGTAAATTTTGTAAGTCCGTTAAGTTTTTAACCCGGTCAACTTTTGATAAATAAGGTTGAATAGGGGCTATGCCTTGTCTGTTTCTAGCATCCATATCCATGAATGAACTAAACAAATCTTTAATTTTTTGTCCTTCAGAACCTTTAGGATAATTTTTATTATTTGATTTTTTTAAAATGGTAAGTGATACAGAATCTGTAAATTCACGTAATTGGTCAAAGCTTCCCCATCTGGAACGGTCAGGAGGAATTTGAGTGGTTTTCATCCAATTTCCGTTAACATAGTTATAAAAATCGTCTTGCGGTCTTACTTTCTTATCCATGTATTCTTCATTAATTGCATGTTTTTGAGCAAATACTCCGGTAAAAGGCAGCAGCGCAGTTGCAATAAATAATATAAAATTTTTCATTATTAAAAATTAATTCTCAATCAAAAATAGTTAAAAATAGTCATATAAGCTATTTTTAACAAAACTTTAAAATGAAGTAAAATAAGCAATATATTTTAAATTGTTATTTTTGTGAAAATTAATTCTCTTTTATAACTTATACAACTTTTACTAATGAGTGAGCCTATTTTGTACTTAAGAAATGCTAATATTTATCAAAAAAACTTTTTAGTTCTAGGTCATGTTAACATGAGCTTAGAAAAGGGTGAATTTTATTATCTTATTGGTAAAACAGGTAGTGGAAAAAGCTCATTGTTAAAAATTTTATATGGAGACATTCCTTTGCTTGAAGGGCAGGGAAAAGTGGTTGATATTGATTTGGTTTCCTTGAAAGATAGTGAAATTCCTACATTAAGAAGGAAGTTAGGTATTGTATTTCAAGATTTTCAATTATTAACGGATAGGAGTGTAGAAAAGAATTTATTGTTTGTTTTAAAAGCAACCGGATGGAAAGACGCGTATGCCATCAATGAAAGAATTGAGGAGGTTTTACAAAGCGTTGGAATGGCAACAAAAAAACATAAAATGCCGCATGAACTTTCCGGAGGAGAACAGCAACGGGTAGCTATCGCAAGAGCCTTATTAAATCATCCGTCCTTAATTTTGGCAGATGAGCCGACCGGAAACTTGGATCCTGAAACATCTAATGAGATTATGCTGTTACTTAAAGGCATTGCACAACAAAATCATTGTACCATATTAATGGCTACACATGATTATTCGATGATTAAGAACTTTCCTGCAAAAACTATTAAATGTGAAAATGGAAAGATTTATCATGGTGATTCCAATGATTTATTTATTTAAATTATATTAATTGAAATTATAATATTTAAATTTCTATGATTTCAATTCTTGTTCCGGTTTATAATTATTCCATTATAAATTTAGGTAAAGAATTGATTAAACAAGGAGCAGAATTAAATGTATCCTATGAGGTACTTTTTCTTGATGATGCCTCTATCAATCATGAAATCACTAAAAGTAATCAATTATTTTGTGCAAAAAACAATCTTACTTATATCATTTCCGAAGAAAATGTAGGAAGAGCTAAAGCTCGCAATTTATTAGCACAAAAAGCTAACTACGAATGGTTACTATTCATGGATTCCGATGTTATGCCAGCTACTTCATCGTATCTTAAAAATTTTGTTTCATCTATTCATTCTGAAAGTCAGGTTTTAAGCGGAACTATAATATATAGGAGAAATTTGAATGACACTAATCAGAAGTGTTTACGTTGGAAATACGGAGTAACTTATGAAGAAATTACTATGAAAAAAAATTCTCATACCTCTAATTATCTCTGTTTAAAAACAGCTAATCTGTTAGTTAGAAAAACTATTTTTCATTCCATTCATTTTCCTGTTTTAGAACGCAATTATGGATATGAAGATACAATGTTTGGATTAACTTTAGAAGCAAATACTATTAAAATAGAATTAATAGAAAACCCTGTTTATCATGAGGGGATTGAATCAAACCATATATTTTTAAACAAAACGGAAGAAGCTATTAAAAATTTATCAAGTTTAATACAACGTAATGAGATACTATGTAAAAAAATCAGACTTGCAAAAGTATATTTTCAAATAAAAAAAGTGAACGGCGTTAAATTCGTAACCTACTTATTTAAAAAAAATCGTGGTTTAATGAAAAAGAATTTATTGTCCGAAAATGCAGATTTAAAAATTTTTCAATTATACAAAATAGGGTATTTGTGTTATTTGCTAGCCTGATTGAAAATATTTAATAAGGTTGATTCCTGTGCTTCCCAATTGTATTTTATTGATGTTTTTTCCAAGTTATTTTCATAATGTTTTTTTCCTCTAGAAAGTAATAATTTTATTTTTTCTGAAATTTCATTCGCTGAATGATCGGTAATAACTTCGCCAATTTGATTTTCATTTATCATGTTTTTTATTTCCGGAAGATAGGTTCCTAGAACGGGTATTTTAGCATGCACATAATCAAATATTTTATTAGGGAGAGCATAACGATAACTTAGGCCCCCGTCTTCTTCCAGACTTATACCTAACTCTGCTTTAGGAGTAATTAATTTTAGTTGTTCAGGTGAAATTTCTCCTAAGAAATAAATTTTTTGATCTAAACGTAGTTCCTTACATAAATTTTCGAATGTGTTTTTTAATGGGCCATTACCAATAATCCATAGTTGGGCATTTTCAATATATTTCATGGCTTCTATCATTTTATCAATCCCTCTGCTGAAATTAATGGCTCCTTGATATACTATAATTTTCTTATTACATGGGGTTTTAGGTAATTTAGTGTGAATATTTTTATTCTTATCGGATACAGTAGCGATGATTGGAACATTTTTAATTATAATAGGGCGGTTGCTGTATCTTTCTTCAAAAAAATCTGCATATCCTTCACTAACGGTATAAAAATATTCAATTTTGGGTATAAGATATTTTTCCAGTTTTCTCCAAAATTTTTGTGCATATCTTCCCTGTATGGACGGCAGCTCTGAGTATATTTCATGACTATCAAAGACTAAAGGAATTTTTTTAAATTTTGAAACTAAATAATTAGGCAAAAGAGAATCCAGATCGTTAGCTAATAATATGGTGTGTTTATCGGATTGAAATAATAGTTTCCAGAATAATTTAAAATTAAATTCCGCAAATAATAAAAATTTTCTTTGAAAGGCAAGATGGAAACGGTGAAAAGAATAGGGTCTATTTAATGGGGGCTTTCCATATAAATTTGTACCGATAATTGAAATTTCGTAACCATTTTTATATAAGGAATTGCAAACCTTTTCCACTCTTTGATCCGTAGCTATATTATTAATTACAGAAACTAATATTTTTTTTCGTTGAGTCATTTTAACTAACAAAAATAGCTATTAAGAGATAAACTAAAAATATTAAATTTGTTACAAAACAATATTTATCCATTTGATGAAGCAAATAATTAATAATATTTTGCAATCTGATTTCTTTAAAAATGTGATTATACTTCTCAGTGGTTCAATAATTAATCAGATAATTTTATTTATAACATTTTTGGTTTTAACAAGATTATTTACAAAGAGTGAACTTGGAATATATTTTCTTTATACATCATCAGTCTTTGTGCTATCAGTGTTTTCAACTCTTAGATATTATTTGACTATAGTTTTATCTAAAACCGTTAAGGAATTAATAAATTCTTTTATATTATCAATTATATCCTCACTTGGTATTAGTTTAATATTGTTTATTATTTTATTTGTCTTTGAAAATCAAATTAAAAAAATATTTAATCTTGAGAGATTGGATTTTTGGTTAATTTTAATCCCTTTGAGTGTGGCTATAAATGGTTTTTTGGATAGTTTTAATTCTTTTTTTAATAAAGAAAAAAAGTATAAATATTGTTCAATTGGAAAACTAAGTACCTCTATTTTTGTAGGAGGTTTTCAAATAAGTCTTTGTAAAACAATATTTAAAAATGGGGGATTAATCGTCGGACACATTTTAGGAAACCTGTTGGGATGCCTTCAACTTTTTATTATTTTTATTTGTAAATATAGAAAACTATTACGTTTAATTTCATTCAAACAAATAGTTTTAATAGCTAAGAAGAATAAAAAAATTCCATTATATAATACACTACAAGGATTTTGTAATATTTTATCCAATCAGCTTCCATTTTTAACTTTAGCACCTTTTTATGGGATAGAATATGTGTCATTATATGGTATTGCTAATAAAATAATTGCTGTTCCGATTGGAATGATTACAAATGCTATAAGTGAAGTTTTTTATAGGGAAGCATCGGAAAAGTACAATAATAATGAAGATGTAAGTTTATACATAAAAAAAACATATAAAAAATTATTTTTTATATCAATTGTGCCTTTTATCTTGATTTTCCTATTATCTCCCACTGTGTTTCGATTGATATTTGGTGATAGTTACTATTTAGCCAGTAAAATAACTCAAATTTTATTGCCTTGGATATTTTTTAGTTTTTTAAGTACTCCTATATCATTTATTCCGACCATTTATAATCAACAACATCTTTTATTTTTATTTGATTTAATACTTTTAGGTTTACGATTTTTATCTATTTATATAGGCTATTTTTTTTATAATTCAATTATGGTTTCTATAACCATTTTTTCATGTATTGGTGTTTTATATAATATATTTATTATGATTTTTTATCTAAAAGTTTCTATAAAAAAATTGAATTAGAAAATAAAAATTAAATTTTAAACTGAATAATATCAATTTGAATGTATCATATTAATCTATTTTATAATAATGGCTTTGAATGGGTTACTAATTCGAGGAGGACAATTTATATTAAAGGATATTTGTTTCAAGGAAACAAATATTTAGAAGGATTGGAATTTATTAATGTTCTTGAAATAATCCGAAATAGAAATGAGTTTAGAAAGTTTTTAGAGACTTGCAATGGACAATTCTCTATTATTATAATTATTCAAAATTGTTGCTTAGTTGCTTCAGATATAATACGTTCATTTCCACTGTTTTATATGCATAAAAATAATTCAATTTGGATTAGTGATTCTATTGATTATCTAAATAAAAAATTTGATCAAATAGAATTGCTAAAACAGAGCGAAGAGGAATTTTTAACACTAGGGTATGTTTTAGGAAGTAATACTTTAATTAAAGATATTTTTCAGATACAGGCAGGTGAAATGCTTTTTTTTAAAAATAAAATAATTTATAAACACTTTTATTTTACTTATCTTACTAATGCAGAAAATATAAATAAAAGTATTTTTTTGGAAAAAGAATTTAAAAATATTCTACATCGTGTTTTTAGTAGATTATTAAGTTCTTGCAAAGGAAGACAAATTGTTATCCCTTTAAGTGGAGGAATGGACTCTCGATTAATAGCTTTATATCTGAAAAAACTTAAAGCGGAAAATGTACTCTGTATAACTTATGGAAGAAAAGATAATATTGAAGCTAAAGTTTCTAAAAAAGTTGCCGAAAGACTTGGTTTTAAATGGTATTTTATTGAATATAATGATGAATTAATCAAAGATTTTTTAATATCTGATGTTTTTAATGATTATTATAAATATGTGGCTCATTATTCTTCATTATTTTATTTTCAAGAATATTTTTGTGTTAAATATCTCAAAGAACATAAATTAATTGACGAAAATGCTATAGCAATTCCAGGATTTTCCGGAGATATGATAGGTGGTAGTCATTTAAGAAAAAATATTGCCTATCATAAAAATTTTAAATTTTTAGCAAGAGATATTGTCCTTAAAGAATTTATTTATCAAAATCATACTCAAAAGCAATTTGACCGTTTTATATCTAAACTATCTAAATCTTTTCCTAAAGGTTATTATGCATATTCAATATTTGAAAATTGGAATATTAAAGAACGACAATCAAAATTTATTCAAAATTCAGCTTTAGTCTGGAATTATTTCGGCTTCGAATATAGAACACCTTTTTGGGATATAGAGTTAGTGACATTCTTTCAACATTTACCATATAAATATAAGTTGCATAAAAAATTCTATACTGAGGTTTTACAAGAATTATTTAAAACTAATGAATTAAATATTGAACTTGATAAGCCATTTTCAAAAAGAAGTGTAGAATATCAATATTGGAAAAAAAGAATTAAATATCATTTTACTTTTCTAGAAAAGTTAAAATCATTTCAAAATATTGAGGATACAAATTATTATAAGGAAATAACTCAATACCTGATGGAAGATGCATTAGTGAAAAATGAAAAAATTGAGAAAATTACAGATTATAATTCTGTCATTATTCAATGGTATTTAAAAAAAGTGCAAGGAAAAATTTAACTTTCAAAGCTTTTCCATAAATTATCATTTTCCGGAACAGGAGCTTTCAGTACAATCTTTTCCTTCTTAATGGGATGAATAAATTCAATTTTTCTGGCTAATAGATGAATGCTGCCATCAGAGTTGGAACGATCAGCACCGTATTTTAGATCTCCTTTGATTGGACATTTAATTGCACTGAGTTGTGCTCGTATTTGATGATGTCTTCCTGTTTCCAAATCAATTTCCAATAATAGGTAATGGTCAGATTTTTTTATTATTTTATAAGTTAGAATGGCCTTTTTGGAACCGCTTTGAGTACTCGATGAATTAAAAATAATTGCCTTATTATTTTTTTCATTCTTCTTTAAATAGTGAACTAACCTTTGTGTTTCAGGAATTTCATTTTTTTTTACTACCGCCCAATATGTTTTTTTAATTTCTCTTTTCTTGATCATTTCCGTCAATCGAGTAAGGGCTTTACTCGTTTTAGCAAATATAACAATGCCGGAAGTAGGACGATCAATGCGATGAACAAGTCCGGCAAAAACATTTCCGGGTTTGGAATACTTTTGCTTAATATAAGATTTTACCTCATCTAATAAAGAAATATCACCGGTCTTGTCTCCTTGAACGAGCTGACCGGCTTTTTTGTTTATAATGATGATATGATTATCTTCAAAAAGTATTTGATTTTCAGTAAGCATATTTTTAAAAAAATAATTCCAATAATTTAAGAAACTAAAATTTTATATCCTTAAATAGGTGAAAAATTTAAAAGCTTTCTTCTTTACTTGGAAATTCTTGGCTTTTTACATCTTGAACATAATTTGAAACGGCTTCAACAATTTGTTCATGAAGATGTAAATATTTTCTAGCAAATTTCGGTTTGAAATTTTTATTTAAGCCTAGTAAATCATGAATAACTAAAACTTGACCATCAGTAACATTTCCTGCACCGATACCAATGGTAATAATATCTAATTCATTGGTTACCTTTTCTGCTAATTGAGCCGGTATTTTTTCTAATACCAGTGAAAAACACCCTATTTCCTCTAATAATTTAGCATCGGAAATTAGTTTATCCGCTTCGGCATCTTCTTTCGCTCTTAACTTGAAAGATCCAAATTGATGAATGGATTGAGGAGTTAAACCTAAATGTCCCATAACGGGAATTCCGGCTTTAACAATGGCTTCTATAGAATCTTTTATTTCAATTCCTCCCTCCATTTTTATAGCGGAAGCACCGGTTTCTTTCATAATTCGAACGGCAGAATGATAAGCTTGTAAAGGATCGGATTGGTAGGTACCGAAAGGTAAATCTACAACTAATAAAGCTCTTTTAATTCCTCTTGATACACATTGGGCATGATAAATCATTTGATCCAACGTTATAGGTAACGTAGTTTCATATCCTGCCATTACATTAGCTGCAGAATCGCCAACTAAAATAGCATCTATTCCGGCTTCATCCGCAAGACTTGCCATAGTGTAATCATAAGCAGTTAACATAGATATTTTTTCTCCCGAAACCTTCATTTTTTTGAAAGTTTCAGTAGTTATCTTTTTAATTTCCGAATGTATTGACATTATTATTAGTTTTTGGTAAATTTATGATAATATTAATTAAAAAGTATTTTTTAAGCTTTATCTTGTATATAGTTTATTATATTATAAGACATTTATAAACTCTAAAATATATAACATCTGTTAAATTTATGAATGCAAATTACATTCCTTAACTGAAAAATAAATAGTAATAAAGTGTGATTATTGAGAATATCGAAGATCAGGTAATTTATGAAGATTATATACTATGGTTATTAATAAAATATAATTTTAAACTAAAATAAGCAATTGTATTTATCCCACATAAGATATTTAATTTACTATTAAAATATAGAAAAATAAAAACAGTTAAATATTAATGCTAAGTAGTGGAACTTTATAGTATTTAAGTAAACATAAAATCTTAAATTCAACTTTTTTATATGTAAGTAAATATTTAATAAATAAAACTCAAAATTTTAAGCTTTTTGGAAGTAAATAAAATATATCAATAATAAAGAACCTATAATAATTCTGTACCAGCCCCAAATTTTAAAACCGTATTTTTTAATCACTCCAACAAAAAATTTAATAGCAAAAATTGCTACTACAAAGGCAACAAGGTTTCCTAAAATAAAAAGCCACATTTGATTACTATTTGAAGCCAATAGTTCATACCCTTTCATGCTGATTCCGTTTTCTTCCCATGTTTTTAATGTAAGAGAATATACAGTAACCGCCAGCATAGTTGGAACTGCCAGAAAAAAAGAAAATTCAGCGGCAACCTCCCTGCTTAATTTTTGTTGCATTCCGCCAATAATTGAGGCTGCAGATCGGCTGGTACCCGGCATCATTGCTAAACATTGCCAAAAACCTATAATTATAGCTTGTTTAATTGAAATATCCTCTTCTTTAAGTATAGTAGGATTTTTGAAAAAACGATCTACAAACAGAAGTATAAATCCGCCAACAACTAAAACGATGGCAATAGGAATGGGTTTTTCTAAAATAGCATCAATTTTCTCATTAAATAATTTACCTAAAATTAAAGCAGGAATTACAGCGCATATTAATTTCAAATAAAAATTTAATCTTTTAAAATCGAAAAATTTTTTCCAGTATAAAACAACAACTGCTAAGATTGCGCCCAGTTGAATACAATATTCAAACATTTTTACAAAGTTATTTTCTTGTATTCCTAAAATGGAACTGGTAAAAATCATATGGGCAGTGGAGGAAACAGGTAAATATTCTGTAAGACCTTCAACAATAGCAATAATGATCGCTTCTAATGTATTCATTTAGAGTTCTTTTTTGGATTAGAATAAGTCATGATTGAATAAATTTCGACTAAAAATCCAATAACAATAAAAATTGGGGCAAGTCGAATTCTTCTGAAACTAAAAATATCTTCGTTCCAGTTATTTTTATCATAAACTCCATTTACAGTATTCGCATCCGGTCCTGTCATCAAAATAAGACCTAGAGCAATTAGACCCAAACCGATAAACATAAATGTATAATTTCTTTTTCCAAATAAAAAAGGTTTATCAGATTCAGAATATATATTTTTTGATGGTTGATCTTTCATAAAATGAAATTTTCTGCCAATTTAAGAATTATGAATAATATAGATCATCAATTTTAAGTTTTAAATATCTCCAAGTAGCAAACCAAGTACTAACCGTTGTGATCAAAATTCCAATAAGCAAAATAAACAAAGACAAGATAATGTGGTTAGAATAATCTACAATTGGCGGAAGAATATTATAACGGATAAGCATATAATTTACGGCAAATAAAAGAACTAAGGCTATTGCAGATCCTATAGCTCCTAAAATTACCGATTGAATTAAAAAAGGTTTCATTATGAATAAACGCTTTGCACCCACTAATTGCATGGTTTTGATTATAAATCTTTTAGCGTAAATTTTCAATCGAATGGAATTATTAATTAATGAAATGGCAATTAATAAGATAATACCGGCAAGTATGGAAATACCTAAGGTAATTTTTCGAACTCCTTTATTCATCTGAGTTAATAAATTACTGTCGGATTTTACCTCATCAACTAAAACATTTTTTTGAATTTGCTTTTTTATAGTTTCAATATGTACGGAATCAGTATATTCCGGTTTTAAAGCGATAGTAATGGAAGCCGGAAATATATCTTCTTCGAATAGAGATTGAGAGTCAACTCCTAAATCTTTTTTTGCGGTGTAAGTTGCTTGTTCTTTAGATATATACTTAGCCTTTTTTACGTAAGGATTTACTTGAATACTGTCAAGATAATTTAGTTGGGCTTTTTCGTTTTTTATTAGATTATTTTTGTTTCTGTCGTTTTTAAAGAAAACTTCAATCACCATTTGTTCTTTCAAATAATCAATATAAGAATTGGCATTAATTACAATCATGCCAATGATTCCAATTAAAAATAAGACTAAAGAAATACTGATGACTACAGTAATGTTAGAAGAACGCAATCTTCCCTTATTTAGCTTGTCTGTTTTATTGGCCATATTTTTATTAAATATTCGCTAAAATATAAAAACTTCATTTATTTTAGTGTAATTTTGGATATAAATTATTGTTAAAATAAAGATACAATTGAAAGTTAAACCTAAAAAGTATTTAGGGCAACATTTTCTAAATGATCAGAATATCGCCTCAAAAATAGTAGATTCATTAAGCTATCATCCGTATGACTTAGTGTTGGAAGTTGGTCCGGGTATGGGAGTTCTAACTCAGTTTTTACTTCAAAAACAGGTGAATGTATATGTTGCTGAAATTGATAAGGAATCTGTAGATTATTTAAAAATAAATTATCCTCAACTGGAAAACAATATCGTAGGTGATTTTCTTAAGTTAGAATTTGAGGAATTATTTTCAGATAATTTTGCTGTAATTGGTAATTTTCCCTACAACATTTCTTCACAAATTGTTTTTAAGATTTTAGAAAATAAACATAAAATACCTGAAATGGTTGGAATGTTTCAAAAAGAAGTAGCAGAAAGAATTGCCGCTCAAAAAGGAATTAAAATTTATGGTATATTATCCGTTCTAACCCAAGCATATTATAACGTAGACTACCTATTTACTGTTCATGAAAATGTATTTACACCATCTCCCAAAGTTAAATCGGCAGTTATACGCTTAAAACGATATAGAGATAAAATTGAGGGTATAGATGATGAATTCTTTTTTAAGTTAGTAAAGGCAGGTTTTAATCAAAGACGGAAAACACTGAGAAATGCATTAAAAGTTTTAAACATTCCTCAACATCTTGAATCCCATGAATTTTTAAATCTACGCGCCGAGCAATTATCTGTAGAAGATTTCATACATTTAGCTCGATTATGGAGTTCAACTTAAAACATCACATTTAAAATTCCTAACTAATGAAAAAAAATATAAAATTTATCGCACTCAATATAATTGTAATGACGTGGATGACTTCTTGTGAGTTTAAGAATAATAAAGATACTAGCAAAGAAGAAATACTCTCCAATGTAAAAGTTGTGAATGAAGTAGATCCAGTATGTAGGATGTCTACCCATGAAAATTTAAAAGATACCTTAAATTATCAAGGTAAATTATATGGTTTTTGTAGTTCACATTGTAAGGAAGAGTTTAAAAAAAATCCGGGAAAATATTTATCTAAAAATGAGTAAATTATTTTGGCAATCGAAAAATAATATTGCTAGTAACCTATAAATAATTGGAAACTTTAATATTCAAAATAAAGTTTCATAACTGAATGGTTTTAATTCTTTTAATAGCTCATACTTTTAGCTCATTGTAAATAAAAAATTAAATAATAAGTAAAATCCTCCTTTTTTTAGCGCTAAGCCCATTTATTTTAATGAATTATAACCATGCCTACTTAAAGTAAATTTTAAATTAATTGAACCTCAATAATTAAAATCAAATTACAACTAAATATTGATGTTGAAAATTCTTTTTTTTGAAGTTTAACCTCAAAAAATAAGATTTTAATTAGTAATTCAAAATTTTCGGCATAATTTTTTAATAAAAAATAATGATTTGTTTAACAATAATGAATATGTGTTGTTTTTTATAATAAGTGAAAGCAACTATGATAATTATGCTAAAAAAATATAATTATATAAATATCTTAATTAAATTATTGTTATATAATGATAAAATAAATCATGACTTATAGTAAAACTTTTTATTAAATGATTTTAAAAGTTAAGAATTATTATAAATTTGCACCCTTTAATTTGTTTTTTCGATGAATGATTTTATTGCTGCTCGATCGCAGATGGCAGTTTCATTAGGATTCCATATCATATTTTCATGTATAGGTATGGTTATGCCTTTCTTTATGGCAATTTCACATTATAAATATTTAAAGACCGGAGATGAAGTATACAAAGGTCTAACAAAAGCGTGGAGTAAAGGAATCGCAATATTATTTGCAACCGGAGCGGTTTCAGGTACTATGCTTTCATTTGAATTAGGATTGCTATGGCCTGAATTCATGAAACATGCAGGTCCAATTTTTGGAATGCCTTTTTCTTTAGAAGGTACTGCCTTTTTCGTAGAAGCTATAGCTATAGGATTCTTTCTTTACGGTTGGAATAAATTCAACCCTTGGTTTCACTGGTTAACAGGATTATTAGTTGGAATTAGCGGATTGTCATCAGGTATACTGGTTTTAGCAGCTAATGCTTGGATGAATAGTCCCGCAGGGTTCGACTATGTTAACGGAAACTATATAAATATAGACCCTGTAAAGGCAATGTTTAATGATGCTTGGTTTTCTCAGGCATTACATATGATAATAGCCGCATTTGTGGCTACCGGATTTGCCGTAGCCGGTATGCATGCATTCATGATCTTAAAGAAAAAGAATATCGAATTTCATAGTAAAGCATTTAAAATTGCTGCCACTTGTGCATGTATTGCAGCTTTGATTCAACCTTTAAGTGGAGATATATCTGCGAAAGATGTAAGCAGAAGACAACCGGAAAAGTTGGCAGCCATGGAAGCGCACTTCCATACAGAAGCCCCGGCCTCATTTATTTTAGGAGGTATTGTTAATGAAAAGGAAGAAAGAGTTGATTACGCCATAAAAATACCCGGTTTATTAAGTTTTTTAGCTTATGGAAATGTAAAAGATCCGGTTAAAGGAATCACTGATTTTCCCAAAGACGATAGACCGCCCGTTGCAATTACACATTATTCCTTTCAAATCATGATTATATTAGGTGTGGCATTAATGATATTGGCTGTTATCTATTTATTGGCAAGATTCAAAACTAAAAAGTGGCTTACAAAAAAATGGATTTATAAATTATTTGTAATAGCTACCCCCTTGGGATATATAGCGCTGGAGGCAGGATGGACCGTAACGGAAGTTGGACGTCAACCGTGGATAATTTATAAAGTAATGAGGACTGCTGATGCTGTAACACCTATGCCCGGAATAGCATATTCATTCTATTTATTCACAGCTATTTTTATTTCTTTATCAGCCATTGTAATTTTCCTTTTATATAGGCAAATGAAAATGGTTCCTATATTATATGACGCAACGGATAAGAATTATAAACCTAATAAGAAGTAGAGTATGTTTTATTTATATGTAGTAATCTTTTTCCTCTGGACAGCGATCGCTTTGTATTTATTATTAGGAGGTGCAGATTTTGGAGTTGGAATTTTAGAATTATTCAGTAAACACAAAAATGAAAAAAGAATTGAAAAAATCATGTATGAAGAAATGGGTCCCGTATGGGAAGCTAACCATATGTGGTTGATCATTGTAATTGTAATTCTTTTTGTAGGGTTTCCTGATATTTATTCGGTACTATCAACCTATTTACATATACCTTTACTATTAATGCTTATAGGTATAATTGCCAGGGGAACTGCCTTTTCTTTTCGAAATTACGATGCGGTTAAAGATCATTGGCAATTTGTTTATAATAAAATATTTAGATATTCCAGTGTAATCACACCTTTTTTCTTAGGTATAATAGCAGCAGCAACGGTTTCCGGAACTATTGATGTAGAACCTACCGATTTTATGAATGCTTATATTTGGAGTTGGCTTACTCCGTTTGGATGTGCGCTAGGTGTTTTCACTTGCAGTATTTGTGGATATTTGGCTGTTTCCTATTCATTGTCTCAAGTTAAAAATTTTGATGATCGTGAATATTTATCTAAAAAACTTACTATATTTTTATTTGTAGTGGTAGTTACGGGAGGTTTAGTATTTGTATGTGCTTATTTTTCACATGTTCCTTTAATTCAATGGATATTTGGAGAAACAGTCGGATGGATTGCGGTAATTTTAGCAACCGTTTCTGTTTTTGGAACTCTATATGCATTGAAAGAAAAAAAATATTCTTGGATAAGGGTATTAGCGGGATTTCAGGTATTAACCATATTGTTTGCGGTAACCTACCGGCATTATCCTAATTTAGTTATATTAAAACAGGGGAGTCTATCTTTGATTGAAGACCAATACATACATAAAACTATTGCAATGCTGGCATGGGCACTAATGTTAGGAAGTATTTTTATACTTCCGGGAGTATTCCATTTAATTTATTCATTTCAAAAAAGAAGATAGAGAAAAGCTTTATTAAGTTATAAAATTCCATACTATTAAGGATTTAACTAATTTTGTTAAATCCTTTTTTAATTTTCATCTGAATGAGTTCAAGCTATACGATATACAATGCATCTGCAGGTGCCGGTAAAACGTTCACTTTGGTGAAAAATTTCCTTTGTATCCTGTTGCAAAATGATTCCGTAGAGTCTGTGCGTTCCATAGTAGCAGTAACGTTTACCAATAAAGCAGCTAATGAAATGAAAACGCGCATACTTTCATGGTTAAAGGATTTTTCAGATGAAAAAAATTATCAATCGAATTTAGTTTTACAGCAGATATCTCAAGAACTGAATATAGATATATCTCTTTTACATCAGCGATCGTATAGGGCCTTATCCTATATCTTACATCATTATTCTTTATTTTCCATCAGTACCATTGATAAGTTTAATTTACGATTGATGAAGGCATTTACCAAAGAATTGGGGTTGTCGTATTCGTTTGCGGTGGAACTGGATTCTTCGGAATATCTCAAACAGTCAATTGATGAATTAGTAGATGAATTAGGAACAGATAATCCTTTTGCTGAGGTCATTTTAAATTATATATTTTGGAAATTCGAGAACGAATCATCTACAGATATTAGAAAGGAACTATTGACTTCCTCACAAAATTTTTTAAAAGAAAAGAATCTGGAACAGATTAATTCTTTGACTTCTAAAGAGATTGAAGATTTTAAAAAATTGAATCAGTTAATAAGTAGGCGAGTACAGGAAAATTATACCTTAATAAAAAAAACAGCCGATGAAATTATAGCGTTATTTGAATCTAGCGGTTTAGAAGTAGGAGATTTTTATCAAGGAGCGAGAGGTATGGCCGGATTTTTTTATAAAATGCAGGATTCGAGCAAAATACTTAGTATAAACATATCTTCTTCTTATTATAAAGCTTTTTGTGAAGAAGAAAAATATGCAAAATCAAAATCGATTTATGAAGAAGATATAAAGGGTATTGCACCGCAAATTATTGAGGCATTTTATAATATAAAACAAGCGATCATTAGAATTAAAGTAGATGAATCTGTTCGTAAAAATCTAATTACGATTGAATTACAATCTGAAATTAATCGATTTTTACACAGACGAAAAACAGAAAATGATGTAGTATTTCTATCAGATGTAAATCCTATTATAAGAACCCATTTAAAAGAGGAACCGGTAGCCTTTATATATGAAAAATTAGGGGGGAGATATAATCACTACTTTATAGATGAATTTCAAGACACCTCACAACTTCAATGGAATAATATAATTCCTTTGTTAGATAATGCAAAAGTATCAGATGGAAATACAATTACTTTGGTTGGTGATCCCAAGCAAGCCATTTACAGATTTCGTTCGGGAAATCCTGAAATATTAATCGATCTTATAGCTAATGCAGATGACAAGGGTATTCATGTAAAAACTTTGCAGAATAATTTCAGAAGTTTGCCCAATATTGTTGATTTTAATAATACCTATTATCAATTTTTATCTACTTATTTAGTAAATAATCCCGAATATTCTTCATTATTTGGAGTCCATGCACAGCAAATTTCCCACTTACCCAAAGGGGGAAGGGTACAGGTATCATTTATATCTACAAAAGAAGAAAATCTCTTAGAAGAAAGAATTGTTGAAATAATTGAAGAGTCTTTACAGAATGGTTTTGATTTTAAAGATATAACTATTTTAGTAAGAAATAAAAAGCATAGTGTTTCCATTGTAGATAAAATTGCAGAAAAAGGATATCCTATTTTAACAGAAGAAGCGTTATTAGTTGTATCGTCCCCTGAAATCCAGGCTCTTATTTATGCTTTACAATGGATTTCCAATCCTGAAGACAAAGAAAATTTGGTGAGAATGCTCCATCTTCTTTTTACCATAGGTAGAGCGGAATTTGAAGATTTTACAGAAGAAATTTGTAAAATAAAAGATTTGGATTTTGACGATATTATTAATTGGTTTAAAGAAAAATTGAATATTTCTTTGCCTTATCAACAAATATATAATTTAAGCTTTTATGATTATGTAGAAGAATTTATTAATTCTTTAGGGTTTGGAGAGAAAGAAGATTTATATATTTCTGCCTTATTGGATATGATAGTTCAGTTGGAAAAGAACGGAGTTATAAGTTTACAAGAATTTTTAGAATATTGGGAATTAAAAAGTCCGGGATTATCCATACGATTTCCCGATAATCGAAATGCCATCCAGATCATGACTATACATAAATCTAAAGGATTGGAATTTCCAATTGTAATTTATCCTATGATCGATAGCAATTCTAGAAAAGAAGAATATTGGTTTCCACTTGATAAAGACTTATATAATGGGTTTGATAAATTTTACACATCTTCAAAATCAGGCTTAGATGACACCGGTGATAGTATAAAAGAGGTGGTAACTACCCAAGAATTTGAAAATAAGATAGATGAATTATGTATACAATATGTTGCAACCACACGAGCTTCTCAACAATTATTTTTATTGGAAGAAAGAAAAGATAAATTAAGTTCGTTGGGTGAATTTTTAATTCAACAAGGGAAATCTTCAGAAGGAATAGTTGAACTTTATCCTGTTCCCGATTTTAAGAAAAATAATGAAAAAAGCGCAAAAAATATTGTTCAAGAAGAAAAAATACAATGGACCTCTGAGAGATGGAATTCTAAAATAAAAGTAAGTTCCGAGGCTCATAAATTTTATAGTGAGGAGAACGAAGACATTCAATACGGTAATAGTATACATGCTATTTTAGCAGAAATTAATACTCCGGAAGATCTGCCACTGGTAATTAAAAAATTAACTTTGACGGGATTGATTCCAATCGGTCAGGAAGCAGAAATTGAAAATATAATACAAAAAGTTATATCCAATCCTCAAATAAAAGATTATTTTTCAAAAGGGATAACTGTATATCAAGAACGGGAAATAATATATGAAGGAAAAATTTACCGCCCCGATCGAATCATAGAAAAGCAAGATTCATTAACACTTATTGATTTCAAAACGGGTGAAAAATTAACCGGTCATAAAAAACAAATTTCGCTATATGAAAAAGCTTTAGTTGGAATGAATAAAAAAGTTGCAAGTAAATTATTGGTATATATTTCTTCAGATGATGTGGAAGTGATATATGTTTGAACTTAAACAAGAGTTTATTTCATATTACATTAATTGAAATAATTTTTTAAAAAACTAATTCAACTTTTTTATGAAATAAACTATGAAATACTTATTATAAGTATATTTTAGTAACTATCCCATATTTCATCGAATTCCGTAATAAGAATATTATTTTAATTTTTAATAATAATTTGTCAAAGCACTCAGATAAATTAAATTGTCATTGGGTAGACCGTATAAAGTAGAATACATATAGAAAGGATTTATAGAGTCAGTAAAATAAAAAAGTTTTTTTATATTTTTAACATGATTTATATTAGTATTGAACAAATATTTATTAGTATATATTAATTTTTTTATGTTATATTATTATATTGGGTAGAAATTTAAAATTTATATTTTTATGGAGAATATAAAATCTGATCTAAACATTAAATGCCCTAATTGTGGGAGTAGTAATATTTACGTTCATACTAAAAAACAATTTGGATGGGGAAGAGGTTGTCTTCTAGCTATTATCTTTTGGCCATTAATATTTTTAGGTTTTACTAAAAATGGGAAAGTAGAAAAAGTTTGTTTAGATTGTAATAAAAAATTCTGAGACTTATTTTGTAGATTTTTGATTAATAAAGGGTACATTGGTCATGTTCAAAAGAATCTTCTAGCTTTGATGGTTAAATCAAGGGAGTATTTTATAATAATATTACGATCTCATCGATTACTTGTTTTAACTTATTTATTAATCTTTATGTTTAACTTATAACAAAAAATTTTAACTATTATATCCAGCTTTGAATATGCTTGTAAAAACTATTAAAATTAAATATCGTAATGGCTCTAGATTTTTAAATAAGATAACTTGAAAAGGTAGATATATAAAGCAAAAAGCTACATTATAAATGTAGCTCATAAGTAATTATATAATCATTTTTAGTGTTAGTTAATGCAATAAATTTGAGAATAATATTTTATTTTTATTACTTTCAATAATAAATTTCATAAAATTAAGATTTAAGAGGATATATATTTAAAAGGGTAAATCTTGATTTATTTAGCAATTATGTAATTAATAATTATTTCATCTGTATTATTAAGAATAATTTTTGTAGGATAATCAGGATGTAACTCTTTATTATATTCATAATTATAAACAGTTCCCTTATTATCACCGGTAATATTATTAACTAAATTGTAAGTGAATGGAAAATTTCCTTCAAATGCTGCAAATAACCAATGAGGAGTTTTTACATTGTTCATCAAGCCTTTTAAGATATCATAAGTATAAATAGTAGTGTCAAATTGAATTAAATTTCCGTATTTATCGTATTTGAAAAGATGGGTTTGTAAATCTTTTGGATCTTCTATTTTTAATAGTTTATCGCCTGAAACAGTTAATGTTCTTGTATAAGGTTCAATTTCAGGATATCCGGGAGGAGGATTTGTTTTAAAACTTCTATGCTCTAGTATAATACCGGGTTTGGTATATTCATAAGAATATAAATAAGTCCCTTGGGCGTTTTCGGTAGTAACGGTATAAACTTTTCCATTACTTTCATTATAAGAGATCATATGGATATTAGTTATCGAATCAGAGATAGACGATTTAATATTTATTAATCTATTCAAATTATCGTATTGCATAGAAGTAGTTACAGTTACTTTATTCCCCGTATTTTTATCTATTTCAGTTTTTATATATTCTGAAGGTAATAATCCTTTATGATTATCAAATTCATGATTAGGATAGGGTTCAAAATTTTCATCTCCACAGGAGAAAAAAATGAAGAAACTAAAAAAACTAAATATTAATAGGTTCGTATACCTCATACAGGATTTTTTTTCAAATATAATATATTTGTATTTCATATAAATATAATTTTAATTAATAAACTAAAAAATATAGTGTGGCTTATCATAATGAATTTGGAAAAGAAGCGGAAATGAAAGCATTTCATTATCTTTTAGATATAGGATATGAAATATTAGATAGAAATTGGAAATATGATAAGGCGGAAATTGATATTATTGCTAAAAATGGTTCCGAGTTGGTAATAGTAGAAGTTAAGGCTAGAAACTATACAACTATCATCGATCCCATAGAGGCGGTAACCAGATCAAAAAGAAAATTATTGATTAAAGCAGCAAATGAATATGTGCTTTGTAAAGAAATGGATGTCAATGTAAGGTTCGATATTATTTCCATCATAAAAAAAGATTACATATGGAAAATTGAACATATAAAAGACGCTTTTTCTATGATATTATAAATAGAACTCTGATGTTAATTTTTTATATTCTTCAGACCAAATACGACTTTTTTCTTCGATAACAAAGTTTTCAATTATAGGATTTTTATCTTCTCTGCTAAGTTCAAGGAAAATTCTTTTAATTTTTCCATTTCTTATTCCTGATATATATATAATGCGATTGGGAAATAAATTATATCTATTTGATAGTTCAAGTATTTCTTGCTCATTTTCTATGGGAAAAATGTATCCGATTTTTCCATTTTGAGATAGTAATGATGCTGATTTTTTAATAAGAAGATGATAATTCAGTTTTATTTGATGCCTGGCGACAGGATGTTTGCGATGTAATATTTCGGAAATTTTAAAATAAGGAGGATTACAAATAATATATTCAAATAATATATCACTAAAGAAAAGGTCTAAATCGCAATGGATACTTGTGATCTTTTGAGAAAAAGGAGAATTTTTAAAATTTTCCAAGGCCAAAGAATACGCATTGATTTCAGAATCAATGGCTGTAATATAAGAAGTGGGATTTCTTTGCGCGCACATTAACGAAAGAATCCCTGTACCGGTACCGATATCAAGAATACGGGAGGCATTATGTATATCAGCAAAACAACCCAATAATACACTATCCGTGCCTACTTTAAATACGGAATTATTTTGAAGTATATTAAATTTTTTAAACTTAAAAATATTATTCACCTTTAGGAATTTCAAATTTGAAAATTGTTCCTTTCCCTTCTTCAGACATAAAGGTTATAGACCCATTATATTCTTCGATAAGCTTTTTTATGATAGCTAAACCTAAACCACTTCCACTGGTTTTAGTTGAAAATTGAGGAGTAAAAATTTTGCTTTTTATTTCTTCCGGAATTCCATTTCCGTTATCAATAACAGAAAAATAAACCATTCGTATGTCTTGTCTGATTTTTACAATAATATGGGGAGTTCTTCCTTCCGGTATCGATTGAAAAGCGTTTTTTATTAAATTGGTTAATATGCGGTTCAATAAATTAGGATCGATATTTAAAATGACCAATTCATCAATTGTATCCAGTGAAATTTGTTGAGATGGAAATATTTCTAACGAAATTTTAGCAACTTCAATTACGTTTAATTTTTCATCCTTTTTTACAGGCATTTTTGCAAAGTCTGAAAATGCACCGGCAATCGAGGCAATAGTATCTATTTGTTGTATTAATGAACGGGTTAATGAATCTAACTTTTCATGAATTTGTGGATCTTCAGGATTAAATCTTAATTGAAAACTTTGAATTTCGAGCCGCATAGGGGTAAGCGGATTTTTGATTTCGTGAGCCACCTGTCTCGCCATTTCCTGCCAAGCATTATCTTTTTCCTTTTTAACCAGTGCATCAGTTTGCTCTCTAAATTTATTCAGCATAATATTGTAAGCTTTAACCAATGGACTCACTTCATCAATATAATTATATAAAAGGGGTCTATTATGAGTAAGTGCGCCGGTATCCCTAAGCCGATAAGCAATATCTTTAATTTTTCTGGTTAAAGTAAGTGAAAAGAACCAAGAAAAAATGCCACTTACAATTAATACGATAAGCATGATAACAAGATATCTATATAATAAGGAATAAAAATCTTTTTTTAGAAATGCTTCATCGTGTAAAAATGGAAAATTTATAATTGTAATAGGTTGATAATCATTGTTGTAAATATATCTGTATACGGACGTAAAACTTTCTTCTGAATTGGGAAGCTTGTTTATAACCTCTATACGGTCGTTATTTACATTCAGGTTTTTTAAGATTTCTTTAGGGACAAATTCAGTCTTTGGATTAGGTAATTTATTTCCTAAAATATATTTTCCATCCAGGGAATAAAAATTTATATCGATATTATTTATATCTGAAATTTCATAAATTTTATTGCCAATTTTATTTTTAACCTCCTCCGGTTTTGTATTTCGATTAGAAATGAGATAATCGAAAGTTTCTATAATTAATTGTTCCTTTCTTTCTAGCCTTTTATTGTTATATTCCTCCGCAATTCTTATATATTGATAAAAAGTTATCAATCCCATGGCAAATATAGTGCTGACCACAACGAGGATCATCACTAAAAAAATTCGCAAGGATAATGGGAATCTTTTGTACATTTAAAATAAAAAATAGGGTTAATTTCATCTATTCTTCAGGCAAAGCTTTCCAGTTTTTTATTATTTTAGCTATAAAGAATAAAATGATAATTACAAATATAAGATTAATCCAGAAAAAGGCGGTTGAATGATTATAAAAGTAAAGGTATATAGTACTAATATAATGGTTCAAATATTTACTATATACGGATTCACTTATTGACGTCATAAAAGTTGTATAATAAAGTATAGGCATATAGGGTAATATCCATAAAATCAAATTTATCAGTATAGTTGATTTATTCTTTGCGCTTTTTTTATAAAGTTTAAATATGACGTATATGCACATATATAAAAATATAAATGTCCAATAAATATCTATTAAATAAATGATATTAGACTCCTCAACGTTAAAGGGAAATAGAAGGAATATAACAGAAATAATTCCGTTAATAAAAATAAGTAATCCAAATGTTATAAATGCGATTAGCCAGGCTTTTCCACTTGTTGTACGAAAGGATACTATTGCAATAGATAAACTTAAAGCAATATATAAAATGATTAAAATAAATTCATTGTAAAAATTCCCATTATTATATGCATCATACATTTTTTGATAAGCAAAATCGAGTTTTTTAAATTCTACGTAATTTTTTATGTTATCATCATTTTGAATTTTCGAATTGCTAATATAATTTGATTGAGTCACAATATATTTGGGAGGATTATAAACTAATTTCATCCAGCTATCTACAGTAAGATTGGTAGAAAGATTATGTTTTTTTTGAAGATATAAATATTCCCGAATTAAATTTCGTATGCTATCTTTTTGTTCGTTAATTAACCAATCTTTAACTATTTCAATTTCCTTATTATATGGATAAAAATTCAGAAGAGATAAATGCATGGAAGTTGAATCAGGATCTTTTTCTAAAGAATCAATAGTATTCTCGATAGGACTGAATTGATAATAATTATACGAATCAGGTATTAATATTTGAATTTGATCCACTATTTTTTTAGCTTCATAAATTTCCTGTTTTGAAGCATAAGTTCTCACTTTATATTTGATACCCTGGGAGTAACTGAAAGGATATGATAGATTGCCTGCGAGTAAGATAAAAGTTAGCAACCATTCCAAATATAAAGCATTGGATTTTTTAGGGTAAAAGGATTTAAAGCCGTTGTTCTTTATATAAAATAATAGCCATATAATGAGAATTAATAAACTAGCTAAAATTGAAATAAGATAGATGACAGTGGTACTATTTAAATCATAATCCGTTTCATAAAAATTAATAGCTCCGGAAAAATAACCCGCAATAAAGAAAAAAATATTAATAAATAGAACTGTTATACCCATCGGAACAAATTTTGTGTTCCATAAAATAGGGTAATTTTCTAGCAAACGTTTTTGTGTTTTTGTAAACATGATCACGGATTTTTAAAAGAATTAAATAAAAAATCTACGAGTTGAATCAGATATATTTCTAAAATACTTAATAGGCATCTGATCCTCAATACAAAGAGTTAAAAAATTATTCACCGACGTAGTATCAGGAAAATGCGCAATATAAGAACCTCCATTATATTGTAATTTTAGTAAAGAGATTTTAGATAAAGAAGCATAAAGTTTTTCCTGAGGCCATTCCGATTCAAACTCAATAATCAATTCAGGCAATTCTTTTTTATCAGAACTCTTACTTTTTATATTTTTTTGTTCCCCATGTTTTAAGAATAGCACTTGATCGGAATTTTTTTCCACTTCATACAATTGTTGGGAGCTGACAACGATACCCAAAGGTCTGAATGGAGATTTTGCTATTGCTTTAAAATCTTCCAACACCGTTTGTTGAGAAAGAATATCTAAATTAGCTAAAGGCTCATCAATCAGTAAAAGTTTAGGTTTTCTAAGTAACATTCGGGCTAATTCAAACCTCATTTTATATCCCGAAGAAAGATTAGCCCAATTCATTTTCCGATAATTTCGCAATCCCATTCTGGAGGTAATCAAATCAACCATTAATTCGTTTTCTTCTCCCTTAATATTATAAGAAGATGCAGTAAATTGAAGATTATCTAATATAGAACCGTACCATATATTCGGCCTTTGAGGGATATAAATTAACTTAGTTCTTAACTCATACTGATCTTTAAAATCCAGCGTATAAGATATACTTCCCTCAGTCGCTTCCAATTCTCCACATAAAAGTCTAAGCAAAGAAGTTTTACCATTTCCATTTTCTCCCACTAAACCAATAATTTCTCCTTCGGAAATTTTTAAGCTTATAGGGCCTAAAGAAAAAGCAGATTTACTGTATGATTTTTTAACTTTTTCGGCTTCAAGAAGTCTTTTCGGTTCATTAATTTCTTTTTTAGAAAGAAATTGATAAAGTTCATTTAAGATAACAGAATATTTTTCCTTTTTTCCTTTTTCATTGGATTCATTATAATCAACCCATTGAAGTAAATCACTCGTTTTCTTATAAAAAGAAACCTCTTCCGTATCTAGCGTTAAATCAATAATTCTTTTTAAAACTAAAGAGTAATCATCAAACTGTAAAAATTGTACAATATCTTGGAATTGCTTTTCGAATAAATTCATTTAAATATTGGTATTAAAATAATACTAGTTCTCTATTGATAAAAATTTTTAGATAATTGTAAATTTAAAATATAATTAAGCACAAAATAAATAAAAACCGTCTAAATAAAAATTTTAGATAAAATACTAGCAAAAATCAATCCTAAGAATCTATAATTCAATCTTAATTTTAATAGATGCACCAACAAACAGAATATTTAAATGTTTTTTAAAAGTCATAGTATTAACAGGTAAAGCAATCTTAAAAAGATATAAATATAATTCCGGCATATTTAATTGGATAAAAAAAGGGCAAGAAAATTAATTCAAGCCCTCTCAAAAAATATTTAAGTATAATAATTTTATATAGCCGTTAAATATTCAGTATTACAATATCCTTCGGTTCCATCTTCAGATCGTATTAAATACCAATCATCGTTATATTTGCTCAGAAAAGTTACCGTAGATTGATGTGCGGCTTTTCCTAAAATAGGTTGATCCGTACCCGGTCCTTTTCTAATATTTAAATTAGAACTTTGAGTGGTTACTTTATATTTAGAAGAAGGTGCATTGGGTGATACATTAATATTTAAAATTAAATCAGCGGATCTGAAATCAGGATCAATTTTATTATAAGCAGCCCACAACTGATCTTTAGACTCTCCATTCGGAACCTCTCCATCAATATAAAGAACATTATTTTGTTCTTTAACAGAAAGATTTGTTGTTCCCAGACTTTTCGCCTTATTTATTAAATCTGCGTATTTATCTTGTAAAGCCATACTTCTATTTTAGTAATAATTTTTGTTCAATTTTTTTAGGTTGGAGCGTGTTAATTGCTTGCATAAGTCGAGGCAATTCGCTTCTATTTAATTCACCGTTAAGAGTTACCACACCATCATTTATATCCGCTGTAACACCGGTATATCCTTTTAAAATATCATTTACTTTAGATTTTAATACGGAATCCACAGAAACCACTATATCACCTGATTCTGATTTAACCGTTGCATTATCTTCAACAGATTTTATACCCGGTATTGCTTTAACAGCATATTCAGTTGATTGTTTAGCGTCATTATCGTTATACTCTCCGGTAAGTGTAGCCACCCCTTTTTTAACATCAATAGTAACTCCTTCAGGAATAACGGATTTTGCTTTGGTAACTAAATCTGAATCTTTAGGCTCATTTTTACATGATGTCAAAGAAAAGCTCAGCGTACCCATTAATGCAAAAGCCCATAAAATTTTTTTTAATTGTTTCATAATTTGGTTTTTTAGGTCTATTTAAAATTAACATTGTTTAATACCCATCCAAAACAAAAATTATTCCATATATATAGATTTACTATTGTGTTAAAAAACAGGATCTAAGGATAAAAGTTAATTTGAATAGGTTCAATTTTTTTTATAAGTCAATAATTGTATGATTTAATAAAATATTTATAGTAATTTACTTAGCAAGAAATAATAAAAATTATAATGTCTGATTTCCGATTGAAAATATTTTATGCTGTAGCTAAAAATTTAAGTTTTACCAAAGCTGCCGAGGAATTATATATTTCACAACCTGCTGTGACTAAAAATATAAAGGAGTTGGAATCCGAATATGATTTAACCCTATTTCTTCGAAAAGGAAATAAAATAGAGCTTACCAATGCCGGTAAAATATTATTGATCCATTCAGAAAAAATCATGAATATTTATAAACAAATACAATATGATTTTGATTTACTGAAAGAAAATTTTTCAGGAACTTTTCAACTAGGAGCAAGTACTACTTTAGGACAATATTTACTTCCGGCCTTGATGTCTCAATTTCATTCCAAATATCCGAAAATTAAAATGTCTCTTATAACCGCAAATACAGAAGAAATTGAAAAATATCTGATTGAAAAAAAAATTGAGTTAGGAATGGTTGAAGGCAAACCCAAAAATAAGCAACTTAAATACCTTCCATTTTTAAAAGATGAAATTGTTGCCATTGCACACACCTCACAGGAAATTTCAAAAATAGAAATTTTGACTTTAGATGAATTACAAAAAGTACCCCTAGTTTTGAGAGAATTAGGTTCAGGAAGTTTGGATATTATACGAGATGCTTTTCAAGCTGTCAATATACAGCTTAAAGACCTGAACATTGCTATGCATTTAGGAAGTACAGAAGGCATCAAGACCTACCTTACCCATACCAACAGTATAGGTTTTATATCCATAGCAGCAGTAGCTAAAGATATAAAAAAAGGAGAATTTCAAGTAATTGATATAGAAGGAATAGATATAAAACGCTGGTTTTATTTTGTTTATAAGCAAGGAGTTCCCGAAGGAAATTCAGATGTTTTTATAAAATTTGCTACTTCACATTATAACCCATCGTTATAAGGAATAACATTTTTTCATTGGCAGATTTGTATTCATTAAAGGATATTTGTCTTATGAATCAAGCAACAACCAAGAAAAAATTAGTCGCCAATGATCGGGTAAAAAAAATAATTTTTATTCTTTTAGGTTTACTTTGCCTGGTTGTATCTATAGACACCCCTCTAGCGTTATTAATGGGAATGTTATTTTCCTTTAGTTTTGGTAATCCTTATCCCGCCTATACTAAAAAAATAACGCGCTATCTTCTTCAACTTTCTGTTATAGGATTGGGATTTGGGATGAATTTAAATACAGCAATTCAAGTTGGTAAAGAAGGATTATTATTAACGGTTGGATCAATTTTTCTTACCTTATTCTTGGGAATATTGATAGGAAAATTTTTTAAAATTGATAGGAAAATAGCCTTGTTGATATCATCAGGAACTGCTATATGTGGAGGTAGTGCTATAGCTGCCATTGCCCCGCTTATCCATGCAGATGAAGAAAAAACCAGCCTGTCTTTAGCGACTATTTTTATTTTAAATTCCATTGCTTTATTTATATTTCCGGCAATAGGACATCTAATACATCTTTCACAAGAACAATTCGGATATTGGTCTGCATTGGCTATACATGATACAAGTTCTGTAGTTGGCGCTGCACAGCACTATGGTTCAAGAGCCTTAGAAATTGCGACGATGGTTAAGCTGGAAAGAGCCTTATGGATCATTCCCTTATCTTTTCTGATTATATTGACTTTTAAAGAAAATAAGGAAAATATACATAAGAAAATAAAACTACCTTACTTTATATTTTTATTTATTGCGGCCATGATAAGTAATACCTATTTACCCCAATACTTTCCTGTATTTAAGATTATTGACCATGGGTTGGTTATGGCAGCTAAACGAGGACTAACCGTAACCTTATTTTTAATAGGAGCAGGATTAAGTTTACAAACCTTAAAAAAAATTGGTATAAAGCCTTTACTTTTGGGCGTTATCTTATGGACAAGCGTATCTTTTTTAACTTTGATTTTACTCGTATTTAGGATGTATTAATCCATCCAATAATCATCCATTTTCTTTTTAATTTCCTTTAAACACAAATTGTTTATGCTTCCTTCATGCGTATGAGTAGTTTTTTTAGGGGATTGAAACGTTCCTTGTTCCACCTTTTGACCGATTATTTTATAAGCGTCACGAAACGGGATTCCCTCAGCTACCAATTCATTAAGAGCGTCTACGGTAAATAAATAATCGTATTTAGGATCTTCGAGGATATTTTTATTAACTTGTATATCTTGAAGAGAATAATGAGCCATTTCTAAACATGCCTTACAATTTTGTATTCCCGGAATAATTCCTTCTTTTAATAACTGTAAATCTCTATGATATCCACTAGGAAGATTATTGGTTATCAAAGTCAACTCATAAGGCAAAGCTTGTATTTTATTGCATTTTCCTCGTATCAATTCAAAAACATCGGGATTTTTTTTATGAGGCATAATGCTGGAACCCGTTGTCAAATGGGTGGGAAGTGAAAGAAAGTTAAAATTTTGACTTAAATATAAAGTTACATCCATTGCTAACTTGGATAAAGTACCGGCCAAGCTGCTAAGAGCATATGCCGTGCTTTTTTCCGATTTACCTCGACTCATTTGTGCGGCAACGGAATTAAATTTTAATGTTTTAAAATCCAATTCCAGAGTAGTAAACGTTCGATCTATAGGAAAAGAACTACCATATCCCGCTGCTGATCCTAAAGGGTTTTGATCGACTATTTTTAAAGCTGCATTAAGTAAAATTACATCATCAATCAAACTTTCAGCATATGCAGAAAACCACATTCCGAAGGAAGAGGGCATAGCTATTTGAAAATGCGTATATCCGGGCAATAAAATGTTTTTATTTTTTTCTGCAAGAATCAGTAGAAGATCAAAAAGTTTACGACTTTGATCTTTAATCACTTTTAATTCATCTTTCAGATATAAGTTCATATCAACTAAAACCTGATCATTGCGGGAACGAGCCGTATGAATCTTTTTACCGGCATCGCCCACTTTTTCAGTTAGTAAAAATTCTATTTTAGAATGAACATCTTCAAAATTTTCTTCAATTTTAAACGTATGATTTTCTATATCTGTGAGAATTTCATTTAATGCTTGAAGTAAATCTTTTTTTTCATTTTCCGTAATAAGCCCTACTTGATACAACATCTTAGTTTGAGCTAATGAACCTAACACGTCATATTTAGCTAAAACAATATCTAATTCCCGATCATTACCTACGGTAAATAAATCAATTCTCTGATCAGTCGGTATACCTTTTTCCCAAAGCTTCATTTTTTAAAATTTAATAGTTTCAATTATCTTTTATAAGATCGTTTGATTTAATAATTCTATATACAGAGGAATTGCTTCTACAATTTCCTCCCTAAAAATATATTCATCGGCAGTGTGAGATCGTAAAGAATTTCCCGGCCCCATTTTTAAAGAAGGACATTGTAAGACGGCTTGATCTGAAAGAGTAGGAGACCCATAAGTTTCTCTCCCAAGAGCAATTCCGGATATAACCAACGGATGAGTTTTGGGAATGGAAGAAGATTTAAGTTTCAATGATCGGGGAGTAATTATCACCCTTTCAGATGATAAATTTTTCTTTACTATTGATAGTATCTCTTCGTTTGTATAACAATCATTCACACGGATATCTACCACCAAGCGACATTCTTCAGGTACAAGATTGTGTTGTTTACCTGCTTCAATTTGAGAAACTGTCATTTTCATAGGTCCTAAAACTTCTGATATTTTTTCAAATGAGAAATTTTTAAACCATTCAATTACCTCAAAAGCATTATAAATGGAATTATCAGGATTATTATGAGCTGCATGACTGGCAGTTCCTTTTACGAGAACGTCTAAAACAAGCAAGCCTTTTTCAGCAATGGCAAGTTGCATTTGAGTAGGTTCACCTATAATAGCACATTCTAATGGTGGCAAGTGAGCCAACACACTGTTTAGACCTTTTTTTCCACTGTTTTCTTCTTCAGCGGAAGCCACCATAATTAAATTATATTTCATATTCTTATGTAAATAAAAATAAGTAAATGTGGCTAAAAGAGACACCAAACATCCTCCGGCATCATTAGAACCTAAACCGAATATTTTACCTTCTTTTTCAATGGCATCAAAAGGATTATGAGTATAGTCTTTGTTAGGAAAAACAGTGTCTTGATGAGAATTCAGCAGTAAATAAGGTTTGTTTTTATCTACATATTTATTATATGCCCATATATTATTATTCTCTCTTTCATAAGGAATTGAATGATGTCTGAACCAAGCTTCAATCAATAAAGCGGTATGATGTTCTTCTCCGGAAAAAGAGGGTGTTGCAATTAATTTTTTTAACAAGTCAATTGCCTCATATGTTAGTTGTTCAATGGTTTTCATAAGACTTAATTATAAGGTAATACAAGTATGAGAATGATTAAAGTTGTTAATTATTTCAGGGTTAGAAATAATAATATTTGTAACTCCCTGTTTCAGCGCTTCAAAACAATTATCAAGTTTTGGGATCATACCCGAGTGAATAATATTATCCTTTTTTAACTGTTGATAGGAACTGTAATTTATCGTTTTAATAATACTATCTTCGTCTTCAATATCTAGTAAAACACCCTTTTTTTCAAAACAATACAATAAAGTGGTTTCATAAAAAGCGGATAGGCCCACAGCCAGAAATTGTGCAATGGAATCAGCATTCGTATTAAGCAACTGTCCTTTTTTATCGTGGGTAATTGCACAGAATACAGGAATCGTATCGGTATCGAGTAAACATTTAATCCATTCGGAGTTAATTTCAATGATATCCCCTACATATCCATAATCATAGGTGCTATTTTCTCTCCTTTTCGATACCATAGAATTTCCATCGGCACCGGTTAGCCCGATAGCAGAGGTTTGTAAACCTTGGAGTTGAGCTACAATTTTTTTATTGCAAAGTCCTGCATACGTCATTATTGCTACATCCAGCATTTCTTCGTTAGTTACTCTTCGTCCTTCAATCATGATCGATTCAACTCCCAATTTACCCGCTAATCTTGTAGCTGCTTTTCCCCCTCCGTGGACTAAAATTTTCGGGGTTTCCAATTTAGAAAAATCTTGTAAAAATTGAGTAAGGACTTTTTGATTATCAATTACATTTCCTCCTATTTTTATAACGGTTAATTTTTTCTTTTCCATATTCAATTTATTGGGTTGTTTGTTAGTAAATAGTTAATTACCTGTTTTTTACCAAAAAATCAAATAATTAATATTTATGTGAGCCCTTCCAGAATTCGAGTAAGAATGGTTTGAGCAGAATACGTTCGATTATTTGCTTCAGGTATAACTATCGAGGCATCGCTGTCCAATATGTCATCAGTTACAATCATATTTCTTCGTACCGGTAAACAATGCATGAATTTAGCGTGATTTGTCAATTCCATTTGTCTTTTTCCAATGGTCCAATGAGGGTCCTCATTTAATATTTTACCATAATCGTTGTAATTACTCCAATTTTTAGCATATATAAAATCAGCATTTATAAATGCTTTTTCTTGATTATATTCAATGGGAACACCTTTGGTAATTTCAGGGTTCAACTCGTATCCTTCCGGATGAGTAATAATAAAATCCACCTCCATTTTTTTCATCATTTTCACGAATGAATTGGAAACAGATTGAGGAAGGGCTTTTGGGTGTGGAGCCCAACTCAATACCACTTTAGGACGTTCCGTTTTTTTGTATTCTTCAATGGTCAACGCATCAGCCAAAGCTTGTAGAGGATGTTCTGTAGCCCCTTCTAAACTGATGATCGGAACGGTGGCGTATTTAACGAAAGAAGAAATGACTGTTTCCGCTTCGTCTTTTTCCTTATCTTTTAAAGTGGGAAAGCTTCGAATGGCTATTATATCACAATAAACTGATATAACTTTAGCGGCTTCTTTTATATGTTCGGAAGCAGAACCATCCATTACCGTTCCATCTTCAAATTCTAATGTCCAGCCTTCTGTGTTTAAATTCATAACCATACAATCCATACCCAGATTGCGAGCTGCTTTTTGCGTGCTTAATCGCGTTCTTAAGCTCGGATTAAAAAATAAAAGCCCTAAAGTTTTATTTTTTCCCAAAATTTGGTTGGCTAAAGGAGCAGCTTTAATCTTCTTAGCCAAGTTTAACATCTCGGTTAGGTCTGTAATATCATCGACAGAAGTATACTTTTTCATTATTTCTTATTTTATAAGGTTGTTAAAGACAAGACTGTAAACTGTCATAAAGCATATCAATTTCTTTTTTGGAAATAGATAACGGCGGAAGCACACGCAGTAGATTTTTATTATTGGAATTACCCGTAAAAATCTTTTTTTCATAGATTAATTTTTTACGGAGATATGCGACTTCGAAATCAAATTCTAATCCCAGCATTAATCCTTTACCCTTAATTTTCTTAATTTGCGATAGAGAAGAAAATTTTTTAATGAAATATTCATATTGTTTTTGAACATTGTTTAAAATATCTTCATCCTCCATTACTTCTAAAACCGCTAATGCTGCGGCACAAGCGAGATGGTTTCCGCCAAAAGTAGTTCCTAATAATCCAAAAGAAGAAGTAAATTCAGGAGAAATTAAGATCCCTCCGATAGGAAATCCGTTTCCCATCCCTTTCGCTACCGATATAATATCTGCTTTGATTCCGTGATGTTGATGGGCAAAAAATTTACCGGATCGTCCATATCCACATTGAATTTCATCCAGAATTAGAACTACCTTATTATTTTTACAAACCTTTTCCAATTCCCGAAAAAATTCAGTACTTCCTTCATCCAATCCACCCACTCCTTGAATAGCTTCGATAATTACGGAAGATACCTCCCCTTTAGCAATCTCTTTTTTAACACTTTCAATGTCGTTTAATTCGCAAAATACCACTTCCTGTTGAGCGTTGATAGGAGCAATAATTTTTGGATTATCGGTCACGGCAACTGCTGCGGAAGTACGCCCGTGGAAGCTGTTTTTAAAGGCTAAAATTTTTGATTTTCCAGTATGAAAGGAGGCTAATTTTAAAGCATTTTCATTAGCTTCTGCTCCTGAATTGCAGAGGAATAACGAATAGTCGGGATATCCGCAAATTTGAGGTAATAAATTACCCAGTTTTTCCTGAACAGGATTGATAATTGAATTGGAATAAAATCCGATGGAATTGATTTGTTCAGTTACATGTTTGATATATGTCGGATGCGAATGACCGATGGAAATAACCCCATGCCCACCATAAAAGTCAAGGTAAGCATCTCCTTTTTCATCCCATACGGTACAACCTGATGCTTTAACAGGGGTTACAGAGTAGATAGGATATACATTGAATAGACTCATATTAGTATCCTTTATAAATTTTTATTATTGTTTCTTTGTGGTATTCATGTGATACTTTACCATTTATTTCTTAGTCAATTGGTTGATTTTGGTATAGGAAGCTAATAGCCCTTTAATAATGGCTGAGTTAACTCCTTGATGATCCATTTCATTAATTCCGGCTATGGTGCATCCGCCCGGAGTTGTGACCTTATCAATTTCTTGCTCGGGATGACTTTTTTTAGACTCAATTAATTGTGCCGCTCCCATACAAGTTTGAGTAATCATGGATAGGGCTTCTTGCGCCTCCAGTCCCATTTCTATAGCTCCCAACATATGTGCACGAATGATTCTCAGCCAAAAAGCTATACCGCTGGAACAAATAATTGTTGCCGCTTGCATTTGCTCTTCAGGGATTTCTACAGCATGTCCCAATTGATTAAAGATTTCCAACGCGATATTGATCCGATCCTTTCCTTTTTTATTGGAACAAAGACAGGTCATGGATTTATTCACCGATATAGCAGTATTAGGCATGGCCTTAATAATTGGAAAATGACTGCCTATGATTTCTTCTAGTTTACTTAAATCAAATCCGGCAACTACTGATAGTAAAGTATGATGTTCCGTAAATAAATGCCGGCATTCTTGTAAAACATTGGTTAAGACATTAGGCTGAACCGCAAACAGTATAATCTCTGAATTTTTAATTGCCTCGTTATTATCTGATGTAAGAACTATATTTTGTTTATTTTCCAGTTCATGTAAGGTTTTAATATTTCGCTTAGTAATATATAATGATTCAGCAAAATTGCTGTTAATAATTCCTTTTGCGATTGCCAGACCTAAATTTCCGGCTCCAATAATTGCTATTTTCATATTATAATTTTGTACTAATTATATAATTTTTATTATTCATTAAAATCAGTAATTTATCCTTTTTTTAGTTAACATCTCTAAAAGAACCATAAGAACTTTCTAAATAAACTAAGGAAACTGATATTGTATTTTTAGTTTTTCTAGTTAATCATATTAAGAGAAAAATAGTGAATTCATAACTCTAATTTTATCAAAATGCCACCGGTTTTAAATGTAAACCTTCCGATTCCTCAAATCCGAAAATAAGGTTCATGTTTTGTACGGCTTGACCCGAAGCACCTTTACTTAAATTATCAATCACCGAAGTAATTAAAAGGGTATCTTTATGTTTTTGTATTTCTAACATACATTTATTTGTGTTGACTACTTGCTTTACAGATAAAGGAGTGTTCGAAACAAAGGTAAACGGATGATCCTGATAGTATTCACGATATAAAGAAAAAGCATCCTCCTTTGTAATTTCACATTTTAAATATATGCCGGCAAGAATCCCTCGAGTAAAATTTCCCCGCATAGGTAAAAAATAGAGTTGATGTCGGTTGGATCCTAAAAGATGAATACTTTGTGAAATTTCTGCCTCATGCTGATGACTAAATTCTTTGTAAAAGGAAACATTATTATTTCTCCAACTGAAATGAGCAGTTGCTGAAAGTGATTGCCCTGCACCGGTAGAGCCGGTTACTGCGTGGATATGAATATCTTGGGACAATAAACTTTTCTTTGCTAAGGGAAGTAAAGCTAATTGTATGGCGGTGGCGAAACATCCGGGATTAGCAATATTTTTTGCCTTTTTTATTTCTTCTTTTTGTAATTCGGGAAGACCGTAAATATATTTTCTGTCTTGAAATACATGATGAGGTTTAACCCTGAAATCATTACTTAAATCTATAATTTTTGTGTTTTTAGAATACACATTTTTTGTCAAAAAATCCCTGGATTTACCATGTCCCAAACATAAAAAAACAACATCTGCCTCTTGATCAATGCGATCAGAAAAAATTAAATCGGTTTCACCTATAAGGTCTTCATGAACCGTTGTGACAGGATTTCCTGCATTGGAAGTGCTGTAAACGGATGTGAGTTCTATTTTTGGATGATTAATGAGGATTCGCAATAATTCTCCCGCAGTATATCCTGCCCCTCCCACAATACTAGCTTTTATTTTGTTCATTGGTTTTTTAAACTAAACTATACTTTCAATTTTTATTTACTTTAATTCAAGATAAAGTTCGTAAATTATTCTAAATCATTGAAACTATGATGAATTTTTAATTGATTTCCAAAAATTTTAATGAATCCTCGGGCATCTCTACAGTCCCAAGCTTCATTTTCTTCACCGTAAGTAGCAACTTTAGATTGCATCATATCATAAGGAGATTTTATACCGATCATACGGAAATAATAGGGATACAACTGAATCTTTACGGTTCCGCTAACCCGTTTTTGAGAGGACGTAAGAAATGCTTCAATGTCACGCATTACAGGGTCTAAATACTGAGCTTCATGCAATAAAGTACCATACCAATTGGCCAATGAATCTTTATGTAAGAGTTGCCAACGGGATAGGGTATGTTTTTCCAGCAGATGATGCGCTTTAATCAGTAACATAGGAGCAGGAGCTTCAAAACCTACTCTTCCTTTAATTCCTAAAATGGTATCTCCCACATGTATATCTCGCCCAATGGCATATTTTCCTCCTATTTCATTCAGTTGTTGAATTAATGGCACCGGATTCATTTTTTCTCCATTTAATCCGATAGGTTCTCCTTTAGAAAATTCAAGTTCAATTATGGAAGGAGTGGTTTCAGAGAGGGGAGTAGGGTAGGCCTCGTCCGGTAAAGGGAGATCAGAGGAAAGTGTTTCAACACCTCCTACAGAAGTTCCCCATATTCCTTTATTGATGGAATATTTTGCTTTTTCCCAATTCATGTTTATTCCGTTTTTTTGTAAGTAGTCAACTTCTTCTTGACGAGAAATATTTTCATCACGAATCGGTGTAATTATTTTTGATTTAGGGGAAATGACTTCAAAGGCTACATCAAATCGAATTTGATCATTACCGGCTCCCGTGCTTCCATGAACTATATATTCCGCATTTATTTTTTTTGCATATTCCGCTATAGCCAGTGACTGAAATATTCTTTCTGCACTAACTGATAAGGGATAGGTATTGTTTTTTAAAATGTTTCCATAAATGAGAAAGCGTAAACAATTTTTATAAAATTTTTCAGTAATATCAATGGTTATATGATGATTGGAACCCAACTCATATGCTCGTTTTTCAATTTGTTTTAATTCTTCTTCAGAAAATCCTCCGCTGTTTACTATAACTGTATGAACTTCCATATCATGTTCTTTAGTTAGTTTAACCAAAGAATAGGAAGTATCTAGTCCTCCACTATATGCTAAAACTGCTTTTTTCATAATCAAGATTTTTTTAGATGGTTTTAATTTGGGAATTATTACAATCCTTTTTAGATTTTAAGTGAAATACTTCTTTTATTTTATTGAGATGAGTAATGACCTTTTTATCGAAACTATTTTTATGGGATATATTCTTATCTTTTTTTTGATCTTTAGGATCGAATAACATTCCGGTACATAAGCACATTTTATTTTGTTTACTTTGTAGAATATTAAAATTCGTACACGTTTTACAGCCATTCCAAAAGTCAGGATCTTCTGTCAGTTCAGAAAAGGGTACCGGCTTATATCCTAATTCCGAATTAATTTTCATTACAGCCAAACCGGTAGTTATACCGAAAATTTTAGCTTCAGGAAATTTTTTGCGGGTATAATCAAAAATAAAATGTTTAATTTTTTTGGCTAAACCTATTCCTCTGTAGTCAGGATGAACAATTAATCCTGAATGGACGACAAATTCTCCGTTCTGCCATTTTTCTATATAACAAAAACCTGCAAATTTTGTATTATCAAGAGCTAAAATAGCTTGTCTTTGATCCATTTTTTTTTGGATGTATTCAGGTGTTCTTTTAGCAATACCTGTACCCCTTACAATAGCCGATTGGTAAATAGTTTCGCATATTTCTTCAGCGTATTGATAATGTTCTTCTGTTGCAACAACAATATTAATATTCATCTTATTTATAAATAATATAGTAAATGGATAAATTGAAAAAACAGTAGTAGATAAATTACTGTATAAAAAACGGAAGTGTCGGCTTTGGAAAAATTGAAAATCAAAGCCTAACCTGCCTACTGAAGTAGATAGGGTAAGATAAAAGGGTAATTTTATTAACCGGCAATGTTAAATTGCGTAATAACATAACTAAGATTTTTAACTTTTAAAATCTAAATTAACATAACAAAAATAATAATTATTTTTTTATACGAATAAAATTTTTTAAAAATTATACGATTAAAAATAATTATTTTTCAGATATATTTTGTTTTTTAATTTTAAGTTTAATTAAATCAACAGTATGAAATACTAGTGAACTATAATGATTATTCTATACTTATAACAAACAAAATTTTCTAATTTTGTATTTAAAATGCTAATATTTTTTATATGGGATCTAAGATTACATTTTACATAGTACGTCATGGTAAGACAATTTTAAATACATTAAACAAAGTTCAAGGTTGGAGTGATACACCGTTAACAAAAGAAGGGATTGAGGTGGCAGAAAATTTGGGTAAAGGATTGAAAGATGTTAAATTTTCTTCAGCTTTTTGCAGTGATTTAAGGAGAACCAGAGAGACTATCAATATAATTTTAAAAAATTCAGATCAAAAAGAACTTCCGGTTACAGAAAAACCTGAATTAAGAGAAATCTGTTTTGGAGCGTATGAAACTGCCTTAGCTACCGAAATGTTTAAGGATGTTGCTTTATATCTTCATTACACTAATGCTCAGGATTTATTCAATGATATCTTTGACAAGAATAAAGAAATTACTTATAAAGAAGCGGTAAATACCATAAGTATTTTAGATCCTATGAAAATGGCAGAAGATTTTAATACAGTTGAAAAAAGAACGCATAAAGCTTTATCGGATATGGTACAGATCGAAAGTAAGAATAAGGAAAATAAAAACGTTCTGATCGTATCTCACGGATTAAGTATAACTCTAATGCTTCATAATCTGGGAGGTAAAAGGTTATTTGTTAAGGATTTGGAAAATGCTTCAGTATGTAAAGTTGTATTTGAAGATGGAAAATATATCATCGAATCGGTTAATGATATGAGCTATGCAGAAAAAGGAAAAAATAGCTAAATATTTTTGAATTAAATTTTCACATAATAGTTTTGTAAAGTATCCATTGAGTTCGCAATTTTAAAGGGATTGCTAACTTCCTCTAAGCTATTTTGAATCTTAGGTTATTATTTTACAGCGATTTAAAAGAAATAGTATTTCATTTTTTTAATATAAAAATATAATTTTTTTACGTTACCATAATAAATGGTAACATTTTAAAAATTAAGCTCTTGTAATTATATATTTATATTAACTTTTATGAATTTACGCCTTAAAATGATAAAAGAGCAACGTATAGGTGTTCTTTTGTTGCTCATAATTATATGTATTTTAGAATTATTAATTCATAGGAATGCTTTAATTTCTTCGATATTTGAGAATAATAATGCTACTCCTTTTCAATTTGTTGAAGAAATTAATGAACAGAATTTTAAGGTAAAGGATAAAAAAGATAAATTTATAGAACCTTTTAATCCAACTGATTATAATACAGAAGAATGGCAGAGTTTAGGTTTCTCTAAAAAACAAGCACAGGTAATTATTAACTATAAGGCTATGCTTGGAGGTAAATTTACTTCTAAAGAACAGCTTAAATCTTGCTATGTAATCTCCGAGGAAATGTATGCTAAAATATCTCCTTTTTTGTTATTACCGGAGAACGGCTTGAATGAACCAACTACTAATTCTAGTAAAGTAAAGAAGTATCGGTTATTAACATTTGACCCGAATACATATAATGTAAACGATTGGATGCGTATAGGTTTTTCAGAAAAACAAGCGGAAAGTATTATAAGATATAAAAATTCTATCGGTGGAAAATTCAAATCCAAAGAGGATTTAAAAAAATGTTATATTATATCAACTGTAAAATATCATGAATTGGAATCGTACATTAAGCTTCCTTCTCAAAATATTGAAAATACATCAAATATAAAAGTACTTCAAATTTCCAATGAAAAAAAGGATATTAATACAGCATCTTTTAACGATATAAATTCCGTAATTGAAAATGAAATCATAACTAAAAGAATATTGAGTTTTAGAAAAGGATTAGGTGGTTTTGTGTCGATGGAACAAATTAAAGATGTTTATGATATAACTTCTGAAATGGTCTCAAGAATTTTTGATTCTTTCGTCTTAAATCCATCCCAAGTTCTTAAAATAAATTTACAAACAGCCTCAGAAGAAGATTTACACAAACATATTTATTTAAGGAAGTATAAAAATAAAATTATAGAAGCAAGAAATAAGAAGAAAGATCCTTTACGTGTCATTACCGAATCAGATCCAAAATATCATTTTATAATTCAATACTTGGTTAAATAAAGAAGCTACTATTAGCTTCTTTATTTATAATTTATGAGAATGAAATTTAAATTTTAATTTCATTTACAATCTTAATTCCATATCCACTACTTAAAGGGAAATTTTTGTTAGGATTGGTTGTTAAGACATTGATATTTTTAATTCCTAAATTTTTAATTATTTGTGCACCGATTCCTAAATCTCTTTCGTCTGATTGTATGCCAAAATCAGCTATTTCTCCCGATATATATTTTTTGAGTTCGCTCAGATGATTTTCAATTACTTCTGTATTGGAAGGATTGTTTATAAAAATAATTACTCCTTTGCCATTTTCATTAATAAAATTAATAGCTTTATTTACAATGGTTTCTTCTCCTTGAGCAAGGGTTTTGAAAAGATCCAAATATATATTATTAGCACAAACTTTTACAGGTATGATTTCATCTTCATTAATTTCTCCCTTCACTAAGGCAAAATGAATTTGATCGTTGGTTTTATCTTTATACGTTACAAATCGTAATTCTCCATAATGGGTTTTAATTACTTCATCGTCGATTTTTTCGATCAAAGAATCATTTTTAAGTCGATATGAAATTAAGTCTTTAATAGTTATAATTTTTAAATCAAATTTCTTAGCAACTTCCATTAATTGAGGCAAACGAGCCATTGTTCCATCCTCATTCATGATTTCAACTAAAACTCCGGTAGAAGGAAGTCCCGCTAATTGTAATAAATCGACTGTAGCTTCAGTATGTCCGTCTCTTTTAAGTACTCCTCCTTTTTTTGCAACTAAAGGAAAAATATGACCCGGACGTGCAAAATCACTTGGCTTGATATTTTCATCGACAAGAGCCTTAACGGTTTTGGATCGATCAGAAGCGGAAATACCTGTGGTAATCCCATGTCCAAGTAAATCTACTGAAACAGTGAAAGCCGTTTGCTTAGGATCAGTATTTTTTCCGACCATGTATTCCAAGTCCAGTTCTTCAGCTCTTTTTTGAGTTAAAGGCGTGCAAATCAAACCCCTTCCGTACTTAGTCATAAAATTTATAGTTTCAGGTGTCATAGTTGAAGCTGCAGCAACAAAATCACCCTCGTTTTCACGATCTTCATCATCAACAACTATAATTACCTTTCCCTGTCTTAATTCTTCAAGAGCTTCTGATATGGTATTCATTTTTAAGTCTGTAATAATCATTGGTATCTACTGTGTTCTAATTTTTTTTGTTTGATAAATTTACTAATAAATCTTTTAAAAGGTTTTAAATAATTATCCACGTCAAATAGTTCAGAATCTCTCATGGATTTTATAGTTAGAAAAATTCCAACAGGTAGAAATATTGCATTAGGAATCCAAGAAGCCCAATAGGCGTTGATTACCTGATTTTTTGCCAAATTTTCCATATAAAGACCTAAAATATAAAAAATGATAAATATTATTATGGCAACAACTACAGGCAAACCGACTCCCCCTTTTCTAATGATTGATCCTAGCGGAGCTCCTATCAAGAAAAATACAATACAGGTAACAGAATATGAAATAATATTTTTTTGCTGCCATAAAATCATTTTAGCTATAAATTTTTCTACCGCTTTCATTTCGGTGGCTTTTGAACCTAATTCATACTTAGACAGAGTAACCTGATTTATGGCGGCTTTAACTAAATTATATTTAGTGTTTTCATCTAAGTTGGACCATTCAAACGGAAAATCTTCATTATAATGACTATAATCTAGGGAATCCAACGAATTTGTTTCTCCTAATAAAAGTTTCATGCCATTTTCTCCAAGCCCTTTAAAGTACACAGTATTGGAAGTCTTGATGGAATCTATATAAGTGCTTAATTCCGATACTGATTTATATCTAAAATTATCCCCTTCGGATTGTTTGTCTAGTGATTTTTTAATTATATCCGAAATATCGTAATATTGAGTTAAGGTGTCAAACTTAATAGAATTACCCGGTTGCTTTTTTAGTTCATTTAGATTTTTACCTTTAATGTTATCTTGATATATATACCCGTTATATAGTTCAATTTTTAAGTAATGGTTATCTTTGGAAATTATATTTCCTTTATCTGCTATAATGGTTTGTTGATCTTCAAAAGGGGATGCATTTTTATGAATAAATACTTGATCCCATTCACTATCATTTTTACCACTTTTCCTGCCAATTTTAATGCTTAAAGGATTCATTTCCTTAATAAATCGTCCTTCTTCAAAATTCAGCGCAGGTCTTGTTTGTGCAATATTGATGAGCATATTTCGCGCTCTTCGTTGGTTTTCGGGAAGTGTGGTGTTACAGAAATAAAATAACCAGATGGCCAGTAAGACTACAAGACTAAAAAGAGGATACATTATTCGGGCTAATGAAATTCCAGCTGATTTCATTGCAGCTAGTTCATAACGCTCTCCGAAACCACCAAATGTCATAATTGATGACAACAAGATAGTTAAAGGTAAAACGAGACGAATCACATCCAAGCCCAGATAATACAATAATTTAGATATGTCCCATAAGTTCAGTCCTTTACCTAAAAATTTATCCATTTGGTTAAAGGCAAACTGAACTACAAATATGAACATTAAAACGCTAAATATAAATAAAAAAGGACCAAAAAAAGTGCGGATAATATACCAGTCTAACTTTTTAATCATCTTTTATAACTCTGTTAGTGTGTAATCTTTATAGTTATTTTTATCAAATGTAAGTAAAGATTTATTTACAATTAAATTTTCTTTAAAATCAATAATCATTAAAATTAAAGAACTTCCGTCATTATAATTTTCAGATACTCTTAATATCTTATTATTAGAAAGAGCAAGAAGTATAGATTTTGATTTTTTGGTATCAATAGGAACCAATTTAATAACGGAACATTTAACATTATTAATAGTTGTATTTCCTTCAAAAGTAATATTAAAACCGCTTTTATAAAGACTTAAAATATTGGTAGGAGATAGGCTTTCACCGTCTTCTTTGTCAGAAGAAGTGATTTCTTTATCTTCCTTGGAAATAGAGTAAATCTTATTTCCGTCATAAATTTGGGTAATACTGGGCAGAATTAAATGATACTTTTCTTTAGCGGCATAAACCTGTCCAATTTCAGATATACTTTTATGTCCGGGTATAGAATATAAATAATTGAATTTTACGTAAAATGTTGAATTTTGGCTGAGTTTCGCACTAGCTGTATCTAAAAGTCTTTTTGCTTCCGGATCAATTTTTTGAGCCCATATTAAAAATGAAGAACAAATAAATAAGAATGCAAATATCTTTTTCATATGATTAGGTAATGTTTTTTTAGGGGTTTAAATTTTCCAATAATTGTTCCAAACTAACCAGGTCAGAAACCAAAACTTTACGTGCCTTACTTCCTTCGAAAGCCCCAACAATGCCGAACGCTTCAAGTTGGTCCATAATTCTTCCGGCTCTATTATAACCCAATGATAATTTACGTTGAATCAAAGAGGTGGATCCTTGTTGAGCGGTTACAATTACTCGAGCAGCATCATTAAAAAGCTCATCTCTTTTTGCTTCAACCGCATCGTTTGAACTTACACTTGAATTTTCTTCATAAAATTCCGGCAATAAATAAGCATCCGGATATCCTTGTTGAGAACCAATATATTCTGTTATTTTATCAACCTCGGGTGTATCAACAAAGGCACATTGCATACGTATCAACTCATTACCGGTGGTAAACAACATATCTCCTTTCCCGATTAATTGATCGGCACCATTTCCATCTAAAATTGTTCTTGAATCTATTTTTGAAGTTACGCGGAATGCAACACGAGCGGGGAAGTTGGCTTTAATCATTCCGGTAATAACATTTACGGAAGGCCTTTGTGTAGCTATAATAAGATGAATTCCTATGGCTCTGGCCAACTGAGCTAATCTGGCGATAGGGAGCTCTACTTCTTTTCCGGCGGTCATAATTAAATCAGCAAATTCATCAATAACCAAAACAATATACGGTAAGAATCGATGACCTTTTTCAGGATTTAATTTACGTTCCTTAAATTTTTGGTTATATTCTTTGATAGTTCTTACATAAGCTGATTGGAGAAGCTTGTAACGATTATCCATTTCCACACAAAGTGAATTCAAAGTATTAATCACTTTAGTCGTATCGGTAATAATGGCTTCATCCGTATCCGGTAATTTTGCAAGAAAATGACGTTCAATTTTGTTGTATAAGGTAAGTTCCACCTTTTTAGGGTCTACAAAAACGAATTTTAATTCACTAGGATGTTTTTTGTATAACAGAGAAGTTATAATGGCGTTTAATCCCACCGATTTTCCCTGTCCTGTAGCCCCGGCCATGAGCATGTGAGGCATTTTAGCTAAATCTGTAACGAAAGTTTCATTAGATATGGTTTTTCCAAAAACAATAGGTAGTTCCATATCGATTTTTTGAAATTTTTGAGAAGCGATCACCGAACGCATGGAAACCATCGTTGCGGTGCTATTGGGTACTTCAATACCAATAGTTCCTTTTCCGGGTATCGGAGCAATAATACGAATTCCTAAAGCTGCGAGACTAAGGGCTATATCATCTTCCAAATTTTTAATTTTGGAAATACGGATACCTGCTTCAGGAATAATTTCATATAAAGTTACTGTTGGGCCGACCGTTGCTTTGATACTTGAAATTCCAATGCCATAATTTGCAAGTGTTGTTACAATTTTATTTTTATTTTCTTCTAACTCTTCACTGTTTATCGTAATATTATTATTCGTATTATAATTGGTTAAAAGGTCAAGAGTAGGGTATTTATATTTAGGTAAATCTAATTTAGGATCATAAGGTCCGAATTGGTCATAAATATTTTTATTAGGCTCATTTTCAGATAAAATTTCTTCTTTTTTAGTTTCTTCTATAGTCAGCGAAATATCATCTTCAACCGTTTCTTCTGTAGTAGGAATATCAATTTCTAATTCTGTAGAATGAGTGGTTGTGTCAGGATGGGAAGATTCTTCTACCGATATATTGGTATTGGATAAATTTATAGGATTACTTTCCTCTTCTATTAGTGATTCGGCTTGTTGTATACCTGTTAAATTTTCTTCTTGAATTTCATTTTTTGTTGGAACTTTTGCGATAACAGTCTCAGATTGAACGGTTTTAGGATCTTTTATTTTCTCATAAATTTGGTCTTCTTCAAAAGGTTCTTTTAAAACATCCTTTTCTTTTTCTTTTTTAGACGGTTTGAAAGAAGGTGTTGAATGCAATTTAGATTTTACATGATCCACGCTCAAATTAAATTCAAGGATAAAATATATTGACAAGGTCAGTAACAATATAATACCTGTACCCACACTGCCCAATAATGATTTTAAATAATCATATACTTCATAGCCTATCAAACCGGAAAGCAACCATTTAGATCCGAAAATCATAGCTAGAAATATAGGGGTCCAAATAATAAAGAAAATTCCATGAGAGAGGAGTTTCCAAATTTTTAGAATTTCTTTATTAAATAATACTTTAAAAGATAAAATAAATAAGAAGAACGGAATAAAAAATGCAATAATTCCTACACCGTCAAAAATAAATATTTCCCCTAAGTAAGCGCCCGTTTTACCGATTATATTTTGCGCTGTAATATTTTTATTTAGATAAGAAGTTAATTGGCTTTGATCTTCTTTCCAATTAAAGTAAAATGAGAGGAATGAAATAAATAAGATGATGGAAAAGCTAAATAAAACTAAACCAAGGATTGTTTTTAATAAGGGCTTTTTTTTATTATTTTTATTATCTTGTGGATTGTTCTCCATATTTATTTATAAATAAATTTAAAATTACAAATTTTATAGTTTCTATTAGATTTATATTTTGTTTTAATAATGGTATTTTATTATATATAAATAGGTGAATAAAAACTTTATTCACCTATAAAATATTTTAACGTTTTCAAAAAGTAAATTTATCTTCTTGAACCAAGAAATCTAAGTAAAAATAAGAAAAGGTTAATAAAATCTAAATAGAGAGACAAGGCACCTTGAATCGCTATTTTAGAATAACTTTCTCCATCTTCAGAGTTTATTTGTGATCCTATATTTTTCAGAGTTTGAGTATCATAAGCAATTAATCCCACAAATATTAAAACTCCAACCACTGAAATAATTAAATCCAACATGGAGTTATTTAAGAAAATATTGACAACTATGGCTAATAGTACACCTAGTAAAGCCATGGATAGAATTCTTCCAAATTTTGTAAGATCTGTTTTGGTAAAATAACCATATAAACTCATTATAGCAAATGTACCGGCAGTAATAAAAAATGTGGTAGCTATAGATGAAAAGGTATAAGCCAAGAAAATCATAGCCAAAGTCATTCCGTTTAAAAAAGAATAAAACAAAAAGACTGCCGATGCTAATCCTAAAGTCATTTTATGGATTGCTCCGCTTAAAGCAAATACTAATCCTAATTCGCCTAAAATTAAAGCATAATATAAGAAAGTAGGGCCGGTAGTACCAAACATTAAGCTTAATAATCCAGGAGAATTAGCTGTAAAATAAGCAGTAAAACCACTTATAAATAAAGCCAAGCTCATCCACATATATACTTTAGATATAAATGTAGCTTGCTGTTTAGCTATGGCATTTTTTTGAAACGATGGTTCAAGTGTGTTTCCGTAATCTTTATAATCCATTTGCTTAATTATTTATTATTTCAAATATACAATATTTTGTATTACATAAAAAGTCAATATCTATTCCAAAAATTATTTATGAAATTTTGTCATATTTATAAAATTCGCTTTACCATTTGGATATCTTATCTACACGCATTTGATGTCTTCCCCCTTCAAATTGAGTGGATAAAAAAGTATCAATTATATCCTGAGCTAATTCTTTGGCAATAAAACGCGCAGGAATGGAAAGCACATTTGCATTATTATGTTGTCTGGCTAAACGAGCAATATCTGTTTGCCAACATAGAGCACAACGTATTCCGGAATGTTTATTTGCGGTTATGGATACCCCTTCGCCACTGCCGCAGAAAAGTATGCCGAAATCAAATTCATTTTTCTCAACTGCAATAGCTAAAGGATGTACAAAATCCGGATAGTCTACACTTTCTCCCGAATAGGTTCCAAAGTCATGTACCTGATTTCCTTTTTCAGTGAGATATTTAAATATATAATTTTTATATTCAAATCCTGCATGATCTGAAGCTAATGCGATTTTCATGACCTATTATTTTTAAATTTTTGATTCTAAATTTTTTAAACGTTGTAAGCTTTCTGTTTTTCCTATTATTTCCATAATAACCGGAATATCCGGTCCTTTAAGATCACCAACTAGAGCTAAACGTAAGGGTTGCATTACTTTTCCAAATCCCAATCCTGAGTTTTCCACAAATTCATGAATCTTGTCATGTAATTCTTTTTCGGTGAATGAAACAGACTCCAGATTAGAAATTAATTGAGTAAGTATTGCTTTTGTATCGTCTTTAACAACATTTTTATAACTTTTTTCTTGATAAGTTGAAGGCGTAATCCAGAAAAAAGAACCTACTTCCCATATTTCTTTTACAAAATTAACTCTTTCTTTTAATAGTTCGATGATTCGAATATCTTTAGTATCATCTGTCTTAATACCTTTTTCTTTCAAAATTTTTTGAAATTCAGGGAGTAAGTCAGAGGCTTTGGATTTTATAATATATTCATGATTAAACCATTTTGCTTTATCAGGATTGAAACGAGCTCCTGCTTTATGGACTTTCTCCAATTCAAACTCTTGAATCATTTCGTTTAGAGATAGTATTTCCTTGTCATCGGAAGGTGACCATCCTAGTAATGCCAACATATTTATAAAAGCTTCAGGCAGGTAACCTTCTTCTCTGTATCCTATGGAAGAAGTACCTTCTTTTTCATTTTTCCAAGCAAGAGGAAATACAGGAAATCCGTATTTATCTCCATCTCGTTTGCTCAATTTACCCTTACCTTCCGGTTTTAAAATCAAAGGCAAATGGGCAAATTCCGGTGATTTCCATCCCAATGCTTCATAGAGCAATACATGTAAGGCCAGGGAAGGAAGCCATTCCTCTCCTCTTATCACATGGGTAATTTTCATGGTATGGTCATCTACAATATTGGCAAAATGATAGGTAGGCATTCCGTCAGTCTTAACTAAAACTTTATCATCTAAAATAGATGTATCTATGGAAAAGTTGCCTCGAATAATATCTTTTAAAACCAAAGTTCTGTGTGTTGGTATTTTAAATCGGATCACATAAGGAACTCCCTCATTTAATTTTTTTTGGACTTCATCAGGCGATAAAGAGAGGCTATTATTGAGTTGATTTCTGACTTCATGGTTGTAAGAAAATACTTTGCCTTGTTCCTCATATTCTTTTCGTAACTTTTCTAATTCTTCCGGCGTGTCAAAAGCCAGGTAAGCGAAATCTGTTTTAAGTATTTCTTCGATGTATTTTTTATAGATGTCTTTTCTTTCAGATTGTTTATATGGAGCATAGGGTCCTCCTTTTTCCGGACTTTCATCCAATTCTAAGCCACACCATTTCAGCGATTCACTTATGTATTTTTCGGCATCTTCAACATAGCGGTTTTGATCGGTATCTTCAATGCGCAAGATAAATTTTCCCTTATTTTTTTTTGCGAAGAGATAATTATATAAAGCAGTTCTTACTCCTCCAATATGTAAATATCCGGTAGGACTGGGTGCAAATCGAACTCTGATTTCTGACATTTTCTATATTTTTCTACGCAAAAGTAACAAAGAAAAAATATATATTATAGAGAATTGAAACTTAAATTTCACTTAATTTTTTTATAAGATTGATAGTAATTGAAAATCTTATTATATTGATTATCTAAATATCGTAATAAATTACTTTTATCTTTTTCATTAAATTCGGCTATAAATCGGGTTGTATTTTTTCCTTTAGCACCAAAAAATTGAAGATTTTTATCATCTTCAGAATAAGGAATCTTGGTCACTTTATAAGTAATGTCATTTTCTTCCAATCTAGTTACGTTTGATTTAAAAAAATAATCGATAAGAATAGGGGATTTGTTCCCAAGCTTTTTCATTTGAGAAATTTGATAATGGGTATTTAGACTAAGATAAAAATTTAAGGTAAACGAAATTATGATGAACATTAACGTATTAGTGCTAATAAATAATAGAGTTATAAGAGTTCCGAATTTTAGATATTTAGAATTTATTGATTTATATTCCATTAGTAAAAGAATCAAAACAGGGCATAAGTAAAGTTGCGGAACCATTCTGGCAAACCAAAAATCCGGAAATGATAAAATACTTGCAATAACCCCTAAAATTAAATAGTACAATCCTGAAGGAGCTTTAGAAGGAATAAAGGATGAAATAATGAAAAGAAGGGTCGATAGAATAACAATTCCTCCAAAGAAAGGTCCAAATCCCCCATAAGTAATGGTTACATCACTAAGTACTTTAATTTCGGATAGTTTTAATGAAAAAGGTATTTTTAAATTTGTTGTTTTTTTGCTGCTACCGGTATAAGAAAAATATGATATAAAGGCTTTTTCAATTCTGTTTTTTTTGTAAAAATCATAATTTACATGAGAGGATAATAAGTTTTCTATTTTTTCTTTTCCAAATGCGGGATGAAAAACGTGATGATTATTTTTTAAATTGGTGAAATAGGGATTTATATTGGTTAAAGGAAAGATAATTATTCCTGATATTAAAAATGGAAATATATATTTTAATTTAAATTTATGATTTTTCCATAAGTATATAAAAGAAAATAATACAAATATAAAAACTAATAAAATAGAAGTAAATTTCAATGATGAGAAAATTGATAATGTAAATATAAAAGTCGTTAAATCAATTTTGTTATATCTTTTTAATAGGCAACTAAAAGAACAAATTAGTATAATTAAGCAAGAATACATGAAACCGTCTAAATAATGCGTAAATAGTTCAGTAACTACTATTGGATTTATACAGATAAGAAAAGTGTATAGATATCTCTTCAACTTGCTTAATTGAGTTTGTTTAAGCAATTTAAAAACATATATTAGAGAAGCTATCAGAACAATTATATTGATTAGCTTTCCTGATTCTACTTTTTGAGTAAAAGAGTAAATAGAAGCGGCTATAATCTCATATCCTTTTGGATAGGATTGAACATATATTTGTGCAACATTAGTTTTTGATATTTCATAGATTGGATTCCATCCATTCTTTAGATTTATAATACTTTCTAAATGATACCATTGACCATCGGCAGATAGATCATAGAAAAATATACTAAGTGAATATGATATAAGGTAAAATAAAAGAGTTAAAATCCATTCGTACCAATGAGTTTTTCTTGTTAAGAAAAAAAGGATGAAATAAGATAATATAAACGAAAAAAGTATTGTAGATCCAGAGAGGCTGATTTTACATATAAATAATAGATTTGATAAAAATAATGTTATGAAAAGGGGAGATAGTAAAAGAAAAATTAATGCGGATGAATTTAGAAGAGTAGATTTTTTAGTAATTATAAACATTTAAATGTAATTTTAATTTGTAAATATAAAAAAAGGAATACGTATTTTGCATATTCCTTTTTTTATATAATACTAATTAGTTATTTTCCGGTCGTAATTCTCTAACAACAGCTCCGGCCTTCCACATTTCGCTTTCACGAAGAGCCTTAAGTTCTTCTTCCAATTTTTCGCGATAGTCAGGCTTAGAGTTGGTATCGATCGATCTTTGAGCTTCATTTCCTGAAGCTACTTCTGCATATAACTTAGCAAATACAGGTTTAGTGGCATCATGAAAAGGAGTCATCCAGTCTAATGCACCTCTTTGTGCAGTAGTAGAACAGTTTGCATACATCCAGTCCATACCTTTTTCAGCAAAAAGAGGCATTAAAGATTGTGTAAGTTCTTCTACTGTTTCATTGAAAGCTTCAGATGGAGTGTGTCCGTTTTCACGTAACACTTCATATTGAGCTAATAAAATTCCTTGAATAGCCCCCATTAAAGTACCTCTTTCCCCAGTTAGATCAGAATAAACTTCACGTTTAAAGTCAGTTTCAAATAAATATCCTGAACCAACACCAATACCTAAAGCGATAGTTCTGTCTTTAGCTTTACCGGTAGCATCCTGGAAAATTGCATAACTGGAGTTTAACCCTCTTCCTTCTAAGAACATACGTCTTAAGCTGGTTCCTGATCCTTTAGGTGCAACTAAAATTACATCAATATCTTTAGGAGGTATAATTCCGGTGCGGTCGTTAAAAGTAATACCGAAACCATGAGAAAAATATAAAGCTTTACCGGCAGTTAAGTGAGGTTTTAATTTAGGCCAAACCTCAATTTGTGCGGCATCTGACAATAAATATTGAATAATAGTTCCTTTTGATGCTGCTTCTTCTATATCAAATAAAGTTTCACCCGGAACCCAACCGTCTGCTATAGCCTTATCCCAAGTTTTACCTCCTTTACGTTGTCCAACGATTACATTGAAGCCGTTATCTCTTAAATTTAATGCTTGTCCGGGACCTTGTACTCCATATCCAATAACAGCAATGGTTTCATCTTTTAATGTTTCCCTAGCTTTTTCTAAAGGAAACTCATCACGAGTAATTACATTTTCAATTACTCCACCAAAATTCATTTGTGCCATTTTGTTAGTATTTTTAATTTTTTATTAAAGATTCTTTTATTTTTAATTCACTTAACATATCACTTAAGCGTTCTATTTTTGAAGTATTTACAGCTATTCTTCCAGAACGAATAAATTGCAATACTTTAATATTTTCACTCAATTCTTGAAACAAAGCTTGCGTATCGGTGTAATGCCCTGTTTTTTGAATGACAACACAAATCTCGTTAATTTCAAGTATCTGAGCATTATATTTTCTAATTAAATTTTCCACCGAACCAATTTTTAAAAATTCAGGAGTGGGTAATTTATATAAAGCAATTTCCTGATGAATTAATTCATCGTCGGTATTATAGTAAGATTTCAACACATCCACGCATTTGTCGATTTGTTTTACTACTTTTTCAATCATTTCTTTATCACAAAGTACCGTAATGGTAAATTTATGTATGCCTTCAATAGCTGACGGCGATACCGATAAAGTTTCAATATTTAAAAATCTTCTGGTAAAAACACTGGTTACTTGACCTAAAAGTCCTACAGTATTTTCAGAAAATATAGTTACAGTATATAACGTTTTATTTTTCATGGTTATTTCTACTTTTTAGCATATAAAACAGCAAAGTCATAATATTTATAAAGACAATCAACATGTTTAAAACCCGCATCTTTCAGCCATTTTAATTGGGCAAGTATGGGACTTCTTTTGTCTAATTTAATTCTTTCATACGAAGCATTAATTTCATCAGCGGTAAGTCCGCTGTTTTCAATTTGATATCTCCAACGAGTATCATAAAATTTTGAAAAATAATCATCTTCACCGCAAACTTGATCTGCATTTATAAATGTTCCCTCTTCTTTAAGATAAGAAAAAATGGAATTATATAGTTTAATTTTATCCGAATCTTCCAAGTGATGAATAGCCAATGAGGACACGACGGCATCAAATGGTTGTGTCGATGTATATGTGGTAAAATCTTGTCGAATTATATGGATAGAGGTATTAGTTTCAAACCTATTTTTAGCAACTTCTAACATTTTTTCTGACAGATCAACCAAAGTAATTTGAGCATTTGGATATTTTTGAAGAACAAATTCGGATAATAATCCGGTACCGGCCCCTAAATCTAAAATTTTAGGAGAAGATGATGTAAGGTTTATATTTTCAACCGCTATTTTATAAAAATCTTGAAAACAGGGAATTAATTTTCTTCGCTGTTTATCGTATTGTTGGGCGACAGAGTTAAATTGAGTTTCAATAGTTTCCATAACATAGATTTATATTTGGTTAGTTTCTCCTAATAAAATGTTAGTTACACACGAACCGGCCGGAATCATCGGATATACCATACCCTGAATTTCAACCTGAACATCTAACAAGTAAGATCCCTTATGATTAATCATTTCTTCAATTGCCTGATCCAACTCTTCTCTTTTACTTATGGTTTTAGATTTAATATTGTAGGCCTTAGCAATAGCTTCAAAATTTGGATTTTTCATAAGAGTTTCAGAATATCTTTTGTCAAAAAACAATTCTTGCCATTGACGCACCATACCTAGAAAATGGTTGTTTAATATGATAATTTTTACATCAATGTCATATTGCATGATCGTTCCCAATTCTTGAATCGTCATTTGAATTCCGCCATCGCCTACAAATAAACAAACGGTTCGATCGGGTGCACCAATTTTTGCACCAATGGCAGCCGGCAAACCAAATCCCATAGTACCAAGTCCTCCGGAAGTAATAACACTTCGGCTTTGTTTATATTTAAAATACCGAACGCCCATCATTTGGTTTTGTCCAACATCGGTAACTAAAATACCTTCATGATGGGTAGCTTCCGATACTTTTCTTACGACTTCTCCCATTTTTAAGCTCCCGGATTCAGGATACAATTCTTTTTCAATTACAGCATCGTATTCTTTCTCGTAATATTCTTTAAAACTGTCTAACCATTCGGTGTGTTTATTTTCGTTTACTAATTGGGTTACCTCAGCTAAAGTTGCTTTAGCATCACCTAAAACTTTTACATGAGTTTTTACGTTTTTATCAATTTCGGAAGGATCAATATCAAAATGAATAATTTTTGCCTGTTTAGCATACGTTTTTAAATCACCGGTTACCCGATCATCAAATCGCATACCTATAGCTATTAAAACATCACATTCATTAGTTTTCACATTAGGGGCTACATTACCATGCATACCTAAAAGTCCCACATTTAAAGGGTGGTCAGTAGGAATGGCTGATAAACCTAACATCGTGGATGCGCCGGGAATATCAGCTTTTTCCAAAAACTTTTTAAGTTCTTCTTCCGCTCCGCTTAAGATAACTCCTTGACCGATTAACGCTAACGGTTTTTTAGCTTCATTGATAAGTTTGGCAGCTTCACGGATTTCTTCCGGTTTTAAATCCGGAATGGGTTGATAACTTCTTATAAAATTGATTTTTGCAGGGGCATATTCGATTTGTCCTTGCAAAGCATCTTTGGTTATGTCTAAAACTACTGGACCTTTACGACCATTACCGGCTATATAAAAAGCTCTGGCTACAGCCCAGGGAATATCTTCAGCATTTCGTATCTGATACGTCCATTTGCTGATCGGCTTAGTTATTCCTACTACATCAGCTTCTTGAAAAGCATCACTTCCCAGTAAACCGGAAAATACTTGTCCCGAAATTACTACCAGGGGAGTACTGTCAATCATGGCATCTGCTATCCCGGTTACTGTGTTAGTGGCACCCGGACCGGAAGTTACCAAAACAATTCCGGGTTTGCCTTTTGCACGGGCATAGCCTTGTGCAGCATGCGCCGCCGCCTGTTCATGACGTACAAGAATATGATTGATTTTATCTTTATAATCGTATAAAGCATCGAATACCGGCATAATAGCGCCTCCCGGATATCCGAATATGGTATCTACCCCTTCTTTAAGCAAGGATTGTATTAAAGCCTCACTTCCTGAAATATTAGTATTCATAGTCTTTATTCTTATTGTTTAGTCATTTTATTATATTATTCTTACTGCACCTAAATCAGCAGAGCTAACCATACTAGCATAAGCCTTTAAAGCTTTCGAAATTTTTCGATCTCTTTGCGGTTTAAATGCATTTGATCCTTTGGAAATTTCTTGATCTCTTCGGAATTTCAATTCTTCATCGGATATTTTAACATTAATGGTTCGATTAGGAATATCGATTTCAATGATGTCTCCGTCTTCAACTAAACCGATGGCTCCTCCGGCTGCAGCTTCTGGAGAAACGTGCCCTATAGATAAACCGGAAGTTCCTCCCGAAAATCTACCATCTGTAATTAAGGCGCATTCTTTTCCTAAGTGCTTAGATTTTATGTATGAAGTAGGATAGAGCATTTCTTGCATGCCGGGTCCTCCTTTAGGTCCTTCATAAGTAATAATTACTACATCACCCGATTGAACTTTTCCCGATAAAATACCTTCACAAGCGGCATCTTGAGATTGAAATACTTTGGCAGTTCCTGTAAACTTAAATATACTTTCGTCCACACCTGCGGTTTTAACAACACAGCCGTTTAGGGCAATGTTTCCTTTTAATATTGCTAAACCACCATCTTTAGTATAGGCATGATTCCAATCTCGAATACATCCTTCGGAACGATCGGTATCCAGAGTAGAATAGGTTGAATTTTGTGATCCCATTACTAAGTTAAATTTATTCCCCGGTGCCGATTGGTATAAATCCAATGCTTCTTGAGTAGGGTTTGGTTTAGTAATATCGTATATATCTATTGCTTCCTTTAAAGTGTAACCATCGATACGGTGGGTAGATGTATCTATTAAATCAGCTTTAGCCAATTCTCCTAAAATACCCATAATTCCTCCCGCTCTATTTACATCTTGTATATGATATTTAGTTGTATTAGGAGCAACTTTACAAAGACATGGTGTTTTTCTTGATAATGCATCAATATCATCCATAGTGAAATCTACTTCAGCTTCATTGGCGATAGCTAATAAATGAAGAATAGTGTTTGTAGAACCACCCATTGCTATATCTAGCGCCATTGAATTTAAAAAAGCTTGTTTCGTTGCAATATTTCTAGGTAAAACCGTTTCGTCTCCCTCTTGATAATATCTATAAGCGTTTTTGACAATTAGGGCAGCTGCATCCTTGAATAATTTTTTTCTGTTTGCATGAGTAGCTACTATAGTTCCATTTCCGGGAAGTGCTAATCCAATTGCTTCGTTTAAACAATTCATGGAATTAGCCGTAAACATACCGGAACATGAACCGCAAGTTGGACAGGCAGATCGTTCAATGGCATTCACCTCTTTATCTGAAACCGTCGAGTCTGCAGATTTAATCATAGCATCGATTAAATCTAAATGTTGATTATTTAATTCTCCGGCTTCCATAGGACCTCCGGAAACAAATATAGTCGGTATGTTCAGGCGCATGGAGGCCATTAGCATACCCGGAGTAATTTTATCACAGTTACTTATGCAAATCATGGCATCTGCTTTATGCGCATTTACCATATATTCAACACTATCGGCAATTAAATCCCTGGAAGGAAGAGAATATAGCATTCCATCGTGTCCCATGGCTATTCCGTCGTCAATGGCAATGGTATTGAATTCGGCAGCAAAACAGCCTAAAGCTTCTATTTCTGATTTTACAAATTGACCTATTTGATGCAAGTGCACGTGTCCGGGTACAAATTGAGTAAATGAATTGACAATTGCGATTAAAGGCTTCCCCATTTGTTCCTCGCGCATACCGTTAGCTCTCCATAGAGCTCGGGCTCCAGCCATTCTTCGACCATGTGTACTGGTGTGACTTCTTAACTGGTATTTCATTTTTTTAGTTTATTTTATTTTTTATAAAATTTAAGCCCTTTCCTTAATAAGAGAAAGGGCTTATGAATATTTTTAATAACTACAATTGATTTTACGTATATCCCTTTCTCTAATTAATATATATTGACCAGAACGAGAAGAAGTAATAGTATGTAGTTATGTTGATACATTGGTTTTAAGTATAAATTTTATAATAATGGGACAAAATTAAGATTGTTTTTTGTTATGTCCAAATATTATTTGTAAATAAAATAATATTTGATGAAATTAAATTATAATTTAATGTTAAAAACATAAATTAAAGTTTGCTATTTATATTGTATTGATTTATTCAATGGTGATTTTTTTTGTATTTTGGATATACTCTGAAATTTATAAATCTTTTTATAATAATTAATTAAAAAACAAGTAATCTAAATAATTTAATTCATCTAATTAGTAAGGTAAACAGGTAATTTTTAATTGAAAAAGGCAGTTATTCTTTAAAGTAGAATTTCTTTTGCTTATAACTAGATTTTAAAGTTTTATAAATCAAATAAGAAATAAAAGGACTTCATTATATGAAAGCCCTTTTATATTAACTAAACTATGAATTTTTAATATATTCTACAATCCAATTACCAACTTCAGAAGTTGAATAAGCTTTACCATCGAATGCGATATCCTCGGTAACTATTTTTTGTTCCATTGAAGCGTCCACCGCTTTTCTGATTAGAGCTCCTTCTTCTTTTAAATCAAAAGCATATTCAAACATTAATGCCGCAGAAAGTATAGTAGCTAGTGGATTTGCTATATTTTTTCCGGCAGCTTGCGGGTAGGAACCATGTATGGGTTCAAAAACGGAAGTATGAATACCTATTGAGGCAGAAGGTAACATTCCTAATGATCCGGTTATAACGGAAGCTTCATCGGTAAGGATATCTCCGAAAAGATTTTCTGTAACTAAAACATCAAAACGCTTAGGCCATTGAATAATTTGCATCGCAGCATTATCTACAAACATATATTCAGTTTCGATATCGGGAAATTCTTTTTCAATTTCTTGAGATACCTGTCTCCATAAGCGAGAAGAGCAAAGTACATTTGCTTTATCAACTATAGTCAGTTTTTTATTTCTTTGTCCTGCTAGTTTATAAGCCAGCCTAACAATTCTTTCAATTTCTTCTCTGGTATATACACAAGTGTCGTATGCGGTATTACCATCTTCACTTCTTCCTTGAGGACGACCAAAATATAAACCTCCGGTTAATTCTCTTACGCACATAAAATCTGCACCGTCCACAAGGTCAGGACGAAGCGGAGATTTATGTAGTAAGGATGGAAAGGTATTTATAGGACGAAGGTTTGCGTATAACCCAAGTTCTTTTCTCATTTTTAATAGACCTTGTTCCGGACGAACTTTAGCAGATGGATTGTTATCATATTTAGGGTCTCCGATAGCTCCAAATAAAACGGCATCTGAATCCATACATAAATCATGGGTTTCCTGCGGATATGGATTTCCGGTTTTGTCTATAGCTATTGCTCCAACTAAAGCTTCTTTAAAAGTAAGCTCATGATTAAATTTTGTGCATATAGCTTTAGTTACTTCTAAGGCTTGAGCTATGATTTCAGGGCCTATCCCGTCTCCGGGTAATACGGCTATATTTAATTTCATTTTCTATATTCTTTATATTTATATTCTTTATTTGTTATGCTTTTTTAATCCTTATACCAGTTTAGGATTAAAAAGTTTTCATCATACCTGAATTTAAAGCGTTAGTACATTTTAGTTTGGAAATAATTTCCTCATTAAAATTATATAAACGATTTAAATTTTTTAAATAAAATAAGTTGAAAACCTGATTTCCTTAAATAATTACCAATTTTAATGAAGGTTTTCAATTATATTCAGCATTTTTTCAGTCGCTTTTATAGCAGCTTCTGTTTGGTCAGCATCCAGTCCTCTGGTTTTAAATTCGTAATCATTTAACTTCCAAGATATGACCGTTTGTACAAGCGCATCCGTTTGTCCTCCGGGTGGAATAATTACTTTATAATTAGTAAGAATAGGTTTAGCCTTGTTCAATTTTTCATAAATGAGACTGATAGCTTCAGAGAATGCATCGTATTGTCCATCACCTGATGCTGTTTGTTCATACATTTTTCCGTCAATTTCCATACGGATGGATGCTGTTGGATGCAAACCTTTACTTAAAACTAAAGCATAAGAAAGTATTTTCACTTTCTTTTCATTTTCATTGGTATTTAAAACATCCGAAATGATGAATGGGAGGTCTTCTTGTGTAATAATTTCTTTTCTGTCTCCTAATTCAATCACTCGGTTGGTTACTTTAACCATATCTTTTTCATCCAATTCGATTCCTAAAGCTTCAATATTTTTTTTAATATTAGCTTTTCCGGATAATTTACCCAGGGCATATTCTCGAACTCTACCGAATCGATCCGGGTGTAAATCATTGTAATACAAATTGTTTTTATTGTCACCGTCGGCATGTATTCCAGCTGTTTGGGTAAAAACATTTTCTCCGATTACCGGTTGATTGGATGAAATATTCAGTCCTGAATAGGTTTCTACCACTCGACTTACTTTATTTAACATGTATTCTTTTACGGAAGTCTTTATCTTCATCTGATCATGGAGAACAGCAATTACACTGGGTAATGGAGCGTTTCCTGCTCTTTCTCCTAATCCGTTCATGGTAACATGAATTCCTTGAATTCCGGAATCTACTGCGGCCATTACATTGGCAACAGCCAAATCGTAATCATTGTGCGCATGAAAATCAAAGTGAATATTCGGGTAACGATGAATTATTTCCGTACAAAAAAGTTTTGTGTTAAGGGGGTTAAGAATTCCTAAAGTATCAGGAAGCATAAAACGTTGGATAGGAAGGTCTTTCAATTGATCTATCATAAAAAAAACATAGTCTTTTGAATGAATCATACCATTAGACCAATCTTCCAAATATATATTCACCGAAATCCCCATGGATTCAGCAAGTGAAATATCATGCTTAATATCTTTTACATGTTGTTCGGGTGTTTTACGTAATTGTTCTGTTACATGTTTAAGAGAGCCTTTGGTTAATAAATTGATTGTTTTGCACCCGGCTCTTTTTATCCAATCTAAGGACACCCCCTTGTCAACAAATCCCAATATTTCTAACTTATCTAAGTGTCCGGCGTTCTCTGCCCAAGAGGCTATTTTTTGAACAGTTAAAAATTCTCCTTCAGAAACTTTAGCAGAAGCAATTTCCAATCTATTTAATCCCATATCTATGAGTAGACGGGCAACGCTTAGCTTTTCCTGCATGGAAAATGAAACCCCGGAAGTTTGCTCCCCATCGCGGAGAGTGGTATCCATAATTTCTATCATACTGTTGTTTTTATTAATGATACGTGATAGACCCAATGGGACCTTTACTTAGAAAAATGAGATGATAAAATCGTATCTAATTTAGTATTGAAAAACACGGTTTTTTTCATATTCTTCAATTTTATCTTTTTTAGATAATAAGTAATCTATATCATCAAGCCCATGAAGAAGGCACTCTTTTTTATAAGAGTTAATGTCAAAAATTTCCGTTTTTCCCGTTTTATTATTGGTGATTGTTTGCTTTTCCAGATCAATAGTAATAGTATTGTTAGGATCTGAATGTACATTTTCGAAAAGATCCGATAAAAATTCAGGACTTACTACTACCGGAAGTAATCCGTTGTTAAGGGAATTATTTTTAAAAATATCAGCAAAATAGCTGGAAACCACTGCACGGAAGCCATATCCGGAAACTGCCCAAGCAGCATGTTCTCTACTGGAACCGCTTCCGAAATTCTTTCCTGCAACTAATATGTTCCCGCTGTATGTTGGATTATTCAATACAAAATCCGGTTTTGGATTTCCGGTTTTATCATATCTCCAATCAGCGAATAAATTATCTCCGAAACCTTCTTTATTAGTAGCTTTTAAGAAACGTGCGGGTATGATTTGGTCTGTATCCACATTTTCAATTGGTAGTGGAACATAGGTTGATGTTATCGTTTTAAATTTTTCCATTTTGTTTTTTTAGAGGATTAGTTTAGTTTTCTAGGATCGGTTATTTTTCCGGTTACAGCAGCAGCAGCAGCTACTAAAGGACTGGCCAAAATTGTCCTGGCTCCGGGACCTTGTCTTCCTTCAAAGTTTCGGTTAGTGGTGGAAACGGCATATTTCCCGGCCGGAACTTTATCATCGTTCATAGCTAGACAAGCGGAACAACCCGGTTGACGAATTTCGAATCCTGCTTCTTCTAATATTTTATATAATCCTTCGTCGATAAGTTGTTGAGCTACACGATGACTTCCGGGAACTAACCAAGCGGTTACATTTTCTGCTTTTTTCTTGCCTTTTACAAAATTCGCAAAGGTTCTAAAATCTTCAATTCTTCCGTTAGTACAACTTCCAATAAATACATAGTCAATAGGTTTTCCTTCCATTTTTTCTCCCGGATTAAAGCCCATATAATCCAATGATTTTTTGAAAGATATTTTACCGGTTTCATCCAATCCGTCTAAAGTAGGTATAGATCCGGTTATAGATACTCCCATACCCGGGTTAGTACCGTAGGTAACCATAGGTTCAATCTTAGTAGCGTCAAAAGTATATTCTTTATCGAATTGGGCTCCTTCGTCGGTTTTCAACGTTTTCCAGTATTCAACTGCTTCCTTCCATTTATCTCCTTTAGGAGCAAAGTCTTTACCTTTAAGATATTTAAATGTAGTTTCATCCGGTGCAATTAATCCGCCTCGTGCGCCCATTTCAATACTTAAATTACAAAGAGTCATTCGTTGTTCCATATTAAGATTTCGAATAGCTTCTCCTGCATATTCAACAAAATAACCGGTAGCTCCTCCTGTGGTAAGGGTAGATATCATATATAATGCTAAATCTTTAGCCGTTACTCCTTCACTTAGGGCTCCGTTAAAATTAATTCTCATTGTTTTGGGTCTGCTTTGAAGAATACATTGAGTAGCCAAAACCATTTCAACCTCACTGGTTCCGATTCCAAATGCAATAGCTCCGAAGGCACCGTGTGTAGAAGTGTGACTATCTCCACAAACGATGGTCATCCCCGGTTGGGTATAGCCGTTTTCAGGACCAATAATGTGAACCACTCCGTTTCTCTCATTTCCAAGAGCATAAAGGGTAAGACCAAATTCTTCCGCATTTTTAGAAAGAGTATCTAATTGTTTTTTGGATATAGGATCTTTTACCGGTTGATCTTGATTACAAGTGGGCGTATTGTGGTCGGCAGTTAACGTTGTTTGAGAAGGTCTAAAAACTTTTAATCCTCTTTCTCTTAGTCCGTTAAAGGCTTGGGGGCTGGTTACTTCATGGCAAAAATGCCTATCTATATATAATTGGGTGGGCCCATCTTGTATAGACGTAACCGTATGAGCATCCCAAATTTTGTCAAAAAGTGTTTTCATGGTATATTCTCTTTTTTAATTGGTTTTGTATATAGTGTTAAACGGTAAATTTATTTATTGCATCAAGATAAGCTTCAACGGAAGCAGTCACAATATCTGTATTTGCTGAAAATCCGTAATAATTTTTACCCTTATATTCAACTTGCATGTGAACTTTTCCTAAGTCGTCACTTCCTTTGTTAATAGCCTGAATTAAAAACTCATGAATAGTCATTTGTTTTTTAAGAATATCTCTTACGGTGTTAATTGCTGCATCTACAGGTCCGTTTCCGAAAGAAGTCGAAGTGAACTTTTCGCCGGCTATATTTAGGGTAACAATTGCAGCATTTTTAATTCCTTTTCCGGAAGTAACTTGTAAGTAATCGAGTTTTATACGGTTACTTTCATTAGGTTCTTTTCCTACTAATATTAAAAGATCATCGTCATTAATATCTTTCTTTTTATCAGCAAGTTCTAAAAATCGTTCGTATATATTGGCTAATTCATTCGCTTCTACTTTAATTCCTAGTAAGTTCAGTCTGCTTTTAAGGGCATGACGACCACTACGGGCAGTAAGCACTATAGCATTGTCATCTATTCCAACTTCTTTAGGATCAATGATTTCGTATGTTGAGAGATTTTTTAATACTCCGTCTTGATGAATTCCGGAAGAATGGGCAAAAGCATTTCTACCTACTATTGCTTTATTAGGTTGAACAGGCATATTCATTAAGCTGGAAACCATTTTGCTTACCGGGTATATTTTCTTTGTATTAATATTTGTGTCAATAGATAATTCTTTATGACTTTTTATAGCCATAACAACTTCTTCAAGTGATGTATTTCCTGCTCTCTCACCAATTCCGTTAATGGTTACCTCTACTTGTCTGGCACCATTGATAACTCCCATAAGTGAGTTGGCTGTTGCCATTCCTAAATCTTGATGGCAATGAGTAGATAAGATGGCATTTTTCATATCTACATGGTCAATTAAGTATTTTATTTTTTCGCCATATTCTGTAGGTAAACAGTATCCAGTGGTATCAGGGATATTGATAACTGTTGCTCCTGCATTTACAACTGCCTGGACCACTTGGGCTAAGTATTCATTGTCAGTTCTTCCCGCATCTTCAGCATAGAACTCAACATCTTCAACGAATTTTTTTGCATATGCAGTTGCGGCAACGGCTCTTTTTATGATTTCTTCTCTGGTAGAGTTAAATTTATATTTAATGTGGAAATCAGAAGTTCCGATTCCTGTATGTATTCTTTTTTTCTTGGCATATTTGAGAGCATCGGCAGCTACTTCTATATCTTTTTCTACAGCACGGGTTAGAGCGCAGATGGTAGGGTTTGTTACAGCTTTGGAAATAGCTTCTACAGAAGTGAAATCTCCCGGACTTGAAATGGGAAAACCGGCTTCTATAACATCCACTCCTAATTCTTCTAATGCTTTAGCAATTTCAATTTTTTCAATTGTATTTAATTGACACCCCGGGACCTGTTCTCCATCCCTTAAAGTAGTGTCGAAAATGAATAATTTATCCATCCTTGATATCGTTTTCTTTTTGTGATTAAAAAACATTAAAAAGCCTTTCTCCTTAGAGTGAGAAAGGCTTTTTATATTTTGTATAATTTACAACACAAGCATTACTCACCCTGAGCTTGACCCAGAATCAGAACAATGCTAATTATGTTAGTAAACAATGACATTCTTTGTATTAATTATAATTGGGCGCTAAATTATGATAATTTTTTTAATTGCCAAAATAAATTTAATAAAAAATATTTTTACTTTATATTGATTTGTGTAATTTTTTAAGGCATTACTCTTTGGATTTGTGAAATTATAAATCTGAAATTTATCAAAATGTAATAAAAAACGAGTTCATATCTTATTGTTTTATCCATTATTCAAAACATTATTAAACTAATAATCGTATAATATTTTTAATTAGTTATTTAAATTTAGCGAACAATACAATATATATATATTGTATTTTTACTTTAAATAAATTATATTTATAGTTTTTTTTGTTCATTTATATAATTAATTTAAATATATGAATATGATAAAGAAAATTCTTTTATTAGTATATTTAATTATTTTAATTGAAGTTATACTAAGATTTATAGGCTATTATACAAATGAGTGGTTGATTATTAAAGGGTTTTATATAAATTATGAAGCAGGTTTTATTAGAAGAGGATTATTTGGGAGTATTTTATTTTTTTTAGCTAATAACACACCTATTAATCCATTTAAATTTCAAATTATTTTTGAAATTATATTAATAATTCTTTTAGTATATTTTATAATAAAGGAATTTTACAAAAATAAGTTAGAACCTTATATTTTATTTGGTAGCTTTATGCTTATAAATATTATTGCTCGTAGAATGTTTTTTACATTAGATGTTTTGTTGATTGTTTATTTTCTTTTCCAATTATATGTTATTAGCAAAATAAAAACTTTTAGATTAAAAATTTTGATATGTAATTTGATGAGTATTTTCATGATACTTATTCATGAGGCATACTTTGTTTTTACATTTTTCCCTTTGCTTTATTTGCTTAATATAAGTAGTTTGAAAGCCAAAAATTTGAAAAAAATAGTATTAATTCTACCCTCTTTTATAGTATTTATAATAGTAGGGATATGTTTTAATGGGCGTAATATGGATATAAATATTATTATTAATAGTTGGAAAGAATTTGGAATAGAACATATGAAAACTATAAGTGATATGTATTGGGTATATAAATCAACTGATGAAATAATTATGTGGAAAATTCCAATTTTTAAAAAACATCCAATTTATCTCTTAGGCTTTTTTTTAAATGCATGTTTAATTTTTTTATGTATGTTTATTTATTTGAAAAAAAATTTTCGATTTAAATCAAATAATATATTTTCATTTTTAATATGTCAATATATAGCTATTCTTTTAATAAGCTTGATTGCTATTGATTATGTTAGATGGTTTTGGTTATCCAATATGATAACTATATTTACATTAATTTATGTGAAATCATCTAACAGTTTTTTTACAAGAATAAATTTTGAATTACCGAATAGGATATATTCTGCTAATAAATATATTATCTTATTTATTGGGTTGCCCTTAGGGGGCAGCTGGTCTCCAACACAGTTTATATATACTATGCCTATAAAATACCTTTTTGATTTTGGAAATAGAATTTTATTGTATTTTAGTTAGGGAGAGTTCGTGATTTATTAAAGAGGGTAGTTCATCTTTATAATGGGTCACGTAGATCAATGCTTTGCTTGAATCGCAAAATTTTTCGATAATTTGCAGAACACGAAATTTATTATTTATATCCAGTCCATGAAGGGGTTCATCAAGAATAACAAGCGAAGGATTTTTAATAAATACACGAGCTAATAAAATTAAACGTTGTTCTCCTGTCGAAATAGAGAGAAAAGAAGAATTTTTAAGTTTTTCAATTCCTAAAATTTCCATCCATTGCAAGGATACTTTTATTTGCTCTTGATCACATTTTCTGTATAAACCAATAGTATCAAAAAATCCCGATCCAACTACTTCCAAGCATGTTACATTTTTTTGATAATATAAATGCATTTCCGGTGATATATATCCTATATGCTTTTTAATATCCCAAATACTTTCTCCTGTTCCTCTTTTTTTATCAAAAAGGAGAATGTCATTGGCATACGCTTGAGGATTATCGGCAGCAATTACACTCAATAAAGTTGATTTTCCGGAGCCATTAGGACCGGATAAAGCCCATTTTTCACCTTTTTTAACTTTCCAAGATATGTTTTTCAAAATGGTTCGGTTGCCATATTGAATATTTATATTATTTAATTGTAAAGCATAGTTATAACTAATTTCCTTTGGTTGATTAGAGGGGTATGGAAGTTTTTTTAATTCATAATTAAAATGAGGAAACAATTCATTTTGCAGTTTTTTATCTTCAAAAAATTCTTGAGAGGTTTTACTTGGGAATAATGTTTTGTTGTTTATGGGTAAAACATGAGTAATAATTGGAGAAATATCTGCAAAGTTTGAGATGAGTATTATCACCTGTAAGTTTTGTAAATTTTTAAGGTTGAGTAAAACCTGATCTAAAACTTGTCTGGCTTTAGTATCTAAGCCAATATACGGATTGTCTAATATTAGAATCTCGGGTTTAGTAGATAAAGATTGAATAATTAAAAATTTTCTGAGTTCTCCGCTCGAAAGGAGATCAATATTTTTCTCCATTAAGTCTTCAATTCCAACAATGGAAATGAGGTATTCCATCCATTGTAAATCAGTATTCTTGAATAATAGATCCTTAACTTTGGGCGTTTCATCTTCCAACCCTTTGTTCCACCTTTGTTGGTAGTAGCTGTTTTGAGTCTTGGAAAAGGCATGAATATTCTTAAAAGCAACTATTTTTATAAAATCAGAGAGATGATTAAATTTTTTAGTATAACTAATTTTACCTTCTTGTAAAGCATATTTACCTAATAAAATATCAATTAATAATGATTTTCCTGCTCCATTTGGCCCAATGACAGCCCAATGTTGGGCAGGTGTTATTTTCCAATTTATAGGAGTAGAAAATTTAGCAAATTCTTTTTGTGGGATTATGTTATCCAATTCTACCATAGTGTTCATTTTAAAAATACCTATTTATTTATATTTATAATCTATAAAAAAATTAATTATTCCTATCAAATGTAAAATATTGACAGTAAATTTATTCACAAGGGTAGGAAGAATATTTTACAAAACCTTATCTTTGTAACAATATATATAGGAAAATACGAAAAAATGCCTTTTTTAGATAAATATAGATCAATTATTAGAGATGCTATAAATAAACATAAATTAACAAATCCTCCCCATCAACTTTATGACCCCATCAATTATATTTTATCAATAGGCGGAAAACAATTACGTCCTATATTTTTATTAATGTCGTGTGATCTGTTTAAAGGAAGTATTGAAAGAGCCGAAAAACCTGCTTTAGGGATAGAGTATTTTCACAATTTCTCTTTGATGCATGACGATATTATGGATAAAGCCTCCTTACGCAGAGGCAAAGAAACCGTTCATGTTAAATATGATCAAAATGTAGCAATTCTATCGGGAGATGCGTTGATGGTTAAGTCTTTTCAAATGTTAGAGGACTTAGAACCTCAATTATTTAAAAAATGTTTTCATTTGTTTTCCCAAACTGCTTTAGAAGTTTGTGAAGGACAACAGTATGATATGAATTTTGAAAAACAATCGAATGTGTCATATGAAGAATACATAAACATGATTACCGGTAAAACGGCTGTATTGTGTGCTTGTGCTTTTCAAATGGGCGCATTATTAGCAGAAGCAGATGAAGAGGATTCAAAAAATATGTATGAATTTGGCAAATCGTTGGGGATTGCTTTTCAATTAATGGATGATTATTTGGATGTATTTGGAAATCAAGAATCCGTAGGAAAAAAACATGCAGGAGATATTGTTGAAAATAAGAAAACGATCTTATACATCTTAGCTCGACAAAAAGCAAATGAAGAACAGAGACAAAAATTAAATGGTTGGTATACTATTACAGGAGAAAATATAAACAAAGTAAATGAAGTTTTAGCTATTTTTAATGATTTGAATGTAGGGGATTCATGTTTAGAATTAATTAAAACCTATTCAGATCAATCAAAAAACTATTTAGATAAAGTTAAAGCAGATGCTACCAAAAAACAGTTTTTTTATAAACTGATCGATTATTTATTAGTTAGGGAAAGTTAATAAAGATGATATTTAGAACAGAATTACCATATAATCCTAATTCAATTAAACTTGATTACAAAAGTAAAATATTTACTATAGGTTCCTGTTTCGCTACCGAAATTTCCAATAAATTATCTCAGTATAAGTTTTCAGTATTTCATAATCCTTTTGGTGTTATATTTCATCCTTTAGCTGTTGAAAATGCAATCATGAGAATTTATTCCCAGGAAGAATATCAATCATCAGAACTTTTCAAATATGAAGAATTATATTTAAGTTGGGATCATCATTCTTCTTTTAATGATATATCAAAAGATAGGGTGTTATCTCATATCAATCAGAACATAAATTTAGCTAATAAGTTTCTTCAAGAGACCGATATGGTTATAATTACTTTAGGAACTTCATTTGTATACAAATTAAATCAATTTGATATAATAGTAGCTAATTGTCATAAAATTCCAAATACACATTTTTCTAAATTATTATTGGCAGAACATCAAATAAAAACTTCTTTGAAAAACATCATTGAAATGTTGACGGATATGGGAAAGAAAAACATGAAGATTTTTTTTACATTAAGTCCGGTAAGACATAGTAAAGATGGTATGGTTGAAAATAATATAAGTAAATCCAAACTTTTATGTGCCATCCATTCGGTGGTCGAATCATATGATAATTGTGAGTATTTCCCATCGTATGAATTTATGATGGATGATTTACGGGATTATCGTTTTTATAAAGAAGATTTAATACATCCAAATGATGTAGCTATAAAATATATATGGGAGAAATTTAAAAATGCCCATATTTCACCTGATGAATTTTCAACCATGCAAATGGTGAAAAAAGTAAACACTTCTTTACAACACAAAATTCAAAATACTCACACGATAGCCTATAAAAAATTTTTATATAGCATCGCAAAAAATATTCAGAATTTAGAGCCTCTTTTACCACCGGGTGCTTTTAAAGAAGAATATCAAGAATTAAGAAAAAAAATGAATGATTCTTATTAAGATTAATTAAAAAATATCCAAATTAAATAATGCTATTGATAGATAGTCATACCCATTTATATTCTGAACAGTTTGATCACGATAGAGAAGAAGTGATTCAAAGAGCCCTGGGTCATGGAGTACAACGTTTTTACTTACCTTCAATAAATTCATCTTATTACCCTAAGATGGAAGAACTTAAAAATAAATATCCTGAAAACATGTTTTTAATGATGGGGCTTCATCCTTGCGATGTAAAATTAGATTCATTCGAAAAGGAGTTAGCCTTTATTGAAAATAAACTTTCCGAGGAAAAATTTGCGGCTATTGGAGAAATAGGATTGGATTTATTTTGGGATACTTCGACTTTGGAAATTCAAAAGTATGCTTTTATAAAACAAATTCAATTAGCTAAACAATATAAACTTCCGATCGTTATTCATATTAGAGAAGCTTTTAATGAAGTATTGGAAATCGTAAGAAAAGAAAAAGATGCAAATTTGTATGGGATAATTCATTGTTTTACGGGTAACTTAGAACAGGCAAAAGAGTTTGTAGATTTAGGCTTTTATTTAGGAATCGGAGGAGTTGTTACTTTTAAAAACGGAAAAATAGATCAGTTTTTAAAAGAAATTCCTATAGAAAAGATTGTTTTGGAAACAGATTCTCCATATTTGGCACCTTCTCCTTTTCGTGGCAAAAGGAATGAATCATCTTATTTAAAAATTATTGCCGATAAACTTTCAGATATCTATGAGATGTTGCCTGAAAAAATAGGAACTATAACCTCTGAAAATGCCAGAAAAATTTTTAAATTATAACAATAAATAAAACTCTATTAATATAACTGCTATGGTTACTAAAAGATAATAACATTCTTCGGAAATGAAATATAGTTCTTATGAAAAGAAATAAGCTCTTTGATTCATTAAAATTAGTATTAATTTTCTTAATGGTTTATGGACATACCTTGCAATATAATAGCGGGCATATGGCGGATACGATCTTTGGTTTTATTTATACCTTTCATATGCCATTATTTATTTTTATATCCGGTTATTTTTCAAAAAATATTACTTGGGAAAAATATAAAAAATCTTTTATATCATTAATAATTACTTTTACCATATTCCAATTTATTTATTCATTTCCTATAATTTTTACAGGATTTAAAAATTGGATAATTTTTTTTATTAAACCCAAAGGATGGTATATCATTGGATTATTAGTATGGCGTTTTTTATTTTTAATTGGAAAAGATAAGGTTTCAAAAGGTTCTTTTTTACTAATCTCTTTTTTATTCCCTTTGGGCATAGGATTCTTAGATTCCGAAATATTCATGTTCAGAATACTTACCTTTTTTCCTTATTTTTTACTCGGCGCCTTTTGTAAGGAAGTCAGTATTGTAAGGATAAGAAATATCAATAAATTATATACAATAATTTTTTTGGTTATAATACTTATTAGTATTTACTTCATTGTAAATAGAGAATTTTTGATTTCTTTATTTGGGGAAGATCCCTACATAAAAAATTATAATACCCGATATGAAGGGTTCTTATATAGGATCTTAGCGTATGTTTTAGCAATAACGGTTTCAATTGGAATTATAAATATAATACCGGATACCCTGGGTAAATATGGTTCTAAAACTTTGGAAATTTACTTGATGCATCACATTATTTTAAATTTTTTATATGTTGGATTATTTCCTCTATTGAATTTTAACCCTGACATACTATTAAATTTAGGTGTTACAGCTATAATTGTTATTACTTGTTTATATTTGGCAACATTTAAAATTGTTAAATTTATAATGTCCCCATTAGATTATTTAAAAAAATCATAGTAAATTGATAACTAATTAAAAAATCAATCCTAAGGGTTATTTATTCATAATTTTTGGTTGTTGTTGATTTAAAGTTAAACCAATAAATTCGATTTTTATTTAAAAGTTAGTAAATAAAAAAAATCCGGTAGTTATTACCGGATTTTCATATTTTTAAAATAATCGTATTAAATTTTAAGCTTGAGCTTCAGTACTAGGTTGTATTGAAACATAAGAACGATTATTTTGTTTTTTTCTAAAAACTACTACCCCATCTGTAAGAGCAAACAAAGTATGGTCTTTTCCCATTCCAACATTATCACCTGGGTGATGAGTTGTTCCTCTTTGTCTCACTAAGATGTTACCTGCTTTGGCGTCTTGACCACCGAAAATCTTTACTCCTAATCTTTTGGAATGTGATTCTCTACCGTTTTTGGAGCTACCAACTCCTTTCTTGTGTGCCATGCTTTAATTACTTTATTAAATTAATCTTCTGCTTTTACTTCTTTAACTTCCGCTTCTTTTTCTTTTTTAGGAGCTGCTTTTTTTGCAGCCTTTTTAGGAGCTTCTGCACCACCTATGGAAACAATTTGAATTTGAGTAAATTGTTGTCTGTGACCGTTTTTTACTTTGTAACCTTTTCTTCTTTTCTTTTTGAAAACAATTACTTTGTCTCCTTTTACTTGATCTAAAACTTTAGCGACTACTGTCACTCCATTAATAACCGGGGCGCCAACTGTTACAGAACCATTATCGGTAAGCAATACTTTGTCAAAAGTTACTTCGTCGTCAATATTTGCTTTTAAACGGTTTACGAACAATTTTTGGTCTTGCTCAACTTTGTATTGAAGCCCTGCTATCTCTACAATTGCATACATAAAATTTTCGTTTTTTTGAACTGCAAATATAATGATTTTTTTCAGAACAAAAATGTAAAATGTATAAATATAAAAAAGTGATAAATGTACAATACAAAAAATACAATGTTTACCTTTGTATTATACAAAATTTATACGCGAATTTTACATGACAAGAAAAGCTCTAAGAATAGTCTACATGGGAACTCCGGAGTTTGCTGTAGCTCCTTTAGAAGAAATAATAAAATCCGGATATGAAGTAGTGGGAGTAGTAACTACCCCAGATAAACCGGCAGGAAGAGGACAAAAAATGGCTGAATCAGCCGTTAAAAAATATGCAGTAAGTCAAGATTTGACTTTGTTCCAACCCGTAAAAATGAATGATCCCGAATTTATAAATCAGCTTCAACAATTAAATCCGGATGTAATCGTTATTGTAGCTTTTCGTTTATTGCCTAAAGAAGTTTGGTCTATTCCAAAATTAGGAACTTTTAATTTACATGCATCCTTATTGCCTCAGTACAGAGGAGCTTCACCTATTAACTTTGCTATTATCAACGGGGATAAAGAATCGGGGGTTACCACATTTTTTATTGATGATAAAATTGATACCGGTGAAATTTTGTTGCAAGCTAAGACAGAAATTAATGATTCCGATGACGCCGGAATTTTACATGATAAACTAAAAAATTTAGGAAAACAATTAGTAGTAAAAACTCTTGAAGGCCTTTCAGAAGGAACATTAAAACCTCAAAAACAAATTTTAAAAGAGGGGGTTGAATATAAATATGCTCCTAAATTATTTAAAGAAGATTGTCAAATACATTGGGATGCACCTTTAGAAAATATACACAATTTAATAAGAGGTTTAAGTCCTTATCCTGCTGCTTTCACCCATTTGTCGATAAATGGAGAGTCTAAAATATTAAAAATTTACAAGGGACATTATAAAATTGAAAAACATATTCTAGATATTGGAACTGTATGTATTGAAGGCAAAAAAACATTTAAAATTGCAGCCGCCGATGGATTCTATTTTTTAACTGAAGTTCAATTAGAAGGAAAGAAAAGAATGGGAATTTCAGATTTTATAAACGGATTAACAATAAAACATAATTTAAAAGCTAACTAAAATAATATATGGACTATAGTAAGTTAAAACTGGTAGTTACAGATATGGATGGAACACTGCTTCATTCAGATTATACACTCAATCAAGAGTTCTTTACAATATATGAAAAACTGAAAAAGTTGGATATAAAATTTGTAGTAGCAAGTGGAAGACAATATGAAAGTCTCTTAGGGGTTTTTGAAAAAATTAAGAATGAAATATATTTTATTGCTGAAAATGGAGGAAACGTAGTACATAGAGGAAGGCAGTTATTTATCCATGAATTGGATCAAAATGTTATCCATGAAGTAGCCCAACTGATACGTCTCTTACCCGATACTCAGATGCTTTTATGCGGTATAAAAAGTGCATATATTGAAGAAGGATTTTCGAAATTTGAAAAACAAATAGCTCCCTATTATCCTAAAAGAAAAATTATTCCGAGCTTTCAGGAGCCTATTGATGATCAAATTGTTAAAATGGCGATATACAACAGTGTAGGTTCGGAAGAAAATATTTTACCTTATGTGAAACACCTTAGCGAAAATTACCAAGTAGTTGTATCAGGTAAATTTTGGTTGGATATTTCTGTTAAAAATGCCGATAAAGGATTTGCTTTAAAAGAAGTTCAAGAAATATTAAACATATCTAAAGCAGAAACTATGGCTTTTGGAGATTTTTTAAATGATATAGGAATGATGCAGGAAAGTTATTTTAGTTATGCAATGAGAAATGCACATCCTAAATTACAAGAAATTTCCAAATTTAAAACAGATTCCAATGATGAAGATGGGGTTTTAAATATTTTAAAGGAAGTAATAGCACAAAGGGAAAGATAATACATGTAAGCCTAAATCTCTAATTGTTACGAATATTTGGAAATAGGATCGTTATTTAAGAATAATTCTGAAAAGAAATTATGAATAAGAAAACAGTTGAATATACCGGTCGAATTCAATGGCTGTTTTATTAGTAACTCTGTAAATTATCAATTTTTAATAATACATATTAATTTTTTAAATAATTAAATAAAATGAAAAGAAAAATACTTACCTTATTACTGGTTATTTCTTTTATAGCGAAAGCAAATGTAGTAACCGGTACCCATTGTACAGTTTTATCCGAAAAGATTGAAAAAGAACCAACGTTGGAATCCGTTTTAAATCATTATTACGTTGCTGTGGCCGGCAGTAAAGAAAAATTACAACAAATAACCACTTTGATTTCTGAGGGCAAAATAACATTTGCTCAGTTGCCGGAACCTGCTGACTTAGAAATTAAATATAAAGCACCTAATAAATTTGTATCTAAAATATCAATCATGGGTCAAACCATTATTAAAGGTTTTGACGGGAAAAAATTATTTTCAAATTTACCTGCAACCGGTGAAAAAGATGAATTAAATGAAATGAAAGTTAAGAAAGGGATTTTTTCAGAATTGTATATTACCAAAGATAATGCGGTGTTAGACGGTAAGAAAAATTTAGACGGTAAAGAAGTTTATAAAATCACGGTTACAGAAGGAACCATTAAAACTATTCTTTATTTCGATGTTGAAACGGGATTTAAAGTAAAAGAAGAAACTATTAAAGAAAATGAAGTTGTATCAAAAGAATATTCAGATTACAAAGATTTTGAAGGATATAAGTTCTCCACCAAAATAAAAACCAAAGTACCCGGTCAAACAGCGGTTCAAACGATAACCAGCTATAAAATAAATCCTAAACTAGACGATTCCCAATTTAAACTATAAATATAAAAGAAGAAAAGGCCTTAAAAAGGCCTTTTTTATTATATTGTATCAATTCAATCATTGGATTGGTGTTTATATTGGGAGGGCATTACAATTTCATTTCCATCGCGTTCTGCATAAAAATGAGGCGATAAAATTTCAATTCCTTCTTCATGAAAACGATCCATAATATTTTTATGAAGATTTGAATAAACTTTAGGCATAGCCAAATCCCGATCCGTATAGGCGTTAATCTGATAACAGCAATAGAAATCTTCCAATTCTTTCACCAATACAAATGGAGCAGGATTTTTTAACACTCCTTCTGCATTAGTAGCCGCTTCAATAAGTAAATCTTCTACTTGTTTGCGGGGAATATCATAACCCACCGTAATATCTGAATATATAATAATCCCGTAATTTCTTGCCGAAGCGCTATAATTAACTGTTTGAGAAGAAAGAATAAAAGAATTAGGAATAGTAATCAATTCATTTTTTGAAGTTCTAACTCTCGTTACAAAAGGTGTTTTTTCTACGACATTACCAATCGTATCATTCAGCTTAATCTGATCTCCGATTTTAAATGCACGCATATAAGTAATAACCAATCCGGACATTAAGTTTCCTATTACGGTAGTAGATCCTAATGATATAATAAGACCGATAAATACGGAAATCCCTTGAAAGGCGGGAGAATTAGAATTAGGAAGTAAAGGCCAAATCATAATAAACATAAAAGAATAAAGTAAAAATCGAAGTATGTTGAATGTTGAATGCGCCCAATCCGGATAGAAACCTTTGATTTTAATTCTTTCTTCAGCTATTTCTCCTGAAAAATACTTTAATATTTTTATTATGTATTTGAAAATTAAGTATATAAAAATTATCTTAACTAAATTGGGAATATAATGTATAATGGTATTACCCATGTCTTTAGCAAGATTTCCCATAAAAGTAAACATGTGATATACATATTTTTCTGTTTCAGGGAAAATCGAAAATATGATAAAAATAGATATAATTAATTGGACAATGATAAATGAGTATTTGGTAACTTTTGTAATAGAAACTAATAAAACTTCCTGTCGATCATTCGTAAGAAATTTATTTGCTTTGAATTTCTCATTAATTATTTTCTTGAGGCGACTTTTAATTTTTATAAATAATTTTTGGGTAAAGTATATGGCAATTATTTGAGCAATAATGACTAAAAATAAAATTAAAAATGACTTAATTTTTTGTTGAAGACCATATTTGGAGTGTAATTCAGATATTTTTTTGGAAATAATTGCTGTATATTTTTTGGCAAGATCTTGACGAGTGGTATTTTGCCATAAACCATCTTGATCCGATAAAGTAATTATAACCTTGTCTCCGGACATAATATCTGTAACGTATTCGGTTTCAAACATGTATATGGAATCGGGCTTAAGCTTTAGTTTTTTTCCTTCTGCTATTATAACTTCCTTTACCTTACTTGCCCGGTCTGCGGGCATAACGCCGCCTCTCCGAGCATATAAATTGAATAAAGTGTCATTATCAATTACAACAGGATACCCTTTGGTGATCGCCCGTAATGAATCAATTTGTTTTTTTTGTAATGCTTTTTTTAGGGAATCAGTTTTTCCCATATTTTTCTTTTCATTCAGAAGGGCAATCTGGCTTAATTTTAATTCCTGAACTTGCATTTTAAGTTCTTGAATCTTAAGCGAATCTTTTTTTTCTTTGGATAAAAGGGAATCTTCGTGTATGTTATTCTTTTCATTAATATGTTGAGCATATATACCTATCGCTGTAAATAAATATAGGATAACAAAATATATTTTTCGGTTAGTTTTTCTCATGAGGTGGTTTTTATTGGCTTGGTGTACGTAATTAATTTTTAAATGATTTATGATAAATTTAAAGAAATTGATCTACTAAAGATTACTATTCAAGAACTATAATTTTAATACAATATAATAGTTTTTTTCAAATTTGTTATATAATATAAATAGTAATTAATGGAATAAATATTTTATTTTAAAGCAAATAAACTAATAATATTTCAAAATAAAAAATAAATATTTAAGACAGATTATGATATATTTAGCTGAATAAGATACAGTTATAATAAAAAAAGATTTATAAGTAGGAGAGGTGGATAAGATTAGCTTAAATTTTCATTTAACAACTCTGCTAAATCTTTAACATAGATTTGAGATTTTTTATTTTTTGATTGAAGACCGTCTGTAAGCATCGTATTGCAAAAAGGACATCCCGTTGCTATTATATCGGGATTAAGTAGTAAAGCCTCTTCTGTTCGCTCAACATTGATATCTTTGATACCGGGTTCCGGTTCTTTAAACATTTGTGCTCCACCTGCACCGCAACATAAACCGTTTTGTTTACATCTTTTCATCTCTAACAAATTAACTTCCAATTGGGCCAACAATTCACGAGGAGCTTCATACACATCATTAGCTCTTCCCAAATAACAGGGATCATGGAAAGTTATCTTTTTTCCTTTATAAATTCCTCCCTTAACTTTTATTCTTCCTTCATTTAAAAGAGAAACTAAAAACTGTGTATGATGTAAAACTTCATATGTTCCTCCTAATTGAGGATATTCATTTTTTAGAGTATTAAAACAATGAGGACAAGCGGTAACAATTTTTTTTATTTCATATGAATTCAAAACTTCAATATTCATCAAGGCCTGCATTTGAAATAGAAATTCATTTCCGGCTCTTTTGGCCGGATCTCCGGTACAACCTTCTTCCTGCCCTAAAATAGCAAATTCAATATTGGCCTTTTGAAGTAAAGAAGCAAATGATTTTGTTATTTTTTTGGCTCGATCATCAAAACTTCCGGCACATCCCACCCAAAAAAGTATTTCAGGGGATTTTCCTTCTGCCTTAAATTCTGCCATAGTTTTAATAGGTCGATCCATATTTTACGTTTATTTACAAAAATAAATTAAAATTATTCTTTAGTCCAATTGGCTCTATCATTTTGACTGAATTGCCAAGGGGCATTATTATTTTCAATATTGCTCATCATAGAATTTAATTCGCTAGGAGCAGCAGTTTTCTCCATTACTAAATATCTGCGCAAATCAATTAGTATGGAAAGAGGGTTTATCAATAATGGACAAGCCTCCACACAAGCATTACAAGTTGTACAAGCCCAAATCTCTTCAGGAGTAATATAGTTACCTAAAAGTTGTTTGCCATCATCTAAAAAATTCCCGTTTTTGTCAATATTTCTACCGATTTCCTCGATACGATCACGAACATCCATCATGATTTTTCTTGGAGATAATTTTTTTCCGGTTAAGTTTGCCGGACAACTTGATGTACACCTTCCACACTCAGTGCAGGTATATGCATTCAATAATTGGATCCAAGATAAATCAGTAGCGTCACTGACTCCGAATTTTTCAGGTACTGATTCTTCCGTTGATGCTTGATAAGGATCAGCATTGGGATCTAATAATAATTTTACTTCTTTAGTTACAGTGTCCAAATCATTAAGTTGACCTTGATTGTGAAGGTTAGCAAAATAAGTATTTGGAAAAGCAAATAGGATATGTAAGTGTTTGGAAAAATATAAGTAATTTAAAAAAAAGAGAACTCCGATGTAGTGAAACCACCAGGCTGATTTTTGCATTATATACAAACTTTCAACTGAAAAGGTCGAAAATACATTATTAAATATGAAATTGCTTACAGGAAAAAATCCGCAAGAATATAAAATACCTTTTTTTTGAAGAGTAAAATCGGCAGCATTCATAATGAGCAAAGAAAGCATCATTAAGAACTCAATAATCAAAATAAGATTTCCGTCCATATGCGGCCAACCCAGCAAATCTTTGGAATTAAGCCTTGGAACTTTGAGTATATTTCTCCGTATAAAAAATAGGGTTACCGCAATTAAAACAGAAAATGATAGAATATCTACCGTTCCGGTTGTCAAATTATAAAGAGGAGAGGGAAGAATTTTTCCGAAATACCGATGGGTTCCCCATATACCATCAACAAATATTTCAATTAATTCTATATTTATGATGACAAATCCTATATATACAACAAGATGTAAAATTCCGGCAACTGGACGGGCTATCATTTTCCCTTGTCCAACGGCAATACGTAAAACTAATTTCCATCTTTTGGAGGGATTATCCGAACGGTTTTCTGCTTTACCTAATAATATATTTCTTTTTATTTTAAGGATATTACGAACAAACAATCCAATTCCTGCAAATGCAAGAAGTAAGAATATGATGCTCTGTATGTAATCCATAAATAGTGTATTAGTGGATATTCAACCCTTATAACATACTATAATTATTTGGCTGTTCCTTCTTGTTTACTCTTTTTTCCGCCACCTCCGAAAATTGAAAAGTGAACATATCTTTTTGGATTGGTTTTTAAATCATCCAATAAAACGCTTAAATTTTTAGAAGCTTGAGTTAAGTTAGTATATAAACCGGGATCATTCATTAATTTGCCCATTGAGCCTTCTCCCGAATTTATTTTACCGGATATTTCGTTAAGATTATTTAATGTAGATTCTAATTTTTTAACGGCAACATCTAAATCTGCTTTATTGATCTTATCAGCCATCATTCCATATTTTTCAACCGTAGTATTGGTTGTTACCATCATTTTATTGGCATTATCAATAGCTAAATTAATTTTTGAAGAATTATTAGCCAGTAATTGGTTAGCCCCTTTACCTAATTTATTGAATTCTGCTATAGCTTGATTTAAATTTGCTAAAGAAGATTCTATATTTTGTCGATTTTTTTCATTAAGAAGTTTATTAGTTGAAGCTAGAGTAGAATCCAGTCTTAATAAAACTTTATTGGCATTATCACTAATTGGTTTTATCTTTTCTTCGGCTAAATCCATTAAGCCCGGCAATAAACTTCCTTTCAAAGTATCCCCAGTTTTTGCTATTTCTGCTTGATCTTCAGCCAGAACCAAGTTAATTTCTGCACCGTTCATAAAGCTGGTAACTATTTGAGCTACAGAATTTTTAGAAAATTGATAATCTTTATCAACATTTATTGCTACAATAAAGCTTATATTTTTTGTTTTGGTAGGTACAGGAATGATAGATTCCACCATTCCGACTTTTAAGCCGTTTATATTTACATTTTTGGATTTAGATAAGCCTTCTACTTTATTATATTTTACATAATAGGTGTTTTGATTTGTAAAAACGTTTTGCGCTTTTAAAAATTTAAACAACCACCAAAAGGCTAATAAAGTTACAATTACTATTATACCCGCTATAAATTCCTTTCTTGCTTTCACTTTTAAATTTTGAATAACTTTTCGACAAATATAAACAATTAATAAAAATTCTATTCTTTTTTTTAAGTTGAAGATGCATAAATCAGATATAAATAGAAGTTTTGAAACCTTTTTAGCCTTAGCATTACTAAATTAGTAATTTTTTAATAGGTTGAGTTCTAATGGTATAAATAATTAGAGATTAAAAATAGTTTAAAAAATGAAAAAAAAGTTTGCAGATAAGAAAAATCAATTCTATATTTGCAAACCAATTTACAAGAAAGACGTTAATTGAAGCGCGAAAATAGCTCAGCTGGTAGAGCACGACCTTGCCAAGGTCGGGGTCGCGGGTTCGAGTCCCGTTTTTCGCTCAGGTTTGATAATTAAAATACTAAAAATACTAATGCCCCGGTGGTGGAATTGGTAGACACGCAGGACTTAAAATCCTGTGGCCATTAGGCTGTACGGGTTCAAGTCCCGTCTGGGGTACTCAAATACCGTTAATCATTTTGAAATTCAAAAGATTAGCGGTTTTTTATTTTTAATATTCCCCATATATCCCTCGAAATAGTTTAATATTATCAGTTTCTAAATTAATCATTTATATTTTCAGCAATAGAAAAAAGTTTTTCTTCTCCATTTACAGTATGTATTTTGTATTCCATATTAGAAACAATAAGGCTAATTTAGGATAAATTTCATTTTGTTTTTGTAATTTTATCTATAATTTCAATAAACAAAATCTCTTCTTTGGATACATGCCTTTTATCAAAATGTAATTTTGTATTAGTTTGGATATAGCTTTTAAAAAATATTGAAAACTTTCTACTGAATGAGATATAATAAAAGGACTGAAATAAGAATAGAACTTTTTTATATTTAGTAAAAATCTGATATTTTAAATTATCCATAATCTTTAAACCTAAAAATGTTAAAAGATTAGTAATAAGCTAAAATAAAAAAAGAAATAAGCATTTAAAAAGGCTTTAAATGGTCTAAGGGTTTAATCTAAGGTTTTTTTATAATCCTGAATTTAAAGAAGATAAACTAAAAAAAATATTACCTTGTTGTAAATTTTTTCAATAGTTCTTTTTTACCTCTTATATTTAATTTTTTATAAATATTTGACATATGAGCTGAAAAAGTTTTTTCTGAAATATGCAATTGTTCGCTTAAGTCTACATATTTTATATCAGGATTTTCAACGACAATTGTAAAAATTTCTTTTTCTCTAGGGGTTAAATTCAGAATTTTACCATTAGAAGATAAATCTTTATCATATAAATAATAAGAAATCATTAAAAATAAAAATCCAAAAGTGTATAAACTCTGTTCTACATCCTGATTGTCTCCTAATATGAACATAACAATAGGTAATGAATATATACTGAATAACCCTATTATTCCTGAAATAATTCTAAATCTACTTTTTTTATCATAAGTAACTTTCCATTTTTTTAATTCCTGATGACTGGTATTGAAGAAAATTATTGTAATAATAATTAGTGGAATTATCAAAAATATTTTCCTGGATAAAACAAGATTATTTGTAATATTATAGGGAAGTATAAAAAGAAGTATTAAACTAAGACTTGAAACTATTAGTATAAAATAGAAATTTATAAACTCAATGACTTTAATATCATATTCAGTGTATATATAATAAAAATAATATATTGTTGTGCTTAATCCTATAACATATGCCAATATATTCTGGGAAAGGATATTTATTTTCAAATTATTATCTGGCAGAAGTCCTGATGATAAATTATTTAATAGGATACATACTGATAGTATAAAAAATTTTATATGATATTTCTTATATTTTCTTTTAGTAATGTTTAGTAATACAGGAAATAAATTAATAAAAGCGATACATATATAAATGAATGTACAAAAATGAATTTCAGTTCCGAACATTGTTAATATCTATATATAAAAAAATAAAAATCAAATCCAAAATCTTCTTTATTCACACAATATATTTCAAACCCATTTTTTTCATAAAATTTAATATTTTTTACTGTTGATGTCTCTAATACAATAGCTTCTTTTTTTCCTTTATAATATTCTATAAGCTCTTGTAGAAAATCAGTACCTTTCCCTTTTCCCTGCTGTAAAACATCAACCCCCAGAAACCATAGTTGAATAAAATCAATGTTTTTAGGCAGTGTTTCATGAGTAATCTTTTCTTTTTTCACTACTTTATAGGCATTTTTTAATCCACTCACACAACAGGCAAATTTAATATCCCGTATAAGGGTTCCTAATGTAGTTTTCTTTTTTTTATGATCTATGAGTATTGCACAGGCGGTTTCTTTTTCATTTAAAAATATATCCCCAAATTTTTTACCCATATATATAGAATAATCCATCAAACTTGAAATATATTTTTCATTTTTTTGTTTTAAAACAAAATTTACAGAATTATTATTTACAAAAGCTTTTGTTAGTATGTGGTTAATTTTAGTATAATTTTCACTTACTGCTTTTTTCATAAATCAAATTTTATAAATGATTAGAATAATATAAGAGGCTAATTTAAGATAAATTTTATTTTATTTGAATTTTATTTTATTAATAAGTTTATTATTGGGATTTAGTAAAACTCTAAGGAAGTTAATATTTCTAAAGTTGTGAGTATAAAGATATCTGTGACTCTCTTTCTATTTTGACTTTATGGATAAAACTGTGTTTTAAAATTCAATGATGAATGGATTAAAACCAACCATCCCACATTATCTAATAATTGAATATAGGCTTCATTTCTTGCACTATAAATAAACTTTGTTATTTGATAGGTATAGTCTAAGGGTCCAGCTCTTACTTTGATAGCTTCTTTGTAATTGTATTTAGCTAGTCCTTTAAAAATACTTTTTTGTCTGCTTCATTGTAGTTAGATCGTTGAAAAAATAAATAAATTTTTTCCTTTAGCCAATCTGTGTCAATATTTTTCTCTTCAGTATTATCTTTATTAAAAACATTAAGAATATAGGTTTTTAAATTTTGCAGCTTAGAATAATTTTTAAATAATTATATAGTTAGTTAGTATTTTTGAACTGGAAAGTATAATAAAAAAAATTATATTTGATTTCTTAATTTAAGGAAATAAAGTGGATAATTGAGCTCATGTGTTTCATGGAAAACGGTAAATCCTAAATTTTTATAAAATTTTATATTTTCGGGAATGGTTGTTTCCACATAAATTAAATCTCCTTTATATCTTTTAAGGGTTTCATTGATTAATTTACTTCCTATCCCTTTGCCTTGAAATTTGGGTCGAACTCCCATTAACCATAAATGCTTAAAAGGTTCTTTAGGATGATACTTTTTTAAAAGATTTTCCCTTTTCAGGGTTTTAAAAGTATTCTCAATGCCTATACATTTAAAAAGAAGTTTAATTTCCCAATTAATCTTTTGTAAACTGGAATATATTTTATCAACATATAATACACAACCATTTTTGTCATCACTAATAAAAACTTCTCCATATTTCATTGACATTTTAAATTGATAATCCATTAGAGCCATTAATCTTTCATGCCTCTTATGGTCTTTTTTTATCGTGAAGTTAATTGAATTTGGAATAAGTACATTAAAGAAAGCACTATGTAATATTTCAAGAGCTATATCTTTTTCTTGTTTTGTTACTTTTATCATTCTATTATAATAGCATAAAATTAATATTTAATGAAAACTAATTATTACTTATAAACATGATAGCTAATTTAAGATAAAAACTAAAATTAACTCAAATTTTCATTTAAGTTTATTTTAGTTTTAACAAATTTTATTAATATATATTTTCATAAAAATATAAGAAATAGTAAGCTAAAAATCTCATGTTTCAACTTGTATGGGTGGATAAAACAATGATTTTCAACAAAATGAAGGATAAAATGTTGGCTTTATTTTTAAAATAATAAATTTTAACATAATATTTATTTAATATAAATAATTTAAATTTTATACTTATTGGTACTTAATATTTTTTCTGCTTATTTTTTAAGAGATAAAAAATAATATAAGATTTGTATTGTGAATAATTTATCTATTATGTGATAATTATTTTAATTATGGAATTTCGGTAACAGCCAAAGGTTAAATTTCTTACATTTGATGTAATAAATTCGTTATCAGGGTTTATTAACACTAAAATTCTATAATGATTTACTTATTCAATGAGTAAATAAATTTCAAATGCCAAAAAAATACATTTTTGGCATTTATTTTTTTAATGAATAATTGTATAGTTGCTTTTTTAAAATTAACGTAGCATATCAATAAATTGTCAAATTGTATATTTTATATATCTTTCTCTTCATAGATAAAAAACTCAAAACATATTATAAATTAGATATAAATTTAAAACGAGTTATAAATATCACGAGGAGAACGTTAATTCTCCTCGTGATTTATAATATAAAAATAAAATACTTAAAATAGATTAAATCAGTTAAATTTTAATAAATCTTTTAACTGCAATTAATTTATTGTTACTGTCATAAATGAAAATCAAATAAATTCCTTTATTCCAAGAATTATTGGTTTCAATAATAGCCTTGTAAGTATGATCCGGGAAAGTTTGGTAAAATTCAGATTTACCAAAAAGAGAGACAATATGATACCACTTAAAAGGAATATTAGATTCAAGGGTAAGGTTATATAATACAGGATTAGGATATAATTTAATGCTAGCATTAGCAGGATATACCATCCATTTTTCAGAATGATTATCCCTACCTTTGTTGCCGTTAGTATCCGTAACTTTAGACAGGTCTATAACTAATGAATAGTTACCATCCATATAATTATATTGTTTTAAGCCTTGAACAGTAAAAATAGTTTTATCTTCACTATAGGATATAGTTACATTATCTAAAAGTATTGTTTCAGAATTACCTTTTCTAAGATAAATGGCCTCCTTAGTAAAATTCACCGGCATATTAAATTGAATAGTTACTTTATCCACAGGCTTTCCGTCATTAAGAATACCTGAAACGTTAATTACATTAATTTTGGGAGATTGAGTCCAACTGGCTTCTTTTCCTGTTGTCCCTTTATTTCCGTTAGCATCTTCAATATTATTGGTTAATACACGGAATCTGTAATACCCAAACTTCATAGTTTTAGATCCAATATACACGCGATAGTTTCTTTCATCGATTTTATTTATTGTAATGCTTGAGTCGATTAAATTTTTACCACCCTGGCAAGACAAATAAAGATCTTTGTAAGTAAAAGTTGCAGGATTAATAGGAGTATTGAATTTAACATCTACATAATTCAAGCTTTCAAAGATAGTTTTTTCAGGAACATGAGTAATAGCCTCTACCCTCACCGCATTATTTTTATTGATTTCCCAATAAACGGTGTAGATAGCACTATGTATAGATTCAAATTTATCGATAACATGTAACTTATTTTCATAAACAGGATCCGCATTATCATGTAGTGTACATTGGGTTAACCAGAAGTTATCCAACGGAATAATCACACCATCATTACGAACTATCTTAGTAATCAAATATTTACCGTTCCAAGGATCATTGATTAAACCATAATTCCATCCTTCTTTGGAAGGGGTAATTTCAATTTGAGATACAATAGAATCGGGATTTTTATCTATAATTACTATATTTTTTGTACGGAACACAGGCTTAGTTCCACCGCTAGATAAAAATAACGAGTCAGGGAAATCTCTAATATCTTTACTATCATTAACTAAGAAGTCATTAATACCATCATCCTGATTTCCATATACTCGGACACTTTTGATCAGTTCATGAATTTTAATACCACCTACTAAGCTAAGGTCCGGATTACCAAAACTATTAGAATGAGAAATTTTTGCTTCGAAATCTATAAAATGACCTAAAAGGGAGCTGGTAAACCACCATTGTCCAACCGCAGTTTTACCACCTTCTATAGTTCCGAAATCGATATTGGTAATTCCCAATTGACGTTTTTTACCGTTTAAGTTGGAACCAATAATATCAAAATCAATAGCTAATCCTTTTTGATTATCAACAATTTGTGGTTGAGCTGAACTAACATGTACATTTTTAGCCGTTCCCATTCCTTTATTGTGAATAATAAGACCCAATTCAGCCGGGATGATAGGTTCAATGTCTTCAGTTAACGGATCATCCCCGAAAATGTTTCTCTGCATAAAATAATCTAGATAAATTTCAGGACTAGGATGGACATCCAAAATAGATGGGAACAATTTAACCGTAGTTACTTCATCAGTCAAAGGATTGGTATACGAAAGAGTACCGCCAAAAGAATATGATTTCTTTTTATTAGGAGCTGCCTTCTTGGTAGGAATAAATAAAATGGAGGCAAAACCTTTTTTGCCCGGGTCTAAAGATCCGGTACCATCAATGGCTGATAAATCTGTAAGTGATTTAATATTAATTTGGAAAAGGTCATTAGCTAAGTTGCCTTGATCATCTCTAATTTCTATATCAAGCTTAATATTAGTAATCTCTTTTTGTTGGCTACCATTAGTTAGAGTAAAATTCCCTTCAAAAGCTTCTCTTGTCATAACCATTTTTTGCTTAATGTCTAATGAAACTTTAGCACAAACGGAATTTTGTTTGCGAGTAAAATATTCTTTAGCTTCTTTAAGCCTGTCTGCATATAATTCATCTATAGAATCATATCCTCTGGAACTTACATATTCTTTTATAGAAATCATAGTTTTCAAATATTCATTAAGTTTAGTTTTATTTACTATGTCAGGATAATTATCATTAGGAGTATAAACTCCATTATCCCAAGCTTGAAGAGTTAAATTCCATCGAGTAAAAAAGTAATCCATGGTAGAAGAGCTTATATCAGAATTAGCAAAAAGGCTTTTGATATTGGCAATATCTTGAGGTGTAAAAGGTTTATTGTCACCTAAGTGAGCAGCAGTTGCATTTGCGAATTGTAAAAAAGAAGAGGAATTCATAATTGAATTACCATAATATTCAGCATAATAACTATTTACAGTGTTTATAAAATTAAGTATAGCTTCCATATCATTAATCTGAATCTTGTCTGAGCCAGATTTTTGAAACTTATTTATAATATCTTCTAACGCACAATTAAAAAAGTCATATAAAGCTACAACACAGCTTATACCTATACCAAATTTACTCGGTTTTTTTTCTAAGAAACCTATCAGGCAAAGTATTATATTTTTAGTATTTACTCCTGAAGTTATAAAACTATAGGCGCAGCCTATATATGGAGGAAGTGGGTTACAACTTATAATTGCTCCACCAGCTTCAATAAGGCATGGAGGTAAAGGGGTACAGCCACCCGATATAACAATAGGAATAAACCCACCACTTCCAGTACTCACGCTTCCATTGGATAAATCCAAATGCCCCGAAGAATTATTGTTATTGCAACCTGGGTTAATATGAGATATCTTGTAAGAAGATTTTTTAACTGTAGTGTTACCGCACTTGTATTCATAAAAAACTTTAACATAACTTATGCAGCCATTATTTTTGTTAACCTTATCATCGTTTTTATCCTTATTACTATTATTATTATCTGAATTATTGTTATTATCATTGGAACCATTGTTGTTATTGTTGTCTTCACCATTTCCATTGGAACCATTGTTGTTATTGTTGTCTTCACCATTTCCATTGGAACCATTGTTGTTATTGTTGTCTTCACTATTTCCATTGGAACTATTATTATTTGAATTATTCATACTCATTACTACCGGTATTTGTATAGCCGTTAAAGCAGGAATGTTTACTTTATTAACTAAAGGGGTAAATACGTAATTATTATATGAATCAAATTGAATTTTAGCATTTTCTGCCGCGATAAGTCCTTTATTGGTTAAAGTAACCATAAAGCTGTACGTATTACCCGGTTTAAGATCCGGTAAGGGTTTAGGGAATTCCATAATAACCACCGGTTGAGGAACATTGGTTTCATAATCAACTTTTAAATCGATATCATATTCATCTTCAATTTCTGTTGGAGTTACCTCCCAGGTATATGAAACCCCCATGTAAGAAATAAACACCCGTTGATTATTGAGTTTACCGGCGTTTATTAAAATATTATTTTTATAACTTTCATGCTTATCAGCAGAAACAGAAACGGTATAATACCCTTCCGGAATACTATCCAATTTATACAATCCATTTTGGTCGGTTAATCCTTCGCTCAACACCTTACCGGAAAATGGATGTGAAATAACCACTTTAGCATTTTTAACATGAGGTTTACTTGGTGTATTATAAGAATATTCGTCAACCACATCCACCCATAAAGATCCAACATTTTCAGAAACAAGCTCAATGTCAAAAGGAATTAATATTGAATTGGCTTTTTCGGTATTTACGGCTATAGAGCCTTTGAATGGTGAATTCAAAGGAAGATCCGGCCTACCTGTGAGCTCAATAGTAAAGGTAGCAGTTTGTCCCGGCGGTAAATTATCAATTGAAGCAGTGGCCGGACTTAAAATTCTGAACCAATCCTCAGAAGGTAAAGAAAGAGAGATTTTGCCCGTATTTTCTTTTCCGGAATTAAAAAGAGTATATTCAACCAAACGTTTTTTACCTTTAGTTACAGTAATATCTTTAGGAAACTTTTTCACCTCCAAATAAGCTTTACCTGTAGTAGCGGTAAATTTAGCGGAGAATTCAGCCAAATTACCTTCCTCTGCTTTAATGTCGAAGGCTGCAGACTCGTAATTATCAGTCAATGTAACCTTTTTAGCGTTAAGCTTGTATTTTAAAAAAGCTGATTTACCCGGTTCTAAAACGGTCAATGGTTCAAAAGAAATAGAATAACTATCGGAATTAACTATAGGATGGACAGTAACAGTATGTAAAGTAAGATGGGTTTTATTTTTAACTTCAATAGATCCTTCTACAGTATTGTTTACTATACCTTTAAATATAATATCGCTGTCGATAATGTCTATACCAAGAATAGTAAAATCAGTCTGCGATGCAGAATTAGAGATATCAGGATGAGAAGCTCCCACTTGATAAAAACCGAATTCTTCATCAAAAGGGGTGAAAGTGTAGGTAAACTCACCTTTGGTATTAGTTTTAGCAAAAAACTCCCTTTTTGTACCTGCAGTAACTAAATTAATTTTAATATTTTTATCAATGGCAGGGCTTTTATCAGCCAACCGGGCTTTACCATTAAAAATTATTTTTTCCCCTCTGGAATAAATGGATTTATCTAAGGGGTTTATGCTCACTTTATATTCAGGTGATAAATGTATTTTTCCTGCAAAGCTTGAGTAATCTTCCAATGGGATATCCGCTGAGTCCTTAGGAATGATCACAGCAAGTAAGAAAAAATTACCTAATTTATCAGGGAAAGATATTGAGGTAGTAAAAGAGATTTTATCCTTAGCAGGTATAGTTTCAGAGATAGAATGTTTAGCAAGTAAATAATCGTTATCATCCCAACGATCATCTTCAGATAAAAAATAAGCTACTTCACCATTATTATTAGCTTCGGATTTACCCTTATTTTCAAGAGTAGTGGAAACTAAAAAAGGGGTATTAACAGGGAAATCTGAATCGGGTAAATTTAAAGAAATAAATAAATTAGCTTCTTTAAATTGAAAATCTTTCCATTGATCGGCTTTTGCGTATAGTTGACGAGAAGAATTAGGAACTTGTAACAAACAGTTATTTTTATCAACCCCATAAAATACATTTTTACCCAAAGAAGGCGGAATTGTATTGTTACTGGTAATAGAAATTAATTGTTTAGCTCCATTAAAAGCCTCTGTATCAATTTTTTTAAGCGAGGCAGGTAAAGTTATATCTTTTATTAAAGAATTATAAAAAGCCTCTTTACTAATAGCTTTTAAATTTTTAGGAAGACTAACAGATCCATTAAAGTTAGCAAAAGACCTGTAAGGTAATGATTCCAGATGATCTGGAAGGATCACTTTTTCCTTAATACCATA